>CAKZLD010000111.1 GCA_937125135.1 uncultured Ignavibacterium sp.
CTTAGTTAAAAAACACATTTAATAGCTGACAAACTTGTTAATTTATTTTTGTATGATGATAAGCTTCGATTAAACTGAGAATATAAAAAATCAAAACTGTTATCCTGAACTAATCTACATTACATAAGGCAACTCAATTTTCACCGTATGTAATTTTAGTTTATAGTGTCTGTCTTTAAAATTTATTTATGAGCGAAGCATTCCAAAATTTCGAGAGTCTTAAAACAAGCTGCAAATCAATATTTCATTAAAATTTCAAAACTTAACTTTAAAACATTGCTTGGTTTTGGCATTAGCACACTGATAACTCAGATTAAACTGATTTTCATTTGCGTTTTTTATCAGCGACTATCTGCCTAATCTGAGTCATTTGTGTGCTATTTTTCTCTTACTTGATCAATATCAACTTCCTGACTTGAACAAAACTCTCTGTACTTAATTTATAGAAATAAATTCCTGAAGCCAAATTTTCCCCATCAAATCTGACATCATGTTTTCCTGCTTCTCTGTACTCATCTACTAAAGTTGCTACTTCATTGCCGCTGATATCATAAACTTTTAAAGTTTGCCAACTACCAACCGGTGACTTCCAGCTGATTACCGTATTCGGATTGAATGGATTCGGGTAATTTTGGAATAGTTTAAAATCTGAAACAATCAAATTTTCATTATCAACAGAAACCGGAGTATTATGAACTTTGACTAAAAACTTTCGCCCAAAATTCCAGCGATCATTTCCATCTGCTGATCCATTTCCATTGGTGCTATTTACAACGGAGTAAATTGTATCAAATCCAATCGTTGAAGGCGCACGATAGCTAAAGCTCCAGGATATTGTATCTTTGCCACTAAAATTAAGCGGTGATGTGTGAGTCAATTGGGAATCATTTGCAACATATTGCATCAGTTTAGTTAAACCATCAACAGGAGAAACTTTCCCTCTTGAAACCGCAAGATTAAATCCTCCTCTGATTTTTGGTCCTCCAGTCAAATAGAGTTTATAGTTTGTTGTAGTTCCAACTAATACAGAATCGGGTCCTTCAACCCAACCTGATACTTGACTAAACGGAGAAAAACTATGACAAATGCATCCTGCACCTCCGTCTTTTTCAGTTGCTCCGACATAACCGTTACTTCTTAAAATTCCAAATGCAAGAAAAGCCAAAGAGGAGAAAAGAAGCAAGAAAGTATAAAGTTTTTTCATAACTCACCCTAAAATATGAATGTTAAATAATTAGATTTATTTCAAAATCAGATACCGGTGTGTCCGAATCCACCTTCATTTCTTTGAGTGTCTGAAAGCTCGTCAACCAATTGAACTTCTGCTTTATAATATTTATTCAAAACCAATTGAGCGATTCTATCACCACGTTTAATGGTAAATGGTTGATTACCCAGGTTTATTAAAATAATTTTTATTTCACCTCTGTAATCGGAATCAATAGTTCCTGGTGAATTTAGAATTCCAATTCCATCATTTGCAGCCAAACCACTTCGAGGTCTTACCTGAATTTCAAAACCTTCGGGTATTTCTACTTGCAGGTTAGTTGGGATGAGTTCAATCTTTCCTGGTTCAATAATTTTTTCGTCCTCTAATGCAGCCCTGATATCCATTCCTGAACTTCCGTTTGTTGAATACTCTGGTAATGGAATATCATTAAAATCTTCTCTTATTCTTTTAAACCTAAGAATTATTTTTTCTTTCATTGTTCGGATTAAGTTATTCATCACAAAACTAATGAATAAACGGCAAATAATAAAAATGGCTGACACTTTTTAAGTACCAGCCATTCTCTTATCGAAATAGTTAGTTAAAAGTTAGTTGACCGTCAGGTTTATACTTCTGACAATTTCGGATACTAAAATATAATTTTTTCCACCAGATTCTTTAGATGTATAATTATATTTCACAACTTGAAGAAGTGCAGGACCATTGAAATTTGTAAGATTTGTAGAAGCAATATTAAAGCTTCCATTATCATTTAACTCAGAAGAAGCAAAATATCCGTTACCTGATTGGCTGGCAAGAACAACCATTACTTTTGAAGAAGTTCCTCCCGACCAAGTAACATTAAAACCGGAAGCTTTAGAAACTGTTGCATTATTAGCCGGTGCAGTAAGTGTAAAAGCTCTTGGACTTGTTACAGAGCCAGTAAATCCCGTTACACCATTTCCACCTTGAACATTCCAGTTATGAACAGCTCCATTAAAATCTAAAGTAAATACTGGATTAGTAGTACTGGGCGCAATGTAGTAAGTACTACCGGTGTTTACCATTTTACCAATCGCAGTACCATTAACACTAACATTACCCGCATCTATTCCATTATCTCCGAATTTTGCAGAGCCAACTGCGAGGTCAACATTAAAACCTGAAACTGTCTGTTGATAACTAATTGTAGCCAAAACACCATTATTAGTCCCTGTAAAAGTTGGTATCGGTTGACCTGAGGGATTTCCACCAGAATTATTGTTAGCTGGTGGCTCGACAGGGTTTTCTTTTTTGCTACAGCTAATAAAAACAATAGCCATTAGCATTATTACAAAAATGGTTTTTTTCATTTTAGTTCCTTTCGAATTGTTGATTTTTTTGGTAAATCAGTTTCAGTTAATTATCCTATGGTTAATTGCTTTCTGCACTGCTTCGATCTTATTATGAACCTGCAATTTCCTGTAAATATTTTCGATATGTTTTCTTACAGTAAATGGAGAAATGAATAATGTTTCTGCAGTTTTATTGTAATCATAACCTTTCTTTAACAGTTCAAGAACTTCTATTTCACGTTCGGAAAGATTGAATTCCTGAGCAGTAGTTTTATTTGAGATAGTGATTGGATTTCTCAATAATTGTAATGTTTTTGCTGCGATCGAAGCAGACATCGGAGCTCCACCTTCATAAACAGACTTTATGCTTTCAATAATCTTCTCTGGTGATTCTTCTTTCAGTAAATAGCCCATTGCTCCAGCCTTAATTGCACTAAAAATTTTGTCATCGTCATCAAAAACTGTTAGCATAATAACTTTGATTTCTTTATATCGTTCAACGACTTCCTGTGTGGCTGTTATTCCATCCATAACTGGCATTTCAATATCCATCAAAATCACCTGCACGTCTGAATAATTAGGTAAAATATTCAGAAGCTCTCTTCCATTCTTTGCTCTGAATACAAACCTAATCTCATTGGAAAAGAAACTTAATTTTTCTTTTAATGACTTTGCTAAAAAATCGTTGTCTTCTGCTAATGCTATTGTAATCATTTTCTAAATTATTGTGTGGGTAAAAGTAAGAATTCACGTACTGCTGTGAAATAAGGCAAATGCACTATTATATGTTAATGCTCAAATGAATTGATGTACCGTTCTCACTAGACTTTATTAAAAATTCAGAGTTGGAATTCTGAGCTCTTAATTTCATATTTTCTAAGCCACTTCCTTCATAAATATTTGAAACATCAAAGCCTTTCCCATCATCCTCAATTATAATAGAAGGTTTCTTATCAATTTCTTTGAATATAATCTGAATATTTTTTGCTGAGGCGTGCTTCACAGAATTCTGAACTGCTTCTTGAATAATTCTGAAAAGATTCAACATTTGAATTGAAGTAAGAGAATAATTTTCTGAAAGTTCAAACTGAATGGAGATATTTACTCCTAAATTTGCATTATTCAATCTTTGAACAAAATCATTTGCTTTGAAATACAGCTTTTCAAAATCGCCTTTTTCTTCTTTCATTACCCAGATAGTATTTCGAAGATCGAAAAGAGCAGCTTGGCTAAATTCTTTTATATTATTCAAATTACCACTCAGCTCGTTCATTTTGTTCTGATAAGTGATGTTATCAATAGAGCTTATAATAAAAGTTAATTGAGAACCAATATTATCGTGCAACTCACGAGAAATCCGAAGCTTTTCATCCAATAACTTCTTCTCAAGTTGGGTTCTTTTAATTTCATTTTGAAATTCTATTTCTTTTATTGCTCTTTCTTTTTTCTGCTGCTGATATTTATGAAGAATAACTGAAAAAACTGATATGATTAAAATGAATATTCCCGAAAGCAGAAGCCAAATATTTCTCTGTTGAATTTCGAGATTGCTATGGGCTATAATTTTATCTTTTTGTTCTGTTTCGTATGCAATTTCAAGTTGAGCAATTCTCGAATTTTTCTCAAGATTGTCAAGACTATCTTTGTAGGTGGTAAATCTCTTGTAATACTCGAAAGCATTTTTGTAATCATTCTTTTTCAAATAAAGATCACTGATGTTTTGAAGCGAATAAGAAATCAGGTAATTATAATTCAAAGATTCAGAAAGCTGAAGAGTTTTTTGATAATAATAAAGTGCAGAATCAATTTCATTCCGATACTTAAAAAAATCAGCACGAAGCGCAACATTTTCAGCTAAACCGAAAGCATAATTTTGCTTATTTCTGAAGTAATCAGAAAGATTTAAATGTTCAAAAGCTTCTTTGAATTTTCCTTGTTTTGCATACAAGCCAGCAAGTTTATTTAAGCTAAAAGGAATTCCCAGCGAGTCATTCAATTTAAATTTTATTTCCAATGCTTTTTTGAAAAATACATTGCACTATCGAATTTTTCTTCATATTCCTTTAATACAGCATAATTATCATATAGCTTGCTAAGAAGACTTTGATTCTCAATTCCTTTTCCAAGATTAATTGCCTTTTGCATATAGATATTTGCCTTCTCCATATCTCTTCTTTTTAATTGGTAACCAAACTCGCCAAAAGCATCGGCTAATTCAGATAGCATATTATTTTCAGAAAAAATCTGAAATGATTGAATATGATATTCTGTTGACTTATCGTATTGACCAAGCAAATAGTAAACAAGAGCTAATTTGCTTAGTGAAATTCCTTCCCCTTTTTTGTAATTTAATTTTCTAGAGTTGTCAAGATTTTCTGAGAAAATCTTTAATGATGGCTGAAGATTGGATACTATCCTGTCAAAACTAATTGAGTTGATTGAGTCTATTTTCTCTTCAGTTATCTGTGCGGAGGTCAGAGTCGAGTAGAGTAAGAGAATAAAAGATATTTGAAATAATTTTCTAAACATTGGAATGATGACAAAAAAATTATTTAAGGAATCTTTTCTTAATATAGTCTAATTCTTTTTTATCAAGTACCTGAATAATAATATAAGTTACGAAACCAGCAAAAAATAAAATTTTCCAGAATAAGTCATTTGGTGTTTTTATCAGAAAAGTGTAGTGAGAAACTGCTAAGACAGAAATGGCAAAAAATACTTTAGCAACTTTTTTGTATTCGTAGTTGATTTTGTAATACTTTTGAGTAACTAAATAATATCCCAAAGCCATCACCATATAACTAAACAAAGTAGCAAGTGCTGCTCCGATAATATTTAAATGAGGAATGAGAATGAAGTTTGCAAGAACATTAATTACTGCTCCAATTCCGGCAACAATCGGCGCATAAATGCTTTTTTCTTCGATATAAATACCTGCTGAGAATACAACATACAAACCATTAAACATATAACCCAAAAGAATTATTGGAATGATAGGAATTCCATCCCAGTATCTTTGCCCAATTAAGTGATAACCCCAGAAACTAATTTTTATTATGTCTTCAATAAATAGAGAAACAAGTACTAAAAGAATACCACTCACAACACAAAAGTATGTCAGAACTTTTGCAAAAACTTCTTTGATATTTTCTGATTTCGAGTTATTCAAAAAAAATGGCTGCCACGCATATTGAAACATACCTACAAACAACATCATAAAAATTCCAAGTTTGTAGTTTGCCTTGTAAATTCCTACAGTTTCAACGTTAGTTAATTTTTCCAAAATCGGAACATCAATAACCTGAACAAACATCAAAGCTAATCCTGCGGGAAGATATGGTAATCCGAACTTCAATAATTTTTTTAGAAGTAAATAGTTAACCGTAAATCTGAAATTTTGAACAATTGTTGGAATGAGTAAGATTAAAGTGATAACTGCTGCTAAAAGATTACTAATTAGAATTGCTTCTATCCCAAATCTGAAAAAGTAAATAAGTATGAAGTTAGCAAAGAGATTCACAAGAATGTTAAGCACTTTCAGTGTTGAGAACAATTTTGCTTTTCTTTCCAATCTGAGTTTTAGGAATGGGATGTTAGCATTTGAATCAAAAAAAAGTATCAATGAAGAAAGAATTATCAAATAAGAATAGCTTTGTGGAATTTCAATTAAACTACAAATCTGATTTTTGTAGAATATGATAATTGAGCTTATTAGAATTGATGTAATAAAAACACTTATGTAAGGAGTTGAGAAATTATCTTTGTCATCAGCCGCATCTTTGAATGCTGCATATTTTAGGAAAGCAGAATCTAATCCGTAAATGTAAACTATATTGAAAATAGCTATGTATGAATAGATTATAAAAATGTAACCATATTCGCCAGGATTAAAAACATTAGTAAAAAACGGCACGAATAAAAAGTTAAGAAACCGCCCAACCATTGTACTGATTCCATAAATCAAGGTGTCTTTGCTCAACTCTTTTAACTTCTCAAACATAATCAGAGAATCCTTACGTCTAAGGAAATATCTAATGCTTTTACACTGTGAGTTAATGCTCCAATAGAAATATAATCAACACCTGTCTCGGCAACTTTTCTCACATTTTTAAGAGTAATTCCACCTGATGCTTCTACTTTACATTTTCCGTTTATTAAATCAATTGCTTTTCTCATTTGAGCTATTGAGAAATTATCAAGCATTATTATATCAACATTGTTATCAAGTGCTTCCTGAACTTCAGACAAATTTTTAGTCTCAACTTCAATCTGAATTTTCTTTCGAGTTTTTTTCAAAGCTTCTTTCGACAATTTAATAGCATTGGTTATAGAGCCACTCACAGCAATATGATTATCTTTTATCAGAATCATATCAAAAAGTCCAATTCGATGGTTTTCTCCACCGCCCATTTTTACAGAATATTTATCAAAATATCTGAGACATGGAGCAGTTTTTCTTGTATCGAGAATTTTAGCTTTAGTATGTCTGATTTGATGTACAAACTGATTTGTTAAAGTTGAAATTCCACTCATTCTTTGAAGAAAATTTAATGCGGTTCTTTCACCTGAAAGGATTGCTCGGGCAGGACCTTTTATCTTTCCAATCACACTACCGGCTTTAATAAACTCTCCATCATTTATCAGCTTATGAAAGACTATTCTTTTGTCGAGTATTCGGAAAACTTTTTCAGCAACATCTAAACCTGATATTATACCATCGGATTTAGCAAGAAGAATTGCCTCAGCTTTTTTTGTTTCGTCAATAGTAGAATTTGAAGTGACATCACCTGAACCAATATCTTCCTTGAGAGCTAGTCTAATAACTTTTTCTAATTCACTGTTGAATTTCATTATTAAAATATTTTGAAATTGCATCAAGAAAAATTCTGGGAGCGCGTGTTGGTTTCATTGTTTGCGTGTTGATGAACGCAAGTTCAACATATCCTTTAACTACTTCAACATCTCTATCGAGTGATTTTATTACGTGATCAATATGAACTTTTACTTTTGGTAATTCAGAGACGATGGTTTGGATTTCAAGAAGTTCATCATAAAATGCTGGTGAAAGATACGTAATCTTTGTTTCCAGAACGGGCATTAGAAAACCAATATCTTCAATTTCTTTATAAGTAAGTCCAAGCTCTCTCATCATCTCTGTTCTGCCTACTTCAAAATATTCGAAGTATTTTCCATTATAAACATATTTCATCTGATCGGTATCAGCATAACGAACACGAACAGAAGTTTTATAAATCAGCATAAAATTTTTTATTCTTTCGAAAGAAGATAATCGGACATTTTTCCTAATTCTTTTATATCAAGATTGTTATAAGCAGGCATAATCATATTCGGATATTTTTCCTGATACTCTTTAAATCTTTTTTGATCCATAAATGAATTTGGGTTTCTAAGATAACTTATCAATTTATCTCTGTCCCAAAATCTTTTGAGGTTTTCAAGTGGAGGTCCCATTGGAGTTCCTTGAAGAGAAGTTCCGTGACAATTTAGACAGCCATGTTTACTCATTAAATCATATCCAGTTAGTTCTGCATTAACTTCCTGATTCATCATCGGAGATTCATTCATCACAATCGGAAGTTCTTCAGGTTTTTTAGTAGCTTTTTGCAAAATGAAAAGAGCAATAAAAATAAATAAGAACGCAGCAACCCAGATCTGTGGTTTTGTCATTTAATATCCTTTTTAGTTTATAATTATTCTATTTGAAAAGATGCAGTTACGACTCCAACAATTTCCTTCTCAATTGAGCTTAAATCATTAATTCCATAATCAGAAATAGCATTTGAAAATTTTGGTGTTATTTGTAGAACACCCATTCTTGCATTTCTCATAGGTCCAAGTTCTCTGTCTGTAGCTTCAGCGATTCTTTGGGCACGTATCATCGCATCTTTAGCAGCTTCTGCCTGTATTTCAATTTTTAATTCTGCTAACTTTGTAAAATGATATTCAGGTGGTTCAACTGAAAAATTTACTCCTTCTTCAACAACTGATGAAACATCCAGCGAAAGTTGTTTTATTTTATTCACATCATTCGAAGAGACCTCAATTCTTTGATTAAACACATAACCAATAATCCTTCCGGTGGAAACTCCAGAAGAAGAAATATCATAAACCGGATAACTGCTTATGGTGAACAGCTCTACTTTATCATTTGGAAAACCTTTTTTATCAAGAAACTTCAAAATGGTTTTTCTTTGATTTTCCAAATCCTTGAATGCAAGCTCTGCAGTTGAACTTGTTGCCGAAATTGTTCCTCTCAAAATTCCGAAGTCAGATATTATTTCTTTTTTGGCTGAGCCGGTTACTGTAATAGTTTGATTTGAACTTTGATTCGATTTCCATGCTGCCGTGAAAATCAAAACACTGATTATCAGACTGATACCAACAATTCCAAATCCCAATAAATAATTTTTTTGTTCCATTACAATATCCAATTTTTATTTAATTTGCTGATAAACATATCAAAAAAGTGAAATTTAAACAACTTATTTTGAACTATCTGATTGTTAAAATATTAAAATTATAACAAAGGAATTAAATGTCTGAAAAATTTAATAATCTAATAAACGAAAAAAGCCAGTATCTTTTACAACACGCACATAATCCTGTTGATTGGTTCCCGTGGAATGAAGAAGCATTTGAAAAAGCAAAACTAGAAGACAAGCCAATTTTTCTTTCGATTGGATATTCTACCTGCCATTGGTGTCACGTTATGGAAAAAGAATCGTTTGAGGATGAAGAAGTAGCAAAATTGATGAACGAAACTTTCATCTCAATCAAAGTTGATCGAGAAGAACGACCTGATATTGACGGCGTCTATATGAAAGTGTGCCAAATGATTACTGGAGGCGGTGGATGGCCACTGACGGTAATTATGACTCCTGATAAAAAACCATTTTTCGTTGGGACATATTTTCCTAAAAGTCAGAGATTCAATCGTATTGGGATGATTGAGCTGATACCGAAGATTAAAGAATTCTGGTTGACCAAAAGAAATGAAATTAACCAAAGTGCAGATGAAATTACTAAAAATTTGAATCAGGTATCAGTACGAAAAATTGAAGGTAAAATTGATCAATCAGTTTTGGGAAAAGCATATCAGCAATTTGAGAAAAGATTTGATTCAACTTATGGCGGCTTCGGTGAAGCACCCAAGTTTCCAAGTCCACATAATTTGATTTTCTTATTGAGATATTATCAAATTCATAAATCTAATGAAGCTCTGCAAATGGTCGTAAAAACTCTTAAAGAAATGAGACTCGGTGGAATTTATGATCACATCGGTTTCGGCTTTTGCAGATATTCAACTGATCGTTTCTGGTTAGTACCTCATTTTGAAAAAATGCTTTACGATCAAGCAATGCTTATAATGGCTTATGTTGAAACATATCAAATCACCAAAGATAATTCCTTCAAACAAACTTACTCGGAGATAATTGATTATATATCAAGAGTTTTAACTTCAGAAAATGGTGGTTTCTATTGTGCTGAAGATGCCGATAGCGAAGGTGAAGAAGGGAAGTTTTATCTCTGGACTAAAAAAGATTTAGATGAACTTCTTCCAAAAGAAAATAAAGAACTCTTTCTTGAAATTTTTAATGTTGAATCTGGTGGCAACTACCATGATGAATCAAAAGGAATTCGCACTGGTAAAAACATTTTGCATCTAAAAAAGTCTTTATCTGAAATTGCTAAGGAATTAAACTATGATAGCGGATCTCTTGCAGATATGATTGAGCATTGTCGTAAGGTACTATTCGAACAAAGAGAGAAAAGAATTCATCCATTGAGAGATGAGAAAATTTTAACTGACTGGAACTCATTGATGATTTCAGCTTTGACGAAAGCTTATGCAGTATCAAATGAAGAGAAGTATTTAGATATGGCAATTAGAGCTAATGAGTTTATCATTCAAAATATGTTAGTTGAAAACTCTCTTTATCACAGATTCAAAGATGGAGAAATTAAAGTTGATGGAAATCTTGATGATTATTCTTTTTTCATTCAGGCAAATCTGGACCTGTTTGAGATAACAGGGAACACCGAAAATTTGAAAATCGCGATTGCACTTAATAATATACTGTCAATCAATTTCTGGGATGAAGAAAATGGTGGTTATTATTTCACTTCATCAAACAGTGAAAAACTTATTACACGACAAAAAGAACTGTACGATGGAGCAATTCCCTCGGGTAATTCAGTACAATTGATGAATCTTATAAGGATTTACAGATTAACACAAGACAGTAACCTCTTAGAAATGATCGAAAAACAAATTGAATTTTTCTCTGGCGAAGTAAACAGATATCCTTCAGCATACTCTTATTTTTTAACTGCATTATCAACTTATTATTATTCTTCAACAGAAGTAATAATTTCAGGAAGTGATAATCAAGTTTCAGAAGCTCGAAAGAAAATTCTTTCGATTTATAATCCGAATAAAACAGTAATTTCACTTACTGATAATAATCAAAGTGAGTTGATTAAGATGCTCCCTCATCTTGAAAATTATAATGTTAATCAAGAATTGAAAATTTACATTTGTAACAACTACGTTTGTAAAAATCCCGTTGAAAATATAGAAGATGCATTGAAAGAATTATTGGTTAGTTGAAGAAAGTTCGACTTTGAAATTTTTTGTGTTAATCTGTGTTATCTGTGGTTTAAAAATTTATCTGAGCCTAAATCTTATCCAGCAAGAAAAAATCATTTTTCTGCTTCAAAGTAGTTTTACCAAGATTTTTTTCGGAATAGTGGCATATTGATTCTAAAGGACAAAGAGAGCATTTCGGATTTTTCGGCAGACAAAATTCTCTACCAAGTCTCAGTAAATTAGTATGCAGTGAATGTCCATTATTTCCGGGAATGAATTCCTTTATTGCAAAATAAGTTTTGTCTGGCGAATTAGTTTTCACAACTCCAATTCGATTCAATATACGATGAACGTGAGTATCAACAGGACAAACATTTCTTTTCATTGAAAACAATAAAACACAGCTTGCAGTTTTTACTCCAACTCCTTTAAACTTTGTGAGCTCCTCAATTGCTTTATCATCATCAGCATTCTTTAAAAAATCCAGAGATATTTTTCCATTAACTGATTTCAGATTTTTAATAAGGTTTTTAATTGAGTTTGCTTTTTGTTTTCCAAGCCCTGCAACTTTAATAATACTCTCCAAAGTTGATGTTCTCATTTTAAGAATATCATCCCAAGAACTAATCTTAGATTTCAGATTTTGATAAGCTTTAAAGGAATTTTTGTCATTCGTATTCTGTGAGAGAATTGTCCCAATCAAAATATCAAGAGGATTTGGAGTTCGTTTATTTAGCTTCGGAATTCCAAAATAGTTTTTAAGCAAAGAATTGATTTTCTCTAACTCTTTTTTCAAGCTCTTTTATTCAAAAAGATTTGAAATTGATAATGAAATTTTTTCTTCCGAGAAAAATGGCTCGCCGTAATGTTTATGAATTTGAAATCCATAAAATTCTGCACGAGCTTTCAAGTAAGATAAAAATTCTGGTCTGCTTATGAATGTTTGTGGCTCAGTGCTTTTAGGATTATAAAACTGAGAGGAATAACATTCAATTGCTTTAAATTTTTGTTCGAACGTTTCAGAAATATCAATAATAAAAGTTGGGTCAAATGTATATGTCTGCATATAATAAAAAGTTTTCTTCGGTCTGTGTGGCTGCTGAGATACTTCTTTGTCAAATGTTTTAATCTTAAGTAAACCTGAATTAAACACAGCTCGTTTTATCAAATCATTTGCATCAGAATGATCCGGATGTCTATCGTGATGATAAGGTGCAAAAATTATTTTCGGCTTATATTTTCTGATTGAGATAATCACTTTGAGCATATTCTCTTTATTAACTTTAATATCTCCATCAGGAATTTCAAGATTTTCTCTCAAAGCTACTTTAAGTTGAATAGCAGCGTTAAATGCTTCTCTCTGACGTAGTTCAGGATTTCCCCGAGTGCCAAGTTCACCTCTTGTCAAATCTATCATTCCAACTTTGAAGTTATTTTTTGAAAGAAGAGCAATTGTTCCGCCCATTGATAATTCGGCATCATCGGGGTGTGCTGAAAAAACAAGAACATCAAGATTCATTTAAAGTCCTTTAACAAAATTTGAAAAATTTTAAAGCAAATCTAAACTGAATCATTTTAGATAAAAAATGCTTCACAAGAACGACTTTTATCCAACTTAACAATCACAATTTTTCGGCAAGAATTGAAATTATAACTCTTTGCTAATTGAAAATTATCATTTATCTTTCAATAAATAACCAAAAAATCTACCACAAAGGAGAGAAAAAATGGCTGAATTACACAATTCAATAACAACAATTCCTCGACTTTATAAGTATCTAACTGAAGTTCTGTCTAATCAAACGACAAAACCTTTGATGAAATATAAAGTTGAAGGTAAATATGTTCCTATCTCTTATGATGAATTTAAAGAACAAACAGACGATTTCGCCTACGGATTAGCTTCTCTCGGAGTAAAAGCTGAAGATAAAGTTGCTATAATTTCCGAAAATAGACCTGAATGGGTTTTTAGTGATATGGCAATTCTCTCGCTTGGTGCAATTGACGTTCCTTTGTATCCTTCTCTAACTGCTGAATCAGTGGAATTTATTATGAACAACTCCGAATCGAAAGGAATCATTGTCTCTAATAAATTTCAGTTGAATAAGTTTATTAAAATAAAAGACAGGTGCAAATCAATTGAGTTCATAATAATTCTGAACGAAAAAGATTTTAGTCCCGAGTTAAAAAATCTTTTCACCTTCAAACAAATTCAGGATTTAGGTAAAAAACATCGCAAAGAAAATCCTGATCTTCTTAAAGACAGTATTGAAAAAGTAAAACCTGAAGATATTTGTACAATTATTTATACCTCAGGAACAACAGGCGAACCAAAAGGAGTTGTTCTAACACACAACAATATACTTTCAAATGTAAGAGCTGCTCTTCAGGTTTTCCCCATCGGTAAAGATGATATATTCCTCTCGTTTCTACCTCTATGTCATATTTTTGAAAGAATGGCTGGATATTACACTGCTTTCTCATCCGGTGGAACAATCTGCTATGCAGAAAGCATTGAAACTGTCGCTCAGAATCTAATTGAAATAAGACCTACGATAATGACGACGGTACCCAGATTATTTGAACGAATCCATTCAAAAATCATAAAGAATGTTGAATCACAACCTGAGAAAAAACAAAAGATTTTCAATTGGGCAATTGAAGTTGGAAAACAATATGCAAAAGCTAAAAAACAAAAGAAGGTTTCTTTTGCGCTAGCTGCTAAACATAAAATTGCTGATAAACTCGTATTTGGGAAATTAAGAGACCGAACCGGTGGAAAACTTAGATTTTTTATTTCTGGTGGAGCTGCATTATCTAAGGACTTGGGAGAATTTTTTGAAGCTGTCGGAATTCTTATTATTGAAGGATACGGATTAACTGAGTCCTCTCCGGTTATAGCTGCAAATAGAGTTGATGATTATAAATTCGGAACTGTTGGAAAGCCTTTCCCTGGTGTTGAAGTTAAGATTGCTCCCGATGGAGAAATTCTTGCAAAAGGTCCGAACATTATGCAAGGTTATTATAAAAATCCAAAAGAGACTGAAGCAACAATTAAAGACGGATGGCTTTATACTGGCGATATTGGTGAATTCGATTCGGAAGGTTTCCTGAAAATTACGGACAGAAAGAAACATCTCTTCAAAACATCTGCTGGAAAATATATTGCTCCAACTCCAATTGAAAATCTATTCCTTGCATCAAAATATATTGATCAATTTGTATTAATTGGTGATAGAAGAATGTTCCTTACTGCTTTAATTGTACCGGATTTTGAAGCATTGAAAGAATATGCTGATTCAAACAACATCAAGTACACTAATGAAATTGATTTAACAAAAGATGAAAAAATTTATAAACTATTAGAATCCGAATTGAATCAGATGCAAAGAAATTTGGCTAACTATGAAAGAGTAAGAAAATTTGCACTTCTCGACAGACCATTCTCAATTGAAACAGGTGAAATTACTCCGAGTATGAAAATCCGTAGGAAATACATAGAAGAGAGATACGGCGAACTTATTGAAAAGATGTATGAAAGTTTAGAAAAGAAAAATGATTAAATAAAACTATTCAAAGTTCAGCCACTAATTTGTGTAAATTCGTGAAATTAGTGGCTGAATTACTTTATCAGCGTTCACTCAACAACGAAATCATCTTTTGATGAATTTTTCCATTACTTGCAAGAATCGTATTATTGAAAATAGTTATTGGTTCTCCACAAAAATCCGTAACCATTCCTCCAGCCTCTTCAACTAATAACTTACCTGCGCAAATATCCCAGGGATTAAGAAAAACTTCCCAGAAACCGTCAAACACACCTTCGGCAACATAACAAAAATCAATTGCCGCAGAACCTAATCTTCTGACAGCTCGAGATGCTTTAGTCATAGCTATGAATTTCTCAAAAGCATTTTCCGGATTTTCACTGATGTTATAAGGAAATCCTGTTACTAAAAAACTTTCTTCAATCATTGAATTTTTACTTACAGTCAATTTAAAGTCATCTCTGAATGCACCACTTCCTTTTTCTGCAGAGTAAAGTTTATCTCGCATAACATCATAAACAACGCCCATTACTGTTTCCCCTTTGAACTGTAAACCAATTGAGACAGAAAAAATGGGAAGTCCATGAGCAAAATTTGAAGTACCATCAAGTGGATCAACTACCCAAAGATAATCAGCACCAATGCTTTGCGAGCCACTCTCTTCAGCAAGAATTCCGTGCGAAGGATATTTATTCTTGATAAAATCTATTATTGCTTTTTCAGATTCTTTATCAGCTTGAGTAACTAAATTTTTCATATCCGACTTGAACTCGATTGAAAAAGTTTTTCCGAAATAACTACGAATTATTTCCCCGGAAGTTTTAGCAATAAATTTTAAATCTTCTATCATGCTTTTCCTTAATAGTTTTATAAAATTTCATAATTATGAATTGAAATTTAGTAATTAAACTTATCAAAGCTTGCTGATTTTATTTTTCAATATTATTCAATTTCGAATGTAAGTCATTTCAACTATAATTTTCCTTCCTTGATAGCTCGGAGCAAATTGGATATATTAGAACATCAAAAAAGGATTATTGATTAATGAAAAGCACAGAAATTGCAGTTAAAATTCAGCCAAATACTAATAACATAATTAATGATATACCTGAAATTCTACCAATTCTTCCATTGAGAGATATTGTTATCTATCCCTATATGATATTTCCAGTACTTGTTGGAAGAGAACAGTCAATTAAAGCTGCGAACTATGCGGTTGAGTCCACAAAATATATTTTTCTTGCAACTCAGATTAAATCTCACATCGAAGATCCCCAACCATCAGACATTTATGTTGATGGAACTATAGCTAAAATTGTTCAGATTCTAAAGCTACCCAATGGATTAATGAAAATTCTCGTGGATGGCTTAATTCAAGGAAGAATCATCAGCTTCACAAACAGAAAAGAATTTTTTGAAGCAAAAGTAGAAGCTGTAATCCCTGAAGTTGAAAACGATTCTGAAATGAATGCGCTCTTACGACAGATGACTCAGATGTTTAAAGATTATGTTAAAATCAGCAGGCACGTTCCGAATGATACAATCGCCGCTTTTGATAATATTGAAGAGCCCGATCGTAAATTATTCTATGCCGCAGCAAATATTGTTCAACCTATTGAAGTGAAACAATCTCTTCTTCAAAAAAGAAATGTAAAACAACAATATTATGAACTGATAAAAATTCTTAACGCTGAAATAAGCATACTTAAAATTGAAAAAGAGATTGACACAAAAGTTCAGGAAAATATTGCACGCTCTCAAAGGAAGTTCATAATTCAGGAACAGATTAAAATCCTGCAAGATGAATTAGGAGAAGACGAAGAATTTAATCCCGAATTCATAAAGCTTAGTGATTCGATAAAAAAAGCTAAAATGCCCAAAGATGTAGAAGAGAAAGCTTTTGAAGAACTCAATAAGCTCAAAAAAACTCCACCGATGTCTCCTGAATCAACAGTGATAAGAAACTATCTCGAATGGTTGATTGCAGTTCCATGGAAAAAAAGAACGAAAGATAATTTGAACATCAAACACGTTCAAAAAATTTTGGATGAAGACCACTTTGGTTTGAAGAAACCAAAGAACAGAATCGTCGAACACATCGCTGTTTTGAATTTAGTCAAAAATATGAAAGGGCAGATACTTTGTTTTGTCGGACCTCCTGGTGTCGGGAAGACTTCACTCGCAAAATCAATCGCCAGAGCTTTAGGAAGAAAATTTGTCAGAATAAGTCTTGGTGGCATTCGAGACGAAGCTGAAATCAGAGGTCACAGAAAAACTTACATTGGTTCACTTCCCGGTAAAATTATTCAATCAATGAAAAAAGCAGGAACAATCAATCCTGTAATTCTACTTGATGAAATTGATAAGATGAGCGCTGATTTTAGAGGTGATCCTTCATCAGCAATGCTGGAAGTTCTTGATCCCGAGCAGAATAATTCTTTCAATGATCATTATCTCGAAGTTGATTATGATTTAAGTCAGGTTTTGTTTATAACGACTGCAAATGTTCGTTACAATATTCCGCTGCCATTACAAGATAGAATGGAGATTATTGAATTGCCCGGTTATCTTGAAACTGACAAACTTGAAATTTCAAAAAGACATATAATTCCCAAGCAGCTAACTGCTCACGGATTGAGTAAAAAAGAAGTTGTATTTAATGATGAAGCAATTCTAAAAATAATTAGAGAATATACCCGTGAATCTGGAGTGAGAAATCTTGAAAGAGAAATTGCAACTATTTGTAGAAAAATCGCGAAAGAAATTGTCTTGAAGAAACAGACGAACGGTAAATCAATAGCGAACAAAAAATTTATCGTCGATGTAAATAAAATTGAAGAATATTTAATGATTCCAAAGTTCCGTTCATTAATACATCAGAAAGTTAATAAAATTGGAAGCGTTATTGGATTAGCCTGGACAAGCACTGGCGGCGAAATACTGAATGTTGAAGCAACGATTATGAATGGTCCCGGTAAACTAACATTGACGGGACAACTCGGAAACATAATGAAAGAATCAGCTCATGCTGCTTTAAGCTATATTCGGTCTCATTCAAAACAACTAAATCTTAATCCTGAATTTTTCAAAGGAAAAGAAATCCATATTCATCTGCCGGAAGGTGCAATTCCAAAGGATGGACCTTCAGCCGGAATCGCAATGACTATGGCAATTCTCTCTGCGGTCTCAAATATTCCTGCTTCAAGCGAAGTTGCAATGACAGGTGAAATAACTTTAACCGGCTCTGTCCTTGCAATTGGTGGATTAACGGAAAAACTTTTAGCTGCAAAACGAAATGGAATTAACACTGTTCTTATACCAAAAGAAAATGAAATTGATTTGAAAGAAATTCCAAACGAAGTAAAGTCAGATTTGAAAATTGTTTTGATATCTAAAATTGAAGAAGCAATTAATTATGTTTTCCCTAACTATAAAAAGCAACTGAAATCAAAAACAACCAATGCAAGAAAAATTTCAAACAAAAAATAATTTAACAAAAGAAGAATCTTATTCTCTCTTGCTATCTCAAATTGATTCTTTACTAAATGTCAAAGATAAATTGATTAGTAATCTTGCGAATCTCAGTGCAGCAATTATGCAAACTTTTCCAAAATTTAACTGGGTTGGATTTTATTTGCGGGATAATAATTATCTTCACTTAGGACCATTTCAAGGGAAAGTTGCTTGTGCCAAGATTGAAATTGGTAAAGGTGTATGTGGAACTTCAGCAATTAAAGAAGAAACCATTCTTGTTCCAAATGTTTATGAATTCCCGGGACACATTTTTTGTGACTCTGAATCAAAATCTGAAATTGTAGTTCCAATAATTATTAATAGATCCGTTTGGGGAGTATTAGATATTGATTCACCTGAATTCAATACATTTGATGAAACTGATAAAAAATATCTGGAAGAAATTGTCGAAAAGCTAAAACCAATAATCATAAACTATGAGTTATTTAGTAACAGCGAGAAAATGGCGTCCGCAAAGATTTGATGAAGTTGTCGGACAAGAGCACATAACAACAACATTAAAAAACGCTTTAAAGTCAAATCGTTTAGCTCACGCTTATATATTTACTGGTTCTCGTGGAGTTGGAAAAACAACTACTGCAAGAATTCTTTCAAAAGCTATTAACTGTCTCAACCCTATTGATTTTGAACCCTGCAATCAATGTAATATCTGCAAATCAATAAATGAGTTTCAATCACTCGACATAATTGAAATTGACGGTGCTTCGAACAGAGGAATTGATGACATAAGAAATTTAAGAGAATCTGTAAGATATGCTCCGACGGTTGGTAAATATAAAGTTTACATTATAGATGAAGTTCATATGTTGACGACTGAATCTTTTAACGCTTTTCTAAAAACTCTGGAAGAGCCACCATCACATACAATTTTCATCTTTGCAACAACTGATATTCATAAAGTTCCATTAACAATTATATCAAGATGCCAACGCTTTGATTTTAGAAGAATAAATCTAAACATCATTAAACAGCAATTGAAAAAAATTGCCGATGCAGAAAACATAATCATCAATGACCAAGCTCTCACGATAATAGCCAAAAAAGCCGATGGAGCTATGCGAGATGCTCAAAGTTATTTTGATCAGATCGTGGCTTTTTGTGGTAATAACGTAGATGCGCCGACTGTTGCAAAAATCCTGAACATTGTTGATACAGATGTCTATTTCAGAATTTCAGATGCAATTATTGAAAAAAATTTTCAGCAAGCTTTTGAAATAATTGATTTGATACATAACAATGGCTGGGATTTTACCGATTTTCTCGATGGACTGATCGAACATTTCCGAAATATTTTATCGGTTGTAGTATCAGAGAAAACTGAGTTACTCGAAACCGCAGAAATTTATTTGCCTCGATACAGAGAATATATCAAAACTTACAGCACCAGTGATGTTTTAAGAATTTTAAACTTTTTGATAAAAAGTCAAACTGAACTTAAGTTTTCTAACAACAAAAAAGTAAAAGTTGAGATAATTTTATCTCACTTAATCGGATTACAAAACTCTGCGACAATATCCGAAATTATTAGTGAACTCCAGAATAATTCAAATTCCCAATCTTCCGAAAAAAAAAAGATATTAGATAATAATACGGTTAAATACGAACCTTCAGTAAAAGTCAAATCAAAAGAGACTCAAAATCCAATAATAGAAGAGAAAAAAATCTCAAATGAAACCAAATTTGATGAACAAAGCTTTAATAATTCGTGGCAAATTTTTATTGAAGAAGTAATAAAAGAAAAATCTCTCGTATTGGGCTCTTTAATCAAATCTCTGAAACCGCAAAAACTTGAAAAGAATACAATTTTTCTAAAAAATATTGAACAGGAAACAAAAGAAATTCTCGAACTAAACACTGACTTTATTGAAAAAAAACTGAACAAAGTTTTCGGTAAAAAAATTAAATTCGAATTTTTGGATTTCAACCCAATTAGTCCTTCCCAAAATTCAAGTTCAGGAAATAAGAATTATTCCAATCCGATTGAAAAAATAATCATTGAGGAGCTTGGAGGGAAAAAAATCCTATAAATGCTTATTTTTTCCTCACTTAAAATTTTCCTTCAAGCCGAAAAATCTCTATATTTGTACTCTATGATAGACAAACTAATAGTTGCAATCGATGGACCTGCCAGCTCCGGAAAAAGTACTACGGCTAAATTATTAGCTGAAAAACTTGGTTATTTGTATATAGATACAGGAGCAATGTATCGAGCAATTACGCTATTAGCTATCCGTAATAAAATTTTAGATAATGAAGAAGAAATTATAAAGTTAGCAAAAGAAATTGATATTCAGTTAAAATTTGACAAAGGACAGACTACTGTTTTTGTAGATGGAGTTGACGTTAGTGAAGAAATTCGGTCAATGGAGGTGAGTAATCACGTCAGCCCGGTAAGTAAAATTGAAGAAGTAAGAAAAATCATGGTTCAAAAACAGAGAATGTTGGGGAAAAATGGCGGAGTGGTTATGGAAGGACGAGACATCACAACTGTAGTGTTCCCGGAGGCTGATTTAAAAATTTTTTTAACTGCGACAATTCATGAAAGAGCAAAAAGAAGAGTCAAAGAATATCAATCGAAAGGCATCGAAATAGACTTTGAACAGGTAGTCGAAAATATTAATGAAAGAGATAGAATAGATTCAAGTCGAGAAGTTAGTCCGCTGAAAAAAAGTGAAGAAGCAATAGAAATTGATACTTCATACCTGACTATTGATGAGCAGGTAGATTTGATTTTAGAAAAAGTAAATGAATTATTATCAACCCGAAAATAAGTTTTTTAAGCCGGCAATTAAATAATGTATAACTAATCACTGTTTTTTATAATCATCCGGCTTGATTATAAAAGACAGTAAAAATTATAGGAGGATTAATGTCCGAAAAAAATGAAACGACTTTTAGCTCAGTGACTCCCGATGAAATTGAGAAAGCAAAAGTAAAATATCAACATGATCAATATTCCAATGAAGAGTTTGCTACTTTAGCAAAACTATATTCAGAATCATTCAGAGATGTTAAAGAAGGTGAACTTGTCAAAGGAAAAATTGTTAGAATTCAGGATGACAACGTAATTGTTGACATAGGTTTCAAATCTGAAGGGGTTATACCCAAAAGTGAATTCTCGCCTGAAGAAGAATTAAAAGTTGGACAAACTGTCGAGGTAGTGCTTCAGAGCATTGAAGATAATGATGGAAATCTCGTTCTGAGTAAACAAAGAGCTGATTTCTTAAGAGTATGGGAAAAGGTAATTAAAGCTTATAACACTGGTGAAATTCTCAGAGGAAAAATCGTTAAAAGAATCAAAGGAGGAATGGTTGTTGACTTAATGGGTTTGGAATCATTTCTACCAGGTTCTCAAATTGATGTTAAACCAATAAGAGATTTTGATGCTTTCGTCGGTCAGGAAATGGATTTCAAAGTAGTCAAAGTCAACGAACCAAATGAAAATGTAGTCGTATCTCATAAAGTCTTAATTGAAGAAGAAATGGCTGACCAGAGAATGGCAATACTTAAAGGACTAGAAAAAGGTCAGATATTGGAAGGAACTGTTAAAGCAATTACTGACTTCGGTGTATTCGTTGATTTAGGCGGTGTTGATGGTTTAATTCATATTACAGATTTGAGCTGGGGAAGAATAAATCATCCAAACGAAGTTGTAAAACTTGATGAAGTAATCAAAGTGGTAGTTACTGAATTCGATGAAGAAAAGAAAAGAATTTCTCTATCGCTTAAGAAACTATTACCTCATCCCTGGGAAAACATTGAAGAGAAATTTAAGATTGGAGACAAAGTTTCGGGAAGAGTTGTTTCACTTACAGAATACGGCGCATTCATCGAAATTGAAAAAGGAATTGAAGGTCTTATTCATAATTCTGAAATGAGTTGGACTCAGCACATTAAACATCCAAGCCAGGTTGTTTCAATGGGACAAATGGTTGAAGCTGTAATTCTGAGTTTAGATAAAGATGAGAAAAAAATATCCTTAGGAATAAAGCAATTAGAACCAGATCCATGGCAGACATTGTTACAGAAATATCCGGTCAATTCACGACATACTGGTATTGCAAGAAATCTTACAAACTTTGGTGTGTTTGTAGAGCTTGAACCGGGAGTTGATGGTTTAATACACATATCTGATCTTTCCTGGACAAAGAAAATACGACACCCCGGAGAAGTAGTCAAGAAAAACGAAAAGATAGATCTGATAGTCCTTAATGTTGATGTTGAACAAAGAAAGATTTCTTTAGGTCACAAACAAATAACTGAAAATCCATGGCCTAACTTTGAAAAAATATACTCGGTTGGAAAGTTAACAACTGGCAGAGTTGTTAGAATCATAGAAAAAGGGTTAATTGCAGAACTACCTGAAAAGGTTGATGGTTTTGTTCCAACAACTCAATTAACAACAAGAAAAATAAAAAACATTGCACCTCATTTTCCAATTGATTCAGAGTTACCGTTGAAAGTTATTGAATTTGATAAGGATAGCAAGAAAATTGTGCTTAGCGCTTTAGCTGCTCTGAAAGAAAAGTCAGAGGATGAAATTCAAAATTATATTGATACCTTCAAACTTGAGAAAGAAACTGTAGCAAGTATTAAAAATTCGGAAACTGGTGCAATTGATCCATCTGATTTCCAAATATTTGAAGATTCAACAGAAGAAGCTAAAACTGAAAACAAATAAAATAATTCGCTAAAATTCATTGAGGCTGTTCTTGTAAATATTTTTATGGAACAGCCTCTTTTATTATGAATATGAATAAAACCGTTGCATTACATACACTTGGTTGCAAACTAAATTTTTCTGAAACCTCAGCAATTGCCAGTCAATTCATAGAGAATGGTTATACTGTAATTGATTTTGATAAAAAAGCTGATGTATATGTTTTTAATACCTGCACTGTTACAGAAAATGCAGAAAAGGAATGCAGACAAGTAGTAAGAAGAGCTTTGAGAGCTAATCCTAATGCTTATGTAATAGTAACAGGATGCTATGCCCAGCTTCGTCCGGAAGAAATTTCGGAAATCGAAGGAGTCAACGCAATTCTTGGTAGCGAGGAGAAATTCAGAGTATTCGAATTATTGAATGATTTCACTAAAACCGATGTGTCCTGCATTTTTGTCTCTCCAACTGAAAATCTTAATGGATTCGGGAAAGCAGTAAGTAGTGAATCTGTAAATCGAACAAGAGCATTTTTCAAAATACAGGATGGATGTGATTACAAATGTTCTTTCTGCACTATTCCTCTCGCAAGAGGAAAAAGCAGAAGTATGAATACTGACGAGCTAATAAATGAATTTAAGCAAATAATTCATGAAGGATATAAGGAGATTATTCTAACAGGAGTAAATGTTGGTGATTATAGAACCGAATCTGGCAATAATCTTTTGAGTGTTTTGGAAAAGCTAATAAAAATAGATGGCGATTTCAGAATTCGTATTTCGTCAATTGAACCCAACTTACTTTCAGATGAAATTATTTATCTAACTGCAGAGTCTGATAAAATGTGCAAGCACTTTCATGTTCCTCTTCAAAGCGGGAGTAATGAAATACTAAAGAAAATGCAAAGAAGATATAGAGTTGAAGATTATAGAAATCTTATAAATAAAATCGTAAAAATTATCCCAAATGCAGGGATTGGGATTGATGTGATAGTTGGCTTTCCAAGTGAGACAGATAGACTTTTTGAAGAAACATTTAATTTTCTTACAGATTTAAATTTTTCATACTTACACGTATTCACATATTCGGAAAGACCTTTTACTAAAGCAATTTCTATGACGGGTAAAGTGAATATTGAAGTCAGAAAGCACCGAAATCATTTATTAAGATCATTAAGTGAGCAGAAGAAAAATTCTTTTTATAAATCAATGTTGGGATCGAAACAGAAAGTACTATTTGAAAGTGAAAATCAAAACGGTTTGATAAAAGGTTTTACATCCAATTACATCAGAGTTGCCGTAGAATTCGATCCTAATTTGATAAATAGATTTAAGGATATAAAGCTCTGTGAAATAAAGGATGGTTTAGTAATTGGAAAACTTTTAGAGACAAATAATTACTTTGCTATAAAATAATATCTAAACTATTATTCAAATAAAAATTTTATGAATAAAATTAAGCTTGCATATCTTTTAGTTCTACTTTCATTACAGATTCCAGTCCTTTCTCAGACAGAACAAAATTCAATTCTTTTTCTGAAAAATGAATTAAAAACAGTTGAGACTGAAGATGCAAAGATAAATGCATCCTCACTTAATTTTAATTCTCAAAAGAAAAAAAGTGTCGGATTAGCTATTATTTACTCTTTATTACTTCCGGGAATGGGTGAATTATATGCTGATAATTATGATAGCGGAATTTATTTTACGATTGCAGATGGAGTATTATGGAGTACAGTTATTGGAATGAATATTTACGCAAACTGGCAGCAAGACAACTATAAATCTTTTGCTACGATTCACGCCGGAATAGACCCGAATGGAAAAGACAAAAATTATTTTGCAATCATCAGTGCATATTCAAGTATAGATGACTATAACAACGAAAAAGCTTTTGAAAGAGACTTTAAATCAATGCTCGATAAACAAAAATATTATTGGAGCTGGAATTCAAACGAAAATAGAAGAGCTTACAGAAATATGTGGAGTTCAAGTGAACAGACTTTCAATGATATAAGATTCGCTGTCGGCGGACTTATTCTTAATCGTCTCATCAGCATCATAAATGCAGTTAGGTTAACCTCACGCTATAACAAAAAATTGGAAAAAGAAGGAATATCTTTGAATGTATTTTTGAGAAAAAATGTTTTTAATGAAAGTGAGCTAACTTTTAATTTGAGGCAGAACTTTTAAAAAAAGCAACACTCACTCTGCCCTCCTTGGCTTTGTGCGTGTTGCTCCCCAGTAACTTTAATTTTCACTTATTCTGCTTAATTCCTCTTTCTGCTTAAAATCCAATACTTTTTCGAGGTCTAATAATATCAAAAGTCTATCTTCAAGTTTACCAATTGCAGTGATATACTCCGAATCAATACCAGTAACTAAAGAAGGTGGAGGCTCGATAATACTTTTTGGGATACGCAACACTTCCCTAACTGAATCAACAATAAAACCAACGGTAATACCATTTACTTCAACTACGATTACTCTTGTATTATTATCGTGTTCCTTTCTTGCTCTGTTCAACCTCGTCCGAAGATCAATAACAGGAATAACTTTACCTCGAAGGTTAATCACGCCTTCAATAAAATCCGGAGCATTTGGTATTTTTGTAACAGAAATTACTCTGATTATCTCTTCAACTTTGAGAATATCAATTCCGAATTCTTCGTTTTCAATTATGAAACTAACTAATTGAAGAATTTCTTCTGTCTCGTGCGATGTTTTTATCTGATTCATATTTTTAATAATAGTTTAATTTGTCAAAACTTTTCTTTTATATTGTGATTCAATTTTTTCTATGTAATGAATCACATTATCACTTATATTATCAATTTCTTTAAATGAATCTAATGCTCTATTCTTTTCGCCTTTTTCTACATCTATTACAATACTTTTTGCAAGATTATGCAATTTTTTATGCCACTCCTCAAGATCTTTAAAGTCATTTGTATTCGCAAAATACTTTGCAGCTTCTGAATACATCCACTTTCCTAATGAGCAACCTTTAAAGTTACCGGCAACCTCAGGATCAATTTTTTGTTTTCCTCTTATTACATCACTAAGTTTACTTTTCCACTGTCTGTGAGCTAATTTAACAGAACTAAAATCAAATGCTTCTATTTTCGCTCCGTAACTTAATTGATATCTATCCGCAATTTTATCTTTTTCATTTAATACAAACATCTGAACTAAATGTTGCAGATTAATGGCAAGTTTGCTTAAATCTGTTGCTGCTTGAGCTATCTGCGAAATAGCCATTGAAGATTCTCTAACCATATTTGACATATTATCTACATTATCACTTACCTGTTTGGAATTAGCTGATTGCTGTTCACTTGCAGCAGCAATCTGGTTCACTAATTGAACAACCTCATTAGTATTATTCAAAATTTCTGATAAAGATTTTTTAGATTGTTGAGCAAGATTGATTATTTCAGAAACTTCTTTGTTACCTGATTTCATTGTTTCAACTACGCTCAAAGTTTCTTTGCGAATATTCAGAATAATATTAGCGATTTCTTTTGTTGATTTAGAAGATCTTTCGGCTAACTTTCGAACTTCATCAGCAACAACTGCAAATCCTCTTCCGTGTTCTCCGGCTCTGGCAGCTTCAATAGCTGCATTGAGTGCCAGTAAATTCGTTTGATCGGCTATTTCATCTATCAATTGTAGAATATCAGTAATCGAGTCTGTGGTCTTTCCTAATTCTTCTAATTTTATTGCTGCATTATTTACAAAATCAGCTATGTGTTTGACTTTTTCAATTGTGCTTTCAATTTCTTCAGTGCTTCGTTTAACAAATAATTGATTATCTGATGCTTTCTCAGCAGTGTGAACAGCATTCTGAGTATTTGACTGAATTGTAACATTCATTTCATCTGTTGACCTTGCAACATCACTGATTTGCTCGGCTTGTTGTTGTGAGGTGGCTGCTAATTCTTCTGCTGTTGATGAAATCTCTGCTGATGCACTCGCTAAGTTATCGGTTGTGTCTCTTACTTGTCTCAAAATATCTCTTATTGAAAATATCATCGCAGAGATATTTTGCTTTACATCTGAATTGCTTTCATCTTTAAATTCATATTCATCCATATTGATAAAGAAATTCTTATCCGCTAAATCATTTAATATTTTTGATAATTTTACAGAATCTTCATGCAGATTATTTCTTCTTAATTCTATGTATTCCTTAAATTCATTTGATACAATAATTGAGACCACTAATTCTGCAAGCATCTCGAAAGCTTTCTTATCTATTTCATTAAAAGCTTCACCATTCTTTTTCTCAGATATGTAGAGATTTCCATAACTTTTATCTGCACTGATAAGAGGTGTTGCCAATAGACTTTTCATATGAGGATGATTCGGAGGAAAACCATAATAACGTTCGTGCTTCGTCAAATCTTCTGTCATCAATGTTTTTTTAACTTCATGCATGTATCCGAGCAAACCCTTTCCTTCAGGATATTTACCAATTAATTTTTTTTCGTGATCATTAATTCCTCGCGAATAAAATTCTTTAACTTTTCTATTTGAGTCAAATACAGCTAAAGCAACATATTTAACACCGAAAATATCCTCAATTAGAGCGACAAGTTTAGTAAATATTTTTTCTTTGCTTTGCTCTGTTTTTAATTCAATAAATGCTTCAATTATTTTTTTATATACATTCAATTGAAATAATAAATGGTCTCGTAAGTAATTATAGCTTGTTGTCAATTCATATATTTCATCTTTGAGTTTTGATTCTTTAATTTTATAATTCAGATCCTCATTTTTCAATCTTTCAAATCCCTCCATAAGGCGATACATTCTTCTCAAAACTGTATAGTAAAAAACTAATAGACAAGAAATCACGAATATTATTACAGTGACTTGATATGATATTATATCCGTACCAGTTCGATTTGGTGAAAGAATTGTTAGAACTGAAAATAATACAATTACCAAAACCATTAAGATGAAAAGATTTAGAATTTTTAATTTCATTTTCTGTTCTCCGATTTGATTGATTTTAACAGATTATGAATTTAAATGAATTCATCGCAAAGGAGGGAAATAAACTATCTAAGTTAATTCTTTAAGAAGCAGACGAGCAACTTTTTCAATTACTTCATCCGAATTATAAAATCCGCTTTGAATTCTTCCTCTGATTTCCTGAATTTTTTCTTCCTTTTGCTTTTGGAGAAGTTCCTGAGCTTCTTTAGAAATTTCAAACACATCGCCCCTCGAATTTTCTTTTTTTGATGAAACTTTTGTTTGATTCTTTTCATCGGGAAGAATCATTTTATTTATGATGCCTCTTATTTCCATAAGATTACCTCTTATAACTTAGAATTTTTTTCTCGTTTCTGGAGGAGATAAGCAATTCTGATATTTCATCTAACTTATCTTTCCACAAGCTAATCTTATTATCGTATTCTTCAGAAATAAGTTTAGTTATACCCTTTATTTTTTCTTTAATTGTTTGATTTTGTTCAAAAAACCCAAGCTTTTCAAGTTCTTGTACCTCAGCTTGTGCAAGAATCATTTTATTTTTTATTGTAGTAAATTGATAATCAAAGTTTTCCTCATCAATATTCCGAAGGGTATTCAACACATCTTCCAAATCATTGACTAATTTCATCCTAAAATCCCTGTTGGTTAAATATGTTTCCCATAAAGTAACTTTGATTTGACAGCAATGTTGCTAATTGGGATTGTAATCTTTGATATTGTGCTCTCAGTCGGTCAGCGGATTTTTGAATTCTCATCTCAGAATTTTTTATATTATCATTCAGAAAATTAATAGTGGAGTTCAGTTGTAATTGCGCTTTTGTTAAAAATCCTTCTGCTCCAGTGTACGCATCAACAGCATCGAATAGTTTTTTTGCAAATCCATTACTTGAATTATTAAAAAAGTCTTCAACTTCTGTCAACTTATTTTGAATTGAATTTAATAGCTGTGATTCATCAGAAATGCTGATTCCACTATTAACATTGAAAGTAATCCCTAACTTTGAAAGAGAATTAATTACAGAAGATGAAAATCCTAGCAATGGATTGACTGCGTATGAACTCAATAAATTTACTAAAGAACCGGCGTTTGAATCACCAATAAGTAACCCTCTTTTATCTTTAGCGGAGCTTAAATTGTCTCTTAAGTACTTATAGATATTATTAAAATTTGTTATGAAATT
The DNA here is from genome assembly GCA_937125135.1 of uncultured Ignavibacterium sp. Classification (GTDB taxonomy): domain Bacteria; phylum Bacteroidota; class Ignavibacteria; order Ignavibacteriales; family Ignavibacteriaceae; genus Ignavibacterium. The sequence goes on from CAKZLD010000111.1 coordinate 29,079, forward strand.
TTCAATCTTTGATTTGATTTCAGAAGAATTGTTAGAAATGGTCAGAGTAATATCCGCCTCTCCTGCTTCAGAAAGAGATAATAGATTCAGATTGACTCCTTCTATTAAGTCGTTTACCTTATTAGAATTTCTATCTATTTGAACACCATTGAGAGTAAGTTTTGAATTCAATTGACTGGTTGAATACAAATATCCCGGAGTGTCTGTACCTCCAGTATTTTGTACAAAAGATGTTCTAACTGTGCCAAAATTAATTCCGAATTCATTGAGTAAACCACCGGTACTAATGTCTGAAAGTTCAGTAAATCTAAAATCATAACCTGTATTTTTTGTGGATAGAGAAATTTGGGTTCTCCCTGATTCTGGTGAAAATACAGAAATTGAAGCTATTCTGGATGCTGAAATAAATTTATCATTTGATATACCTAAACTGCTCAACAATGAACCACTATCATCTTTCATTTGAATATATTTTGAAGAATCACTTGCGTTGATTTTAATACCGAAGCTTCCACCTGTGGTTACTTTTTCAGCAGTTACACCTGTAATATCATCCAACTGATTAACAATCTCATCTATCACATCTTCATAGCCACCAGCAGAATAATTAATTGTATGCTCAATACCGCCAATTACAAATTTAAAATTACCCGAACTTGAATTTGTTCCAGATACTAAGGAAGATTCAATCTCTGCAGAATCATTGTTAAAAGCTTGACTAATCTTATTTGCAAGGGAAGAAAATTTTATACCTGTTGAGTCAAAATCACTTGCTTGAAGTTTTAAAGTTACTAAAGCATTAAAATTATTTCCTAAGCCGTCACCGGATTTAATTCGGAAAGAATAATTTCCAGGACTTGTAATGGATGTATAACTATTTGATATTGTATCCAAAGACAGAACTGTATCATTTTTAGCAAGTTGATTTACTCTTAAATTATACGAACCTGCTATAGCATTCGATGAAACAGAAGCGTTAATTCTACTTTCATTTGAAGATTTTACGGTTTTAGAATTGAACACATTATTCTTTGAAGTATCTTTTAATGCAGAAAGTGAGTTTTTGAGAGCATTTATCTGACTTAGTAAACTGCTGTAAGCAGAAGATAATTTATTAAATCTCGTTTGTCGCTCTTTTAAGGGCGTAACTCTCTTCAAACTTTCGGATTGAATGAAAGAATTTACCAGCGAGTTAATACCTGAAGTTGTTAGAGCATCTATAGCCATAAATTAATTTTTATTTTGATTAAACGCATTTATCCAAGTTTCTCTCAATTCAGTGAGGATCTTTTTAACAACCTCGCTATTATTTTTTCTCATCTGATCCTGACAAAACTGATATAACCTAAATAATCTCATCGAAATATTAGCAACTTCTTCATTATCATATCTTAAAGCATTTATCAAAATCTGAATAGCCTCATTAGTTTTTATCATATCCTTTTTTTCAGCATTAACAATTGCAAAATCATAAACTTTAAGAAGTAATTTTTCAGGAGAAGCATTCATTATTTCATTCATCAAATATGAATTTGCTTTCGCTGATTTATATGTTACAGTAGCTTGCATATTAAAACCTTAATTTATTTTTTAAAACCCCCCTGACCCGAAGATCAAGGGGGCTGCCATTTTCAATTAACGGACTAATTATCTAAATAGCGATAACAAGCTCTGAGGAGCAACATTCAACTGTGAGAGCATTGCTGTTCCTATCTGAATTCCGATTTGACCTTTTGTAACATTCAATTGTTC
>CAKZLD010000112.1 GCA_937125135.1 uncultured Ignavibacterium sp.
GGCGAACTTCTTGTGCGGGGTTCATCTTCTTTGGCAATAAGTGTAGGATTAACTCCATTAGTAGTCGGTTTAACTGTAGTTGCATTCGGAACAAGCAGTCCCGAATTAGTTGTAAGTATTCAGGCTGCCCTGAAAGGAAATAGTGCAATTTCAATTGGAAATGTAGTTGGTTCTAATATTGCGAACATCGCTCTCATACTTGGATTATCTGCAATAATAAAACCGGTTACTGTTCAATCAGATGCAGTAATGCGGGAAATTCCATTTATGATTTTCATAAGCGTCATTTTTTCAATTTTAGTTTATTTCAGACATATAGCTTTTCTTTCTGGATTTCTATTCATATCTCTTCTTATTCTATATATTGTTGTTTCAATTTACATTTCGAAAAAAAGTAACCACAATGAATTAGGCGATCCTGTAAAGGTCAAATACTCAACATTCATTTCAATTTTATTTGTATTAATTGGATTGATAGGTTTGGCGTTCGGATCAGATTTATTTATTGATGGCTCAGTTCGGTTAGCAAAAATTTTAGGTGCGAGCGAATTTTTAATCGGGTTAACTGTGGTTGCAGTTGGAACGAGCTTGCCAGAACTTGTTACTTCAATTGTGGCTTCAATTAAAAAAGAGTCTGATATATTAGTAGGAAACATAGTAGGTTCTAATATTTTCAACATACTTGCAATAATCGGAATTGCTGCAATGATTACATCAATAAATCTGAGTGAGGTAAATTTAGTTGATCTTTTTGTAATGCTATTTTTCAGTGTAATAATTTTTCCAATGAGTATTTTCAACAAATTAATAAGTCGGCGAAAGGGTCTTTTCCTTCTAATCGGTTACGTTTTATATATACTTTATTTGGTTAATTCTTAAAACTCATTCACTATTCCGAAGTGAATTTTCCCTTCTGAAAAAGAGTCTTCTTTTCCTAAAGCAAAACTAACTGCTAAAACTCCTAATGCAGTCTCTATGTTTAGTCCAACTCCATAACCATAAATAAAAGATTCACTCTTTAAAGTGTTTTTTATTGATTCAGCTTGTCTTAGATAATATCCGAAATCATAAAAAGCGAAAACAAAAGTTCTTGCTGTAAGTAAAAATCTGTATTCGATATTAGACCAAAGTAATCTGTTTCCTAAGAATTGTTCTTCTCTGTATCCGCGAATTGTATTTGTCCCGCCGAATTTGAATAAGTCGCTATTCTCAAAAGATTTGCCTTTTAATTCCCTTGCATGAAATTTTAGAGCGGCAACTTGTCTGCTAAAAATTGAATAGTAAATCTCAAAGTCAGAAATTATTCTTTGTAAATTAATTTTTGTATCAATCGAAGGAGTGATAAACTGCTTGGGACCATTGATTTTTTTTTGACTGAAAAGATATGTGTTACTGAATAAAATCCCCGTTGTAGGAGAATAGGGGTCGTCTCTTGTATCAAGTCTAAAGTTCAATCCTGTTGTTAAGGATGAAGATTTAAATACTGTAAAAACAGGTATGACTCTCTCAGTGGGAACAACTAATTCGGTTCCTGCAATAAAAGAAGCCGAGATTGTCTCTGTTGCAAGATACTCAAACGAGCCTTCAAATCTTCTTTGAACATAAGTTGTATCTTGAATTCTCTGATATAAATTCAATGATATGTTAATTGGAAAGTCTAAAAGCCAAGGCTCCAAATATTTCAGGTCAAGTTCCTGAGAACTGCGGCTAAACTTATTCCATTTTAATGCTACCGCTCTGCCTGTACCAAATAAATTTCTCATTGAAATGTTCACGAGTCCTGTTACGTAACCTTTCTCTTCATTTTGAGCCGGAGGTATATAACCAATAATTCCATCGAAATTATTAGTCTGTTTTTCTTTAACTTCTATTAGAAGAACTCCTTCATCTTTTTTATTGATATAAAATGTAGGAGTTTTTACTGGTTCGAAAAATCTAAGTCTGTTTAATCTTTTGGGAAGCTCTTCAATTTTTTTCTGAGAGTATAAATCTCCTTTCGAAAGACGAAGTTCTCGGATAATTACATAATCTTTAGTTGATTCATTGCCTTTAATTTCTACTAAATCAATTCTACTCAAAATGCCTTTATCAAGATTTAGGAGAACATTTGCCTTTCGCTCATTGGTTAAAGAATCAGTTTCAAAATAAACTGACCGAATAGTTATTTTCACAAAAGGGAAACCGTTATTCTCATAATGATTTAAAGTACTTTTTATAACTTCTTCAAAATCAGATTTATTCAATTGTTGACCAATAATTAGCCGAAATTTCCCTTCGAGATAAATTTTGTCTGTGCTATCTACATTCAAAAATTCAATTGAAGATATTACTGCTGGTAAATCCTCATTAATCTTTAGTAGGATGTTTGTTTTGATTGAATCAACTGAAATTATTTCCACAGAATTTACTTTAGAAAAAAAGTAACCATTTGATGAAAGCGACCTAAGAACTCTTGAAGAGATTGAATCTGAAATTCCTTTGAAAAGAGATTGATTAATTCTAATTCCGCTCCATTCAAGATAATCCTTTTGTGAAAAGTTTTTGTTTCCGCTTACTTCAAATGAATTTATTATTTGAGTTTGAGCTAAAACTGTAAAACAAAAGAATGGAAGAAGTGAAACAACATTAATGAGATGTCGCAGTGTCATCTATTAATTTTATTTTTTTGCCGATTGGTTCGACCAAAACATTATTGATCAGATACTCCAAACTGTTTTTTTCAACGCTGCAAACTTCAAAAGATTTAGAATTTTCTGCTGCGAGTGCTGTCGAATATTTCAAAGATTGTTCGAACACTTCATTTTCTTTCAAGGTGTAAATTAAGCCTGCAATAAAAGCATCTCCACTACCTGTTGAATCAACAGCATCAATATTAGGTGGAGTAACTTTATAAACATAATCGAAGTTCTGAGCGTAGAAGGAATTTGCTCCATCGGTGAGATAAACTCTTTTTATTCCTTTATCATAAATGCTTTTCAGAAATACAAGTGTTGTTTCTTCATCTCTCAAATTAACATTCAAATGATTTTCAATCTCTTCAAAATTATTATGAATTATTGTTGGTGATAGGTTAAATACATTTTCCAGATTATTACCATAGTAATCGCAAATAGAAATTTTGTCTAATCTGTTTGCCTCAGAAATTGCGAATTCAACTATTCGTTCCGCAGCTTCATTAGGAGCACTTCCAGATATGACTATCATTTCACAGTTGGGAAGAGTTTTCTTTAATGTTGACTTCATCTCTTCTACTTCTTTTTCAGAAATAAAAGGATTAGATGAGAAAAATGAAAACAACCTTTTGTCTGCTTCTGAAATTATAATTGCGGCGTGTCGTGTTTCTTCTTCGATATGAATTGAAGTAAATAACAACTCTTCGTTTCTTAATAGTTCTCTCAGTTTCTTTCCATTCTGACCGCCGGAGAAAATTATGTTGTGCGAAACAATCCCGAGTTTCTTTAGTTGTCTTGAAACATTTATTCCTTTGCCGCCAGCTTGATAAATTACTTTCGCATTTCTATTGACTTGCTCAAGTGAAATTTGATTGTAATAAAATCTTCTCTCAAGCAGAGGATTTAATGTTAATATTAAAATCATAAAAGATTAATATCTGTATCTGAAAAGATCTCCTGTCAATGGAGTAATAAGACGATAATCACCAAAGCCGGTTTGATCAACAAAAACAAAGCTACGGTTTATTTCATAATATTCCCAAATTTCATAAGGCTTGGAATCGTATTCAAACGGATGTCGGTCAATATTATTAGGAGTGCCAAGAATGATGTAAACCATTCCTCTGTCTGTTCTCCAACCTTCGTTGTAATTCGAAAAGTTTTCATTAGCATAATTCACTCTTCTGAAATATTCATCGAAGACTTCATTTTCTTCGTTATTTGGAGATGGATCTTTTTTCTTCCAGAATTCTAAAAATGCTTTTAGTTTATCCTCGTTCGAAATAGCATCTTTAATCTTACTCAACTCCTGAGGAGATGCAATGTAAACCATCTGCGCGATAGCCTTATCAAGGTCATTAACAGTGGAAGGAAGACCAACCCACCTTGAGAAGAAAGCTTTGTTTAAAACATTTATAGTTCTAAAATTTTCGTCTTTAATAGTTACCCGTAAAATAAAAGTTCCCAGGTCTAATCTTAAATCGGAAATTTGTTCCAATATCTGATTTCTTCCCGCATTTATTTTTTTCTCTTCTGCTTTTTTGAAAACCACCTGTGAGGATCTGTCGAGTATTTCATATTCAACAAAACATTTTTTGATAATACTATCGGAAGAAAAAATATCGTAGTAAAACTGCAAGCCATAATTTGAGAGAGTAATATTTCTTGAAATATTAGGAAGAATTTTATTATCAGGTAAATCTGATTTTGACACAAACAAAATATCACTTAAATCTAAATCGGAATTAAGCTCCCTAACTTTAAATACATTCTCGGATTTAATTTCCTTTTTTGAATCATTATCAACTACACCTGTTCTGAAAAGATAACTGCCGGGTTTTAATTCGAAAGATTTCAGACCGATATTGTAGTTGAGTTTTGATGTAGTTTGTGAGAAGTCAATTACATTCAGAGTTTCATTCCAGGTTTTTTCAACTATAAGACTTTCCTTTTTCTCGTCATAAACAGCAACACTAACTGTGTACCTCGAAGTAAATCCCTGTCCAGTTTTTATGAATTGAAGATTTTTATACGGGACAAGAATATACACATCAACTTTTGTCAATCCAGGTTTATCAGATTTTGTTGTAATAAAATCCTGATGGAAAAATGCTTCGTAAGACATCCTGAACTGTTTATCATAGTTCATATTCTGAGCAAGAAGAAAAGCAGAGAATCCAAAGATGATTAAAATCAATACGAATAATTTTTCAGTTTTCATTCAATTCTCCTTTAGACTAAGTTCACCATAGAGATCGTATTCATCGCAATCAGTAATTTTAATATCATAAAAATTACCAAATTTAATTTTTGAGTCAGACTTAAATAAAACTTCGCCATCAACTTCAGGTGCATCACGATATGATCTGCCAACGTAATAATCTGATTCTTTAGACTCAGCTAATACTTTTAATGTTTTACCGACAAACGACAAATTTTTCTGATAAGATATTTCACTTTGAACTTCCATCAGAATATCTTTTCTCCGATTCTTTTCTTTTTGTGGAACAGGGTCGCCTAAAATATAACTTGTTGTGTTTTCTTCAACGGAAAATGTAAATGTACCAATTCTATCAAACTGAATTTCTTTAACAAAATCTACAAGCTGATTGAAATCATTTCTACTTTCATTGGGATAGCCAATTATGAAAGTCGTACGCAAAGTTACATCAGGAATTTTCTTCCTCATTTTTTCTAAAAGTTTGTAAGTCTGTTTTGAAGTTACTCCTCTTCTCATTGATTTCAACACATCATCGGAAATATGCTGAAGCGGAATGTCAACATATTTAACAATTTTCGGATTGTTGGCAATTGTTTCAATCACATCTTCGGGAAAGTGAGAGGGATAAGCATACATTAATCTAATCCATTCAATCCCATTTATATTGCTTAATTTATTCAACAATTCCGCAAGATTTTTTTTACCGTAAATATCTTTTCCATAGTCAGTTGTATCCTGAGCGATAATAATCAACTCTCTTGTTCCATTGCTTGCAAGAAATTCTGCTTCTTCAATCAAGCTTTCGATTGATTTTGATTTATGTTTGCCACGCATTAAAGGAATTGCACAAAAAGAACAAGGATGGTCACATCCTTCCGAAATTTTTAAGTAAGCAAAATGAGAAGGAGTGGAAAGCAATCTCTCACCTAAAAGCTCATACCTGAGATGCCCACCAAGTTTGTTGATTATTTCTTCATATTTCTCAGTTCCGAAGTAAACATCAACTTCAGGAATTTCCTTTTCTAGATTTTCCTTGTATCTTTCTGAAAGACAGCCAGCCACAATCAATTTTTTTAGCTTACCTTGATTTTTTAATTCAACTGCCTGTAGTATTGTGTTGATTGATTCTTCTTTGGCTGCTTCGATAAATCCACAAGTATTTATAATTACTGTTTCAGCTTCATACGGATCAGAAGTCAGTGGTAATTTGTTTAATTGAATCTGACGCATCAATCTTTCTGAATCAACAGTATTCTTCGAGCAACCAAGAGTAATAACAGATATTTTATCTTTTCTTCTCATAAAACCAATTTAAGATAGTAGTAAATAAACGGGACGCTGAAAAATAGTGAATCAAATCTATCGAAAACCCCTCCGTGTCCGGGGATCAGGTTCGAAGAATCTTTTATTCTTGCATCTCTTTTGAGTAATGATTCAATCAAATCACCGATTTGTCCCAATGTTCCGATCATAAATCCAATAACTAATATGTTTTGAATCGAAAGAAAATCAAGAAATAATTTTTGGAAAATAATCATACTCAAAAACGAAGCTGCAAATCCAAAAATTGCGCCCTCCCAACTTTTATTGGGACTCGCTCTTGGAAATAACTTATGCTTTCCGAATTTAGTTCCACCGAAAAAAGCTGCTGAGTCACAAATCCAAATAGTTCCAAAAATTGAAATTATTAAAAATGCTCCTTTGATGTATTCAGAATTTGATGAACCGAAAAACTCACGAATGCTTATTAGTGAAATTCCACTTATGGAAAAAAATAAAAATCCGAATAATGTTAAACCAATATTTAGAAAGGCAGATCCTTTGTTTCGATAAAGTTCAATCAAAATAAGAATGAGAAACCAAAGAGTAATTATAATGAAATTATCATCATACCATTTCACAAAAGTATTTAATTGTACAATGCTTATTCCAAATAAACTCCACCAGATATTTGATATTGCTCCTTTTGATCGAGCAAGTTTATCAAATTCATAATAAGACAAAAGACTAATAGCTACTACCAATAAACTGAAATACCAGCTACCTAAATAAGCAATTAATAACAGAACAGGTATAGCAATAAAAGAAACAATAACACGGACAAGAGTATTACTCAATATCTTCTTCCTCTTCGTCAGTCTTTAGATTCTTCTTGAATTCTTCAATAAAATTGAGTGCATTTTCGGCATCCTCCGTTTTGACAAGAAGTTTAATTACCGATAAATCTCCTGGAGTTGGGAAATTACTGTCCTTTTGAGACAAAATATTTGCAGTTATTCCAGCACTTTCAAGATTGTCTTTCAACATTTCTACTTCGTAATCAAAGGAAGAAGTGTAAATAACTTGCCAGTCCTTTTCATCAAATATAATTTCTTCGGGTAATTCATCAACAAGCGATTGACCGCAATCAGGACATTCAGTAGCACGGTCAACGTATTCGTATTTACAATTAGGACAGAGAGGCATATTCCCTCCTATGTGATTTTTTGTGATGAATAATACTTTTTAATTAAATACAATAAAACAGAAAATAAACTTCCTAAAATCAACATTGCAGAAATGTATTGATAAAGATTTCCAGTTCCGGGCTTAACATCCGAAAATAGTAGTTCATCTGAGCCTACGATGTGATAAATACTTATCGCTGAAAAATTATTTAGAAAATGAAGAAAGATTGGAATGATGAGACTTTTTGAGTAATAAGCAGCCAAACCGAAATAAAATCCAAGAAATGCTAATGGAAGAAAACCATAAGGATTGAAATGATAAAAGCTGAAAAATAACGCAGTAATTAAAGCTGAAATTATTGGAGAGTATTTTTGCTCGAAACTCCTCTGAACGTAACCACGAAACATAACCTCTTCTGAAAAAGCCGGAACTACAGATACAACAAATACTACGAAAAGAAATTCCAAAAGATTTTTCGCCTGAAGTAAATTGTTGTACGTTTTTTCAACTAATTCATTAAGATGATCGAAAAGCGATTTCACTTCATTTATTAGTGAAAATTTTTCAGCGAGCAATTCAATTACATAATTTTGTATATAAAGATAACTTTGAAG
>CAKZLD010000113.1 GCA_937125135.1 uncultured Ignavibacterium sp.
AATTATGACTTTAACTGAAATACTTATTTACTTCACGATTGGTTTTTCTGGCTTGATTTTTATTATTGGGCTTATTTTATACATTTCTTACAAAATAAATAGTAAGGAAAGTTTTCAAACCGAAATAAAAAATAAATATCCAATAAATCAATCTTTCAGAAGGAATAATTCTGATCAGATTAACTCTCGTATTACTAATACTTCTCCAAATAGAAATTATATAAACAACCAACCAAATTATAGTATTCCAGCTCACGATAAATATTTTATTTATCATAATAAATTATCTGAATAACTTTTAATTTCTTTCTCACACCCTTCTTATTTCATTGATCTCTAAGAGAATTATGATTTTTGTTATATTTGCACACTATTTTTACAAATTGTCATACTTTTAAATGAATAGAGAAGAGTTCAAGGCTAAATTCAATATAGTAGCAAGGTCTAAAGAAATAAATGATGTCGTTGATATTATAATGCAGGTTGCAAAATCTGACATTTCGGTATTACTATATGGTGAAAGTGGAGTTGGAAAGGAAGTTTTTGCAAAATCAATTCACGGTTTTAGTAATCGAGCCGACAAACCATTAATTAGCGTAAATTGTGGTGCAATTCCCGAAGGAATTCTGGAAAGTGAATTATTCGGACATAAGAAAGGCTCTTTTACCGGTGCTGTAGAAACAAGAAAAGGATATTTTGAACTTGCAGATGGCGGAACTTTATTTTTAGATGAAATTGCAGAAACTCCATTAACTACACAAGTCAAGTTGCTCCGTGCTATCGAAAACAAAGAATTTATGCGTATCGGAGCAGAAACTGTTACAAAAGTTGATGTAAGAATTATTGCTGCTACTAATAAGGACTTACAAAAAGAAGTTGCTGTTAAAAAATTTAGAGAAGATCTTTATTTCAGGTTAAAGGCAGTATCATTAAATATTCCTCCATTAAGAGAAAGGAAGATTGATATTGAGCCTCTCGCTCTTCATTTTATGGCCAGTTATTGCAAAAATCTTAATATTCCCTTTCCGAAATTGACAAATGAAGCGCTTGAAATTTTAATCAATTATCCCTGGCCAGGTAATATCCGAGAGCTGAAAAATACGATTGAATCCGTTTTAGCTTTGAATCCTGGGAAAACTTTAACTGATGAACATTTTAATCACCTAATTGCTCAAACTGAAAATTATGAAACTCCAAGAAATTTGCCTGTTTTTACCCGAAAACTTCCGGAAGATGTAGATCGCGAAATTTTATATAGAGCTTTATTTGAGCTTAAAAAAGATATTTTAGAATTAAAAGAAATTCTACTGAAACAGAGTGATTATTTTAATTCAGATAATTCAAGCTTGGAGAAAACAGAAGAAATTTTGGATATGATTGAGCTTGAAAAATCGGCGATTTTAAAAGCCTTAGAGAAAACACATTGGAATAAAAGAAAAGCTGCAAAATTGTTAAATATCAGTGAAAGAACTTTGTATCGGAAATTAAAAGAATATGATATTAAAATTTGGTAAGAATGAAAAAGATATCTAAGACATTTGCTAAAATTTTGCTCACAATTCTTATAATAATTAAATTTGAGAGTTGTTGTTTTTATTCTTTTACTGGTGCATCGGTTCCACCTCATTTGAAGTCAATCTCAATTTCAGTGGCTGATGACAGAAGTGGTTCCGCTGAACCGGGATTAAGAGAATCTATTACTCAGAAGTTGATTCAAAAGTTTATCGATGATAATTCTTTGCAGATTGTTGATAGAGTTAATGCGAATTCGATACTTGAAACTGTTATTATATCTTTTAACGACGCTCCTGCAATAGTTACTGCGGGAGAAAATATAACAAGCAGAAGAATCACTATAGGTATTAAAGCATCTTATAGAGACTTAGTAAAAAAATCTGTTGTATTTGATAAGGTTTTTACAAATTATGCTCATTATCCTTCTGATGGAAACCTTAATGATAGAAACAAAGCAATTGAAGAAATAATTGAAAAGACATCTGAAGACATTCTTTTAGAAACAGTGTCTGGTTGGTAAAATAAAAAAGGATTATTTATGGACGACATAGTATTAGTAGGCTATTTTCTCTCTTTAACAATTTTATTTGTTTTTGGTTTACACGGTTTCATTATGATTTATTATCATAGAAAATATCGCGATAAACAACCAGTTGAATCAAAGAAAGATTCTTTTGAACCTATAATCACAATTCAGTTACCTTTGTACAATGAGTTATATGTTGCAGAGAGATTGATTAATGCAATCTGTGAGATTGAATATCCAAAAGAAAAGATGGAAATTCAGGTATTGGACGATTCAAACGATGAAACAACTCAAATAGTTGCAAACATTATTACTAAAAAACAAGAAGAAGGATTCGATATTAAGCATATCAGAAGAGGTTCAAGAAAAGGATTCAAAGCTGGTGCATTAAAGTATGGTCTTGAAATTGCGAAAGGTGAATTTGTTGCCATTTTTGACGCTGATTTTATTCCTAATAAAGAATTTCTCAAAAAAACTTTATCATTCTTTAGCGATGAAAAAGTTGGTTTAGTACAAACCAGATGGGAACATCTCAATGGAGATTATTCCATTATTACAAAAGCTCAGGCATTGGCACTCGATGGACATTTTGTTATTGAGCAAACAGTGAGAAACAAGGCTGGGTTTTTTATCAACTTTAACGGAACAGGCGGAATCTGGAGAAAAGATTGCATAGAAGATGCAGGAAACTGGCATGATGACACATTAACAGAAGATTTGGATTTAAGCTACAGAGCACAGTTAAAAGGTTGGAGATTTGTATTCCTAAGAGATTTTACTTCCCCTGCAGAATTACCTTCTGAAATAAATGCTCTCAAAGCTCAGCAGTTCAGGTGGACTAAAGGTGCTGTAGAAACTGCAAAAAAAATTCTTCCTCTGGTTTGGAAATCAAATCAACCTTTAAGAATAAAACTACAATCAACTTTTCATTTGACTAATAACCTCGTTTTCCCTTTCATATTGTTAGCTGCTATCTTAAATGTTCCATTAATTTTTATTAAGAATAGTGGAGCCCACGAAGCTTACTTTGCAATAATGTCCATTTTTGTTCTTGCATTTATAAGTTCATTCCTTTTTTATATGTATGCACAGAAGGATATCAGAGCTGACTGGAGAAAAAAGATAATTCTATTTCCTTTATTTATGGCAGGTAGCATGGGTTTTGCAGTTAATAATTCCCGCGCAGTCATTGAAGGATTGTTGAATAGAAAAAGTGAGTTTGTCAGAACTCCTAAATTCAAACTTGAAAGTAATAAAGATTCATGGTTGGGTAATAAATATCTTAATAAAAAAATTGGGTTCTCTGTTATAGTAGAAGCATTATTGGCAGTTTACTGTTTTATCGGAGTGTTATCTTCAATTTACTTTATGGAATTAGCTGCTATTCCGTTTCAAGTGTTGTTTTTCCTGGGATTTACTTTTGTTTCATATACTTCAATCAAACACGCTTTGGTTTCAAAAAAGATAAATGGATGAGGAAAGATTAAATAAACTGATAAACAAATTTGAGTTGTTATATCAGATTAACGATCATAGCCCACTGTTTATAACAATTGCATATAAAAAATTATTGGACAATGATTTAGATGGAAGTTTATCTTTAGTTGATAAGGGATTGACCGAATATCCAGATCATCCGTCTGCATTAATTCTTAAATCTAAAATTCTCATAAAAAAAGGAAACTTTTCGCAAGCCCTCAAGCTGATCAAAAAAGCAAGTAATTTACTCGGATCTTCAAAAACATTTGATTTTTATTTATCAGAATTAGAAACTTTAAATAAACAGTCAATAAAAATTGAAGACCGTGAGCAGTTAGATAGTTCGCAGGATCACTTACCTTCTTTAGAAAATATTTCTGAAAAATTATCTGAGTCAAATCCGTTAAAAAGCAATTCTGAAATAAAAACCACTTCCACATCTGATTACAGTGTTATTGATGATTCATTAATTATTACTGATACACTTGCTAAAATTTATTTTAATCAAAGAGAATACAACGAAGCGTTAAGAATTTATAGTAAACTGAAATCTAAACACCCTGAAAAATCGGATTATTACGACTCAAAAATTTCAGAAATAAAAGCACTCTTAGAAAAATCATAAAATGCCTTTCGATTTTGATCTATTACAAAATCAAAAAAAACTTGAAAGAGAGTTCTATCTTAATTCAGTAGTTCAAGTTGCAAGAAATCTTTTGGGCAAGATATTCGTCAAATCAGAAGGAAAAAATATTTTAGCTGGGATGATTACTGAAGTTGAAGCATACGATGGACTTAAAGATGAGGCATCGCATTCATTCAGGGGATTGTCTCAAAGGAATAAAGATATGTTTAACGAAGGAGGGTTCACTTATGTTTATCTATCGTACGGAGTTCATTACTGTCTCAATGTAGTAACCGGTGAAAAAGGTTATGGCTCTGCGGTTCTGATCAGATCAATGGAACCGATACTTGGAATTCCAACTTTTTCTTTCAGAAGATTTAAGAAAAGAAAATTAAGCGAAAAAAATTTTATAAATCTGTTAAATGGTCCTGGTAAAATTTGTCAGGCATTTAAACTAACAAAAAGAGATTCAGGAAAAGACTTGCTCGGAAACGAATTATTTATTTTAGACTACAAAAAAATTGAAGATCATTCAGTTAATTCTTCTCCAAGAGTTGGAATTTCGAAATCTACTGATCTGCTTTGGAGATTTTATATTTCTGATAGTAAATTTTTATCGAGATGAAAGATAATAATCTTAAAAAAATATTAGTTGTTCGTACAGACAGGATTGGAGATGTTGTTCTTTCTTTACCAATTGCATCGGTTATTAAACAATTTTATCCAGAATGCAAACTAAGTTTTTTAATAAGAGAGTACACGAAACCAATTACTGAAGCAAATCCATTTATAGATGAATCAGTAGTTATCAAAGAGGGAAATGGTAAATTCAGAATTTTCGATAATGTTGTGATGTTAAAAAAATTTGATTTCGATGCTGTGATTATTTTATATCCAACTTTTACAATATCTCTGATAATGTTTCTTGCTGGTATAAAAAAAAGAGTTGGCACTGGCTACAGATTGTACTCTTTTTTATTCACAGATAAAATTTATGAACATAGAAAAGATGCTAAAAAGCACGAGTTAGAATACAATTTTAGCTTATTAAAAAGTATTGGAATTGATTATCAGCCCAGCATAGATAATGTAAAATTTAATCTTATTTTGTCAAATAGTTCTTTGAATAAAATTGATAGACTTCTAAGTGATTATAATATCCAATCTGAAGATAGATTCATAATTATTCATCCAGGTAGTGGTGGAAGTGCGGTTGATTTACCAATTCATAAATTCAAGGATTTAATAAATAAACTGAATGAGATTGATATAAAGATAATTTTGACTGGTAACGAAAATGAAAAAAAATTGTGTGACGAATTGACGATTCATAAAAATGTGATAAACTTTTCAGGAATGTTATCACTCAAGGAGTTAATGTCTTTAATAAGCAAGTGCAGTCTGTTGATAGCAAATTCAACAGGTCCGATTCATTTGGCAGCTGCATTAGGGAAACAAACTCTTGGTTTTTATCCAAAAATACAATCCTGCTCTGCTCAAAGATGGGGTCCATATTCTAAAAGAAAATTTATTTACGAGCCTGAATTAGATTGCGATAATTGTACTCGGGAGCAATGCGAAAAACTAAATTGTATGAATTTTATTAACATAAATAATGTGATAAACGATATTAAAAATTTCTTAAATAATACGGAGAATAAAAATGTTTGTTAAAATAGTAGTGATTCTATTACTGATTCAATTTCAAATAATGAGTAATTCTAATTCCGATCAATTCAGGAAAGTAAATAACAATGCATTCAAAGTTGGCGAAAAACTTACTTTTGATGTTAAACTCGGATTTGTTGTAGTTGGGATTGCAAGTTTTAACATACCTACAATAAAAAGAATATCTGGTAGAGAAGCTTTTCACGTTAATTTTGAAGTGAATACTGTTCCAAGCTTTGATCCATTTTTCAAAGTAAGAGATAGATATGAAACTTACATTGATGTTGAAGGAATTTTCCCTTGGCGATTTGAACAACATATCAGAGAAGGAAAATTCTCAAGAGATTATTCGGCTTTTTTTGACCAAAGAAAAGGAAAAGTAAAGACAAGTGAAGGAGTGTTTGAGATTCCAAAATATGTACATGACATTGTTTCAGCTTTTTATTACGCAAGAACTTTAGACTACTCGGGTCTCAAAAAGGGTGATAAAATTAAACTTCAAAACTTTTACAGAAATAAAGTTTACGATTTGGATGTTATCTATCACGGCAAAGAAACGATTACAGTGCCTGCAGGGAAATTCGATTGCATTATTGTTGAACCATTAGTTCAGGAAGGTGGATTATTCAAGCATGAAGGAAATATAATCATATGGCTAACTGACGATGATCTTAAAGTTCCAGTCAAAGTTAAAACGAAAGTAATCGTTGGTTACATTGATGCAGATTTAACAGCTTATGAAGGATTAGCTGGACAATTAAAATCAAAAGTGAAGTGAGCAAGATAAGATGGGTTTATTTGATGAATAAAAGTTTGTCAAACTGAGTCTGCCGAAATTTTACAATTAAATCAAAACTATTTCTTTTACTTACCTCGACTGATGGCGGGCAAGATGGGTAGACTCAGTTTGATAATAAAGAATTATTTAAAGATAGTCTCTTGATTTTAAAGTTATTTAGAAGAGCTTGACCCAACCATATTAACACTTACATCAACAACTTCTGCAACCTTTTGTCCAATGATCTGATTCTTAATACCAAAATCTGATAAATTAACTTTAAATTTAGCTTGAACACCCAATAAATCTCCCGGAGCTCTTTGTTTGGTTTGTTCACTTTCCACTAAATATGTTAAAGTAGCATCACCCGAAATTTCTTTGGTAACTCCTTTCAATGTAAAGTCACCGCTAAATTTTATCTGCAATCTGTTATCAGCTAATTGTTTAACATCTGATACTTCTTTTAATGTAAATTTAATATTGGGATATTTAGTTGCGTCAAGCCAATTTTCATCTCTTAAATGTTCATCTCTTAGATCGATACCGGTTTTAATTGAAGCTGTTGAAACTGAAAGTTCTCCTTTTAGAGATTTTATGTCATTTACCTTGAGAGAAACTTTACCATTTACATCGTTGGTAAGTCCGGTTATGTCCTCGAGAGGAGTTGTGCTGAAAAATGATGCCTGATTTCTTTTCCCTTTATCAGTGAAGTCGAATGTTTTTTCACCAGAAGAAGACACTTTGAAACCTTGTGCATGAAGCGAAAAGCTAAATACAAAAGCTAAAAATGAAACAAAGAATTTATTCATAATGATTCCTTTCGTTTAGTTTTTAAGATATAGTTTATTAAAATTGTTATAGCAACAATAATGGCAATCGCAAAGATTGAATAGTCCAAACCCAAAATGAATTTATCAACCCAAACTTCATTTTTAACACCAAGCATTTTATCTAATTCAGAAGTCTTATCGACTAAAATTTTTGTTTTAGTAAAAATTTCAGCGCCTTGAATTATCCAATATGAAATGATTATTACAATGAATGAAAGAGCTATTAAGTTTACAATTATTTGATTTCTATTCATCTTAATTTTCATAAAATACTTTCTTATGATTAAAACAATTATTTTTAAACGAGATATTAAAATAATTAGTTCATTTAATTAAAATTTATGAAGAACAAAACTAAAATAATATTTATCGGTGGCGGAATTGTCGGTTTAGCATCGGCTTTTAAATTATTAAAAAAGTACAAAGTTGAATTACTTTTACTGGAAGCAGAAGATAAATTGGCAAAACATCAAACTGGTAACAACAGCGGAGTTATTCATTCAGGAATTTATTACAAACCAGGTTCATTGAAAGCAATAAACTGCTCAGTTGGTCGGGAAATGCTTTATGATTTTTGCAATCAATATGGAATTCCTTACGATAGATGTGGAAAAATTATTGTAGCCACGAATCACCCTGAAGTTCAAACTCTCAGAATGTTAGAAGAAAGAGGATTTCAAAATGGACTTACCGAAATTAAACGATTAAATCAAAATGAAATAAAAAATTATGAACCATATACTAATGGAGTTGAAGCTATTTATGTCCCTTATACTGGAATTGTTGACTATACATCTGTAAGTAATAAACTTTCTGATTTGATACTTGATTATGGCGGAGAGATTAAACTTAATTCCAAAGTAATAAAAATTAAACTCTTAAAAGACAAAATCTCTGTAATAACCAATAATGACGAATATCAATGTGATTACTTAGTCAATTGTGCTGGATTATACTCTGATAAAATAGCTAAGCTATGTGGATTAAATCCTGAAGTAAAGATCATTCCATTTCGTGGTGAATACTACAAACTTAAAAAAGAAAAAGAATATTTAGTAAAGAATTTGATATATCCCGTTCCTGATCCTCGTTTTCCTTTTTTAGGAGTTCATTTTACAAGAATGATAAATGGTGGAGTTGAATGTGGTCCCAATGCAGTTCTCGCATTTAAGAGAGAGGGATATAAAAAAAGTGATTTCGAGTTATCACAGCTTTTTGAATTTATTTCTTACAAAGGATTTTGGACTATGGCAAAAAAATATTATAAAATGGGATTTGAAGAGTTTAGAAGATCAATAAGTAAAAAACTTTTTACTAAATCCTTACAAAAACTGGTTCCAATCATAAATGAAGAAGATTTAGTCCCCGGAGGGTCAGGAGTTCGTGCTCAGGCATTAGATAAAAATGGAAATCTCATAGATGATTTTAGAATTATTGAAACGAAGAATATGATCCACATATTGAATGCTCCCTCACCGGCTGCGACAGCATCATTAAGCATTGGTGAAACTATTTCAGATTTGTTAATCCAAAAAATTAAATAGTTACTTTGAAAAACTAAAAATATAGAGAGGATTGGTAGCCCCGGAAAAACCGGGGTTAAAATATTATCTTACTTTAATTTTCTTTTCTTTGATAAGCTTTGCTATGTGAGCTGTGCCATTTTTACCAATTGTTTTCAGAGCTTTTGCTGAAAGTTTGATAGTAACAAACCTATTTAATTCCTGTACCCAGATTCTCTTCTTTTGCAAATTAGGTAAGAATCTTCTATTCGTTTTATTGTGAGCGTGAGATATACTACTTCCATAAACCACACCCACCCCTGATACTTGACATTTTCTTGACATTGTTCAACTCCTTTTAAATATGAGAGACAAATATAATAAAACACATTTATAAAATCATAGAAAAGTTAATTACAAAGTATAGTACAAAATTTTTCTAAAAATTTTTTTTGAAAATTATATTATTGCTTGTTTGATTAACTAAAACTGATTATTTTTCCACAGAGATAAGGCTCTAAAAAATTGTGGATAACTTGTTAATAACTTTAATTTGTGAAAACGTTTCACAAATTCTGAATACCGATTGTTGAATAGTGTCTGTTAAAGCGATTAAATTACATCTTTGTAAGTGCTTAAAAATAAACAAGTTAGAACGACCATGTTGATGTTAATAAATTGTTAATTCAATAAAATTAAAGAAGTTAAAGTTAATTTAATGTTAAAATTTGAATACTAATTCCTGATGAAAATAGTGGATAACTTAAAGGTAAAACTTTCCGAAAAAATAGAAATTGATACTAACCAGGATGCTAAATATTTGTGGAAAAAATGTTTAGCAATAATTAAAGAACAAGTCAAACCAATTACTTTCAATACCTGGTTCAATCCTATTGTACCATTAGAATTCAAAGACAATAACCTCAAGATTCAATTACCAACACAATTTTTCTGGGAATGGATTGATGAACATTACAGTTCAATTTTGATGAATGCTGTTCATCGGGTGATTGGAACTTCTGGAAAAATATCTTTCATAGTAAAAGAAGAAGTCGAAAACGAAAAACCACCACTAAGTATAGTTGAAGTTAAATCTAATGGCTACAATGGAAAGAATAATAATTTAGCTCCAATTGATTCAAACTTAAATCCACGATACCAATTCTCAAATTTCATTCAAGGAGAAGGGAATCAATTAGCCAGAGCAACTGCTCTTGCTATTAGCGACAATCCGGGCGAAACATCCTTCAATCCTTTTTTCATTTACGGCGGTGTCGGATTAGGCAAAACTCATTTAATCCAAGCAATAGGAAATAAAATTTGTGAAAAATTCCCAGATAAAAGAGTTTTGTATGTCTCAAGTGATGACTTTACCAGAAAATTTGTTGATGCAATTCAAAATCATCAGGCAAATGAATTTCAAAATTTTTACAGAAGTGTTGATGTTCTGATAATAGATGATATTCAATTTTTATCTGGCAAAGAAAAAACTCAGGATTTGTTCTTCCACATTTTTAATACACTTCATCAGTCAAGAAAACAAATTGTTCTATCCAGCGACAAACCGCCAAAAGAATTAAAGGGCTTGGATGAAAGATTAATTTCTAGATTCAAATGGGGTTTGCAGGCTGATATTCAACCACCTGATTTTGAAACAAGAGTAGCTATTCTCAATAGCAAAGCTCAGGAATTTGGGATGAATATTTCTCCTCAATTGATTGAGTTTATTTCAACAAACATCACGTCGAATATCAGAGAGCTTGAGGGTTGTTTAATTAAGATGCTTGCAATAGCTACTATCAATTCAAAGGAAATTGATTTAGAGTTGACTAAAAAAATTGTTAAAGAAATTGCATCAGATAAAAAAATAAGTCTTGGTATTGATGATATCACTAAAATAGTATGTGAATTTTTGTCTATACCCGAAAATAAAATAAGAGAAAAGACTCGTAAAAAAGAATTTGTTTTCGCCAGACAAATTGCAATGTATCTTTCAAAAGAATATACAAGCAACTCGCTTAAAACAATCGGGCTTTAT
>CAKZLD010000114.1 GCA_937125135.1 uncultured Ignavibacterium sp.
GTGGTTGTTTTTTCAGATTTTCATGATACACTCGCTACAAAATTCTATACCGAATCTGGAATTGAAATTGTAAAACTTCCTATGCCAGACAGACTGATAAATTATAATTTGGAAAGTTATACTTCTGCGAAAAAAACGGAGAAGTCAAATTAGTTGTTAAAGAATAAAAAAATCAGTTTCTTCCTGCCCATACTTCCAATTTTATTTTGGGGACTTTCTTTTATCTCTACAAAACAATTATTAAACGAGATTACTCCTGAAATGATCATCGTTATGAGATTATCTCTTGCTATTAGTCTACTTGTAATTGTTTTAATCATCAAAAAAATTTCTTTTTCTGTTGATATAGATAACCTCAAGAAGATTTTATTGCTTGCCGCAGTTGCCGTTTTTCACTTATGGATTCAGATAACAGGATTAAAATTTACATCAGCATCAAACACAGGCTGGATAATAGGAACAGCACCAATATTTATGGCAATTCTCGGTTATTTCTATTTCAAAGAAAAGATTTCATTTAAAAAGCTTTTGGGAATTATAATCGCCTTTTCAGGATTGCTTATTCTTGTTGGAAAGGGAAACCCGTTTAATATTGATCTGATAAATAATATCGGTGATTGGCTTGTTTTATTAAGTGCATTCACCTGGGGAGTTTATTCAATTATCAATAAGAAAATAACTTTGAATTTTTCATCCGTAAAAACAATTTTTTATCTGTTTCTGATAATGATTATAATAATTCTACCTTTTAACATCAATCAAAACAATTTTTATTCTTTAATCAATCTTTCAGCTTTGGGATGGATTAATATTCTGTTTCTTGGATTGTTGTGTTCTGGAGTTTCTTATGTAATCTGGTCATATCTATTGAGAGAAATGAGTTCTGCAAAAGTCGGTGCATATCTTTACATTGAACCGTTTATAACTTTTATTGGTGCGTGGATTTTATTGAAAGAAGAAATTACTTTTTTAATGTTGCTCAGTGGTATCATAATTACTTTTGGGGTCTATTTAGTAAATAAGGAGTGATTTAATCATAAGAACTTTTCCCGATTATATTCTTTAAAGGTTTTTTTATTTGTGAGAAATCATTAATATTGAAACAAATATTTCGAGGGAAAAATGAAACAACAGATATTTTTCATTGCTTTATTTGTTGCTGCCATTTCTTATCTTTCCTTTCCGCAATCCAGAACCGAAATGGAGATTGACTCTCTTCTTGTTAATGCAAAAAAAGGAATTTATTGGGGATTAATGAACATTCCTGTTAAAAAAGTAAAGATTGAAAAATCTTTGATAATGAATGACAAACTAATCGCTCGTGTAAAGGTAATTAAAGAACTTAACGGAATTAAAATAGAATCCACAGGATATAACAATACAAATGAAATGACAATAACTCTATTTCGCTCAGCAGATAGTTTAATAAAAGAAGGTTATATAAAAAGGGGAGATTTGGAAAATTATTCTTCCGAAGAATAGTTTTTCAGAAAAAGCATTTTGTGAAAGACGAAAAACTATAAACTCATGCGGTGGGATAATATTCTGTTGTTTTAGAGAATCTTTTTATAATTGATTATAGCAAGGGAATTAAAGATAATAGCAAATACAACTATAATGGTCAAATAGTTTATCACATCAAAAAAACCGCTTCCTTTTAAAACAATCATACGCATCACTTCGATAAAATAGCTCACCGGATTTAAGTAAGCTAAAACTCTTGCCCACGCTGGCATATTTTCAATCGGTGAGAAAAGACCACCAAGTAAGACGAAAATTGTCATAAAGAAATAAGCAATAAACATTGCCTGCTGTTGGGTTTCTGCAAAGGTAGAGGTCAGCAGCCATAAACGATGTTTTCTGGAGAGACCATCTTAAGAATATTACCATTATGGATGAGTGCTATTCTGTCACAGACTTTTGCTTCATCCATATAAGGAGTTGAAACAAGAATGGTAATTCCCTGATTTTTCAGTCGCATTAAGATTTGTCAAAATTCCTTTTTCAAAACAGGATCAACTCCTGTTGTTGGCTCATCGAGTAAAAGAACTTTGGGTTTATGAATTAATGCACAACTTAATGCAAGTTTCTGTTTCATTCCTCCGCTTAATTTTCCAGCACGTCTTTTTTTGAACGGCTCAAGATGTTTGTAAATGTCAGCAATTAGTTCATAATTCTTTTCTATTGAAGTATTAAATATTGTGGCAAAAAAATTCAAATTTTCTTCAACTGATAAATCTTGATATAAAGAAAATTTTCCCGGCATGTAAACAATGATTTTTCTGATTTCGGAATAATCTTTTACTACATCAAATTCCATAACTTTTGCAATACCATTATCTGCAAGTAAAATAGTTGCAAGAATTCTAAAAATAGAAGTTTTTCCATCTCCTTCTCGAACGGAGAAAGAAACATTATTAACTGCAATGATTTTATTCTTCTTTGAAGGATAAGTTTTTGTTATCCTTTGTAATTCGATTGCGTTCATTATGATTAAAACTTTACTTCTCCATACATTCCTATTTTGATGAAACCATCGTTATTAACTTTTGTTTTGATTGCATAAACTAGATTTTCTCTTTCATCTTTAGTCTGAATAGTTTTGGGAGTGAATTCAGCTTTTGATTAAATCCAAATAAATCTCGTCATGTATTTCTTTCTTTTCTTCAGATACATTATCAACGAAAACTTTGACTTTTTGACCAAGCTTAATTTGTGTTAACTGCTTGCCAGTAATATATGCTCTAAAGGTCATTTCTAAAAGATTATTTGCATTTGAGTTTAATGATAGTTTGATACAGATCATTTGGATTAAACTAAATAGAGTTTGAGAAGAAAAGAAGTTTGGTGCAATTTTAATTTCAAATTCTAAGAAATATAAATTGAGACACACCTCGGATATCAAATAAATTTTGTTACAATTTTTCTTGACAAATTAATATTTTTTTTGTAACTCTGTAATAGAAATTACAAGTTTTGTTATAACTGTAAATAGAGTTACAAAATGAATCCAAGTAGAATCATAGAAATATTCTTCGAGCTTATAAGAATAAATGCTTTGAGTCAGCAGGAAAAACCACTTGCAGATTTTATCCAATCCTTTCTCTTAAATCTTGGCTATAATGTTGAAATTGATGCTTCATCAAAATACACCGGTAGTAATACAGGTAATTTGATTTGTAAAATCGGAAGCGGTGGTGATTTTGTTATGACTGCACATATGGATACTGCTCGTCCAACTGAAAATGTAAAACCAATTATTACTAACGATCGAATAACCTCTTCTGGCGATACAGTACTCGGCGTTGATAATCGTGCAGGTGTTGCTGTTCTTCTTTATACACTCGAAAAGATTTCTAAAGAAAATATTCCTATAAAAGATTTTACAGTAGCTTTTACAACCTGCGAAGAAACTACTCTCTTCGGTTCAAAATATCTTGGATTGAATGGCAATATTAAAAAAGGATTTGTTTTTGATTCGGGATATAGACCCGGTAGTTTCATTTATTCTGCTTGCGGTGCTATTGGATTTAATTTGAAAGTAATTGGGAAAGCATCTCACTCAGGAATATATCCCGAAAAAGGTATCAATTCTCTTTTAGTCGCTTCAAAAGCAATTTCAAAACTTCCACTCGGAAGAATTGATGAAGAAACAACTATGAATATCGGTACATTAAAAAGTGGTTCGGCGGTAAATGTTGTTCCCGAGCTGACAGAAATAGTTGGAGAAGTCAGGTCTTTTAACACTGATAAAGCCGAAAAAAATTTTGATCAACTAGTGCAAACTTTCAGAGAAGAAGCGCAATTACAAAATGCTAAAATTGAATATGAACATTTCTGGGATTTTAAACCTTACACTATTCCTGAAGATTCAGAGGTTTATAAAGACATTATAAAAGTAATTACAAAGGTTGGATTGGTCCCCACTCCAAAAATTTCTTTTGGTGGCAGTGATGCAAATTCTCTTAATGCAAACGGTATTCAATCGGTGAATATTGGTATCGGGGCACAAAATCCACATTCAAATGATGAATTTGTTTTCATCGAAGATTTAATAAAGTCTGCTGAAATAGCACTCGAATTAGTTAAAAAGGATTCTTTATGAAATTTCAGAACTTAAAAAATCTTACTCTTACTCTTTTTCTCACTCTTACTTTATCTTCTTTTTTACTTGCTCAAAGTAAGGGTCATTTGGTTATAATCGGCGGAGTTCACACAACCGAGACTTCCAAAAGATTTATTGAGCTTGCAGGTAAAGAACAAGCAAGAATAATCATTATTCCGAATGCCGGTTCTAATCCGTTGAGGAACAGTTTACTTCATAAACAAGAGTTTGAAGAGCTTGGGGCAAAAGCTGATTATATTCTATTTACTAAAGAGTCGGCTGATGCTGATTCAAATCTCAATAAAATGAAATGGGCTAATGCAGTTTATTTTCTCGGAGGCGATCAAAGTGATTTGACAAAAGATATGCTTGGAACAAAACTTCTCGATTTAGTATATGATATTTACTACAAAGGCGGTGTTGTGGGTGGTTCAAGTGCAGGTGCAGCAGTTATGAGCGAAGTTATGATTACAGGGAATGAATTGCTGAATAAAGATTCTTCTTCTGCTTTTATTTCAATTCAAAAAGGAAATATTGAAACTTCAAAAGGCTTTGGTTTTATAAAGAATGCAATAATTGATCAACACTTTCTGAAGAGAAAGAGACACAACCGCTTGATTACATTGATGTGCGAGAATCCAAATCTACTTGGAATTGCAATTGATGAAGCCACGGCAATTGTGGTTAATCCAGATGACACATTTGAAGTAATCGGAGATAATCAGGTAGTTGTATATGACCCAACAGAATCTGAAAATATTCGCACAGATGAGAAGGGAAATTTCGGAATTACTAATATGAAAATGCATCTTCTGATTAATGGAAATAAATTCGATATGAAATCAAAAAGAGTAATTAAATGAGTGAACAGAAGAATAAATTCCGTCTGAAGGTACCAAACACTTACCTTTTAATTTTTTCTCTGCTGGTACTAATTGCTGCGATGACCTGGATTATACCTGGCGGAAGATACGAACGAGTGATAATAAATAACAGAGAAGTAGTTGTTCCGAATTCTTTCAAATATGTTGAGAGTCATCCTCAGGGATTATTCGATTTATTTATTTCACCACTTAAAGGTTTCGTTGAAGCAGGTTTGATTATTGGTTTTGTCCTTATTGTTGGAGGTGCATTTAATGTTCTTGCCAAAACTGATGCAATAACTTCTCTGATTACCAAATTAGCAAAAGCACATAGAAGTTCTCCGATACTTAGAAGATTATTCATTCCCGTTTTGATGTTAATGTTTTCTTTGGGTGGTGCAACTTTCGGAATGAATGAAGAAATAATTCCATTCGTATTAATTATTGTTCCTATTTGTCTTGCTCTCGGTTATGATTCAATAGTCGGAGTTGCAATTCCACTTATTGGCGCACATATCGGATTTGCAAGTGCTTTCCTCAATCCATTTAATGTCGGCATCGCACAGGGAATTGCAGAAGTTCCTCTCTTTTCAGGAATAGGTTACAGGGTTATTTGCTGGGCAATTTCAACAATAGTAGCGATTGTATTTCTACTTTGGTATGTGAAAAGATTATCTAAAAATCCTAAGATTAGTCCAATGTATCTTGAAGATGAAGAACGAAGAAAAAATGAACATTTTGATGAAGTCTATAACAGCAATAATCATTTTTCAATTAAACACAAATTAGTTTTAATAACCTTCGCTCTTTCACTTGTTTTACTCGTAGTTGGTGTAATAGAATTTCATTGGTATATAGAAGAGATTGCCGGAATGTTTTTCATTATGGGAATAGTAGTTGGAATAATCGGTGGATTAAAAAGTGATGATTTGATTAAAGCTTTTATTGATGGTGCAAAGGATTTGGTTGGAACTGCACTGATAATTGCACTCGCTCGTGCAACTCTCGTTTTATCAAGAGACGCTAATATCATTGATACAATTTTATACGGATTATCTCCTTATATCGAATCATCATCTCCGATTTTCGCATCACAGAAAATGTTCATTGTTCAGGCAATTATTAATTTCTTTGTTCATTCAGGAAGTGGACAGGCTGCTTTAACAATGCCGATAATGGCTCCTCTTTCAGATTTAGCCGGCGTTTCAAGACAAACAGCAATTTTGGCTTTTCAGTTTGGTGAATATACAAATATTATAATACCAACATCTGCAGTTACTATGGGTGCGTTATCAATGGCTCGGGTCCCTTGGGATAGATGGGCAAAATGGGTGTTGCCATTAATGATAGCTCTTTTTATTCTGGGGTTTATTCTTCTTATTCCGCCAAATTTATTCGGATGGCAATGACAACAATTTAATCATCATTTAATAATTAAAAGAGGTGCACTATGAAAAACTTCACTATTTCTTTTTTGATTTTTTTGTTTGGTCTTACTGACTTGTTTGCTCAAGCAACTTTCAGTACCGGACAAATTGATGTAAATGTCAATACTTACGGAAGAATCAGAATTTTCACAACGAGTGATCAGGTAAGACATTTACAAAGAGCCTCTGCTTTGGTTGGTGTTGGCCCCACAAAAGTATGGGACTATCAAAATGATGCTGATGTTGAAGTTCCAACAGCGTTAGTGTCAAATCCAACTCTAAGCGATTTTGAAATTACCGGAACCTATAATAATGCTTACAGCGGAGCTCCACCAGATGTTTTAGTTAAATATAACATCTATAGTTGGACAAATGCGAAGTATATGATTCTTAAAATGACAATCAAAAACAGAGAAACAACCGCAATAAATGCAAAGATTGGTTTAGATATAATTCCAGAACTTAACCAAACTTACGGAAACGATACTGTTACATATCTTGCTTCAAACGGCATTGTCAGATTTCACAGAGGTACTTCAAGAAATATGGGTTTAAAGTTACTTTCTCATAATCTTCAATCGCTTTATTCATTTGAATGGTATTCAGGATACACAGTTGATTCAAGTTATTGGAACTGGTTGAATTATGGTTCAATTCAACCTCAGTTTCCGGGTGGTGTTGAAGGTCCTGTTACGATTCCCTCACAAGCATTTGTAAATCTTAATCCCAATGATTCAATAGCTGTATTCTATGCTTTCGCAATTGGGGAAAATCAAGCTGAAATAATCTCAGCAATTAATGAAGCTCAAACAAAATATAATACTGTTTTGAGTGTTGATAATAAAATTTCTGAAATTCCTTCTGGATACTCGTTGGAACAAAATTATCCGAACCCATTCAATCCAAACACAAAAATTCGTTTCTCGATAAGTAACACTCAATTTGTTACTTTGAAAGTTTTTGATGTTTTGGGTAATGAAGTAGCTAATCTTGTAAATGAAGAACTTACATCTGGAATTTATCAATATGATTTTGATGCTTCCAATTTAAGCAGCGGAGTTTATTATTATAAACTTCAGGCGGGCGACTTTACTGAAACTAAAAAAATGATTTTAATGAGATAGATAAAATTGCTGTCACGCTGAGCGAAGTCGAAGCGTGACCAGCTTGATATTTTATGGTAAGTCGTTACAAAGAAATAAGAGAAAAGATTCAGAATAATTTTGATAAGCTTCCGGTTAATCAACGCAAAGTTGCGGACTTTATTCTCGATAATTTTGATAATATTCCATTCATTGATGTACACGGAATTTCAAAACAAGTTGGAGTAAGTGTTGCATCTGTTATAAGGTTTGCACAAAGCGTTGGTTTCACCGGATTCAGTGAACTGCGTGATGCTGTTTCGGAGTCATTAAAGAAACATCTTAATAAAAACGAAATCTTTCCTCTGATTGATAAAAGCAGGCTGGATAATGATATACTTTCATCAGTTGCGAAACTTGATGTTAAAAATATTAACGACACTTTGACAATGATTGACCGTGATACTTTTGATAATGCAATTGATTTAATTATTAGATCAAAAAGAGTTTTCACTGCAGGATTAGGAATTTCATATTTGCTTGCTGAAATTCTTTCATATCAACTTACTCAGGTTGGAATTGATGCTTCTGCTCTTAAGCACACTCATACATTATTTCACGAGCAGATTATGTATATGAAGAAAGATGATCTGCTGATTTGTTTTTCATTTCCGCCATATTCAAAAGAAACAGTTGATGCTGCAGGATATGCTGATAAAAACGGCATCAAAGTCATTAGCATTACAAATAAATCTACCGCACCAATCACTTCATTTTCAAAAGCAGTGTTGACTGTTAAAAGTGAAAATATGCTTTTCACAAATTCATTTGCAGCTATATCTGTCTTGATTAATGCAATTGCAACGGCTTGTGCGGTTAAGAATAAAATAAAAGCCAGAAAAGTTCTTAAAGAAAGTGAAAAAATAATGTTAGAACAAAATCAGGTAATTATATAATACTCTGATAAAAGGAGTTAATATGAAAAAAATACTTTTATTTGTTTTTCTGATTTCAACATTCATTTTTGGTGGTACGACAGGAAAATTAAGTGGTGTTATCAAAGATGCTGAAACAGGAGAGCCGCTTGTCGGTGCGAATGTGATAATAGAAGGAACATCTTTTGGTGCAGCAACTAACATCAAAGGAGAATATGTTATTCTCAACATTCCGCCGGGAAGGTATAATGTTAAAATTTCTTACATCGGTTATGAGACGATTCTGATTCAAAATGTTGTAATAATTGTTGACCAAACCACCCAACTTTCGGTTGAATTAAAATCTCAGTCTGTTCAGGTAGAAGAAGTAGTCGTTACTGCAAAAACACCGTTGATACAGAAGGACTTAACCAGCTCAATTTCAGTAATCAGTCGTGATGAAATAGAAGCACTACCAGTTGCAAGTTTTACAGAACTTCTTTCATTGCAAGCCGGAGTTGTTGGCAGCGGATCAAATCTACACATACGTGGAGGCAGATCTAACGAAGTTGCTTATATGATTGACGGAATGCTGGTTGTTGATCCTTTGCTGGGTGGACTTGCTACTCAGGTTAACAATGACGCTATTCAGGAAATGAGTTTGCTCAGCGGTACCTTTAATGCAGAATATGGAAATGCGATGAGTGGAGTAGTAAATATTGTTACAAGAGATGGCTCGGATAAACTCTCTGGTAAAATTGAAATGAGAACTTCTGAATTTGGAATTGAAAGATATGCAAGTCTTCATGAATCAAGAATTAATGGAAGTTTAAGCGGACCTTTGTTAACAAACGATTTGAAATTTTTCATTTCTGCAGAACAAGATAAAAGAGGTAATTATCTTCCTTTCGGTTATAATAATGACAGAACTTTTTTTACAAAACTGACAACAACAGTAATTCCAAAATTTAAAGTTTCGCTTTCTAATAGAGGTAGTGTCGGTAAAAGACAAAATTATAATCATGCTTACAAATACATTCCCGAACAATATCTAAGAAGACGAACAGATAGCTGGCAGACAACTTTTGCAGCAACTCATACTGTCCAGAATAATTTGTTTTATGACTTAAAGTTTTCTTATTTCAATCAAGGTTATTATTCGGGAATTGATAAAGACACTTCACAATATTTATCTACATCTCAAAGACAATATTTACCAATCGGGAACGGATTTGAATTTTTTGCAAAAGCAGATCCACTGGAGTTAATTGACAGCCGAACCATTACTTTAGATGGAAAGTTCGATGCAGTCTGGCAGATAAATACTTTTAATGAAGTGAAGTTCGGAATTTCGTATAAAAAACACAGATTAAAATATTTTTATGTTTATGATCCGAAAAGGAATTTTCCATATAAAAATGATTATGTAACCGAGCCATTTGAATTTGCCGGATACATACAAGACAAAATTGAATTACCTTACTTGGTAATAAATATCGGATTGAGATATGACTTGATGAATGCTAACATTACTTTCAGAGAAGACCCACTGAAACCGGGATCAATAATCAAAGCTAAACCAAGATATCAACTTTCTCCAAGAATTGGCATTGCTCATCCGATTTCAGAAAGAACGAAATTACACTTTTCATATGGACACTTTTTCCAAAATCCAGATTTTCAATACTTATTTGAAAATAATCAGTACGATTTGAATGTTAGAGAACCTTTGTTTGGGCAGCCAAGTCTTGACGCTCAACGAACAATCTCTTACGAGGTCGGAATTGCTCATCAATTCTCCGAAAGAATAGCTATAAACGTTACTTCATATTATCGGGATATAACAGGGCTGATAGGTACGAGATACTACTTCCCGTTTGTTGATGGAAGATATACTGGATACACTCTTTATGTAAATGAAGATTATGCTAACGTAAAAGGATTTGAAGTAAATCTTGATATAAGACCTGATAAATATTTTTCAGGTGGATTAAGTTATACTTACTCAGTTGCAAAAGGCAGTGCTTCATCTGAAACCGAACAATATCCCGGAACTCAGGAATCAACATTATTATATTATCTCGACTTTGACAGAACCCATATTCTAAACCTTACAGGAACATATACTATTCCGAAAAACGAGGGTCCTCAGCTTTTTGGTTCATATGTTTTCGATATGATGGATTTTAGTGTGATCTTCAGATTAAGTTCAGGAGCTCCATATACTCCAGGAGGCAGAGACGTTGGATTTGTTGAGAAAAACTCTTTACGTCAACCGAGCACATATTCACTTGATTTTATGTTCGGAAAAGAATTTAATATTTATAATAATTTCAGAGTCCGGGTATTTGCTGAGATTTTAAATCTTACCGATCATAAAAATGTTTTATACGTTTATCGTGATACAGGAGAACCAGATTTTACTTTTGAAGGGAATCATTCTCTCGAATGGATGAGAGATCCATCTAACTTTGGTCCGCCAAGATCAATTCGTCTTGGTGCAACAATAAGATTCTGAAAATCATAATCAAAGGAATTGAAGATGAAAAAAATCATCATTCTAATAATAATAGTCTTTATATCAGTAACAGCTTTTTCTCAGAATAAAAAGCAGATAGATGAAAATCTTTCCAGAAGTAGTCTGGACAAGTCGCTTGGGATAGGTGACAGAGCTGCAGGTATTCACAATGCGAGTAATATAGGATTGTTTTTTGAGAACAGAGGGAAATTATATCCGAGAAGAATTACTCAAGGTCCTTCAGGCGAATTTCCTATCAATAGCACGAAGCACTATATCTATCGTGTAAATCCCTGGGTTGGAATTCCGGGAAATGTTGTTCAGGCATTACATACAACCAACGAAGAATGGGAAGCAGTCGGTGGATATCATAATAAAGACCTCGCTCAAATTGCGTTCAGTGATAACCCGCAAACATGGCATCCTACTAAAGGTTGGCCTGTTAAAGATGCTCAAGGAAATAATATCTTCGTTTCAGATCAGGATAGTTACTGTGTTTTCAGTGATAGTAATAATTCAAGAGAAATACTCGGAATACAATTAATACAAACTGGTTATGCTTACGGTGTTGCATTTGCAAAAAATATTTTGTTTTATAAATATCAGTTGGTTGGAAAAAGAAATCTTGATAGTGTTTATTTCGCAATGTATTGTGATATTGATGTTGGAAATATCAGCGGCGGCGTTCCGGAATATGCTGATGATAAAATTGATTTCATAAAATCACGCGGATTAGTTTATTTCTTCGACGATGGAATTTCTCCCGAATGGCCTGGTGGAAAAACAGGATTCTTTGGAGTGGCAATGTTAAAAACTCCAAAAGTAAATGGAATAGAGCTTGGTGTTACAGATATGCATTATAGTTTGTATGATGATGATATTGATATTGACTCAGTTCAGTTTGGAAGAATGGCAAGTACGCCTTCTCTATATAATTCGCCCTTGGGCTCGAAGTTTTTCCACCTTGGTAGTAGTACAAATCTCCATTATGATGATCCATCAACTATTCCAGCTTCAGGATTGGATATTGTAGCCACGATCTCATCAGGTCCTTACCGGCTTAATGTAGGAGACACATTAACATTTGTAATAGCATTTGTAGCAGGTGAAACAAAAGAAGAAATGCTTGCTGCGGCAACTACAGCAAAAAATACTGTTGATGCCAACTTTAATCTCCCAAAGCCACCTGAAAGACCGAAATTATATGGATATGCGGGAGATCGTCAGGCACTTCTTTATTGGGATGATAGATCAGAATTAAAACCTGATGCATCTTCGGGTGAATATGATTTTGAAGGTTACAGAATTTATCGCTCAATTGATAAAGGAATAAATTGGAAAAAAATTGCCGACTTCGATGTTAAAAATGATATCGGACAAAACACTGGAATCCAATATAGTTTTACTGATACATCAATTATTAATGGTTTTGAATATTGGTATTCAATTACCGCTTATGATCGCGGCAATAATCTTGTCCCCAGTCTTGAAGGACCAATTGGTAATACGCTTACAGCAGAAAATACTATTGCGATTATTCCGCGTTCGAATGCAATTGGCAGACAACCGGTATCAGCAAGCAATATTACAAAGATTGGTTCAGGAGTTTCTAATTATGAACTGATAGTTAGTCCTGCAGATGAAGAAAATCTTGCCGGAGGAAAGTATAAAGTAAATTTTAATTACGTTGCTAAAACAGAAGTCGGTAATCCCGCTACTCAGGTTACAATAACTGTTACAGATTCTGCTCAAACTAAGCCAATCAAATATGGAATAAAATTTAATTCTACGAACAATTTTGATTTAATCAATCTTTCAACAGGAGAAATGATAAGAGCAGGTTACAATTATCCTGTCGGCGGAAGAGATCTTACAATTACCGGACACGGTTTAAGAATAAGAATGACAGACGCACCCGGCACTTCATCAGACCTTCGTCCTGAAATGGGCGATTTAATTACTGTTTCATTTGCTGCTGATGTGAAGAAAAATGATACTGCAAGTGTTGTAACCAAAAGACCTTTTGCGCTCAATCAGGTTTATTCAACAATTGATGGCGTCATCTTTTCTTTGAACAAACCGAAGATAATTAAAAGCGTTTCAAGAATAGGTGGAACAGATAATATTAACATAACCTTCAGCGTTGAGGCGGAAACTCTGGTGGTTCAAAATATTTACATCGTTAATGTCGAAGGGAAAGGAATAAAAGATAACAAACCTTTTATAATAATCTCAGTCAGCGCAAACAATAACGTGATAAGCACGGACACAGTTTTCAATCTTGGTACTTTCCGATTTAATGGAATAATGGGCAAAGTTACTTTTTCAGAAGGTGCGGTTCCTTCTGCCGGGAATAAATTTTCTGTTGAAGTTATTAAACCGATTTTACCAAATATTAAAGATGCATATTCCTTTGAGATAAAAGGCTCTGTTGTAAATCAGACGAATATCAGAGAGAATATTCAGAAAATAAGAGTTGTGCCGAATCCTTATCTGGTTTCATCTTTATTTGAACCTGAATTCGGAGAGCTAAGAAAAGAACCTCTTCGTCAAATTCAGTTTATAAATTTACCACCAGAATGCACAATTTATATTTTCACTGTTGATGCTGACTTAGTGAAAACTATATATCATAATTCAACAAGTGGAACTGCGATTTGGGATTTGCGTGCGGAAGGCGGAAGAGAAATCGCTCCGGGTGTTTATATCTATGTTGTTAAATCCGGTGATATAGAATACAAAGAACGTTTTGCTGTAATTAAATAATCGGGACGGAGATAAAAATGAAAAACATATTATTTATTTCGTTGGTTGTTTTTTCAAATTATATTTTTGCTCAGAATCCAAATCTCGGAACAAGTGGAGCACAGTTTCTTCAAATACCCGTAAGTGCAAAAGCTGAAGCGATGGGCAATGCAATTGTCGGGCTTGCTGATGATGCAAGTACGGTATTTTATAATCCCGCTGGCTTAACTAAAGTAAATAATTTCGAAGTCTTTTTCTCTTATGCAAACTGGTTTGATTTGTTTGATTTAAATGCTGCTTCCGTTGCTTATAACCTTGGCGACTTTGGAACTATCGGTGCAAATGTGATAATGTTTTCAACTGGTAAAATTGAAATAACAACCGAGCAGCAACCAAACGGAACCGGAAGATATTTTGACGCCAGCGATTTGGCACTTGGAGTAACTTATGCGAAATATCTTACTGATAGATTTAGTGTCGGATTAACAGTTAAGTATGTTAATCAACAAATCTGGAATGAAACAGCAAACGGCTTTGCTTTTGATATTGGGACTCAGTATCTGATTGATTTTCAAAATTTAACAATTGCGATGAGTATGACGAACTTTGGTGGTGATATGAAATTCGATGGTCCTGATTTGGCAATCACTCACTTAAAGAATGATAATTTCCCATTAAGCAGATTAACTCCGGCAAGGCTGCAAACAAATGAATATCCGTTGCCGCTTCATTTTCAAGTGGGAATTGGTTTTGATGTTTATCAAGGTGAGTTCTTCAAAGTCAGGAGCGGAATTGATGCAACACATCCAAATGACAATAAAGAGAGAGTTCATTTTGGTACTGAAATTTCTTTCTTTGATAGAATATATTTAAGAGGCGGATACAAGTATAATTATGATGATCAGAAATTTAGTTTTGGTGCTGGTGCGAATGTTCCATTAGCAGATAGCTTTGTGTATTTTGATTATGCTTATTCTGTTTATGATATTTTACCAAGCGTTCATAGAATTTCATTAAAGATTACAATGTAATTTTTGGAGATAGAACAAGAAGTTGTCTCAAAAGCGTCATTCCGAAATTGTTTCGGAATCTAATCTTTTTATTTTTAATTAAAAATAGAGCCCGAGATAAATTCAGTTTGACATAAAAACTTTTGAGACAGCCTCTCTCATCCGATTCATTTAATCCGTGTTCTATCTCATTTTTAATAATCCTAAAAACCGAAATAATTTAGTAATGCAATCAATCTTAAAAAAAATTCTTACGCTCAGTCTCACTATTAATCTTACTATTCTTGCTCAAGGCTATGTCTGTGCAATCGGGGGTGGTTCGGAGAATTATAACGATTGGAGTGATGCACCATATAGATGGATAGTTCAAAGAGCAGACAGCGGCAAAATAATAATTATTGATGTTGCTGATGCAACAAACTGGCTACCGAATTATTTTATATCTCTTGGAGCAAGTACGGCATACAATAAAACTATTCCGAACGTTGCAACTGCCAATCTCCAATCAACTTATGATGAATTGATTACAGCAAAAGGAATTTTTATTCGAGGTGGTAATCAGTGGGATTACATCAGATTCTGGAAAGGAACAAAAGTAGATTCAGCAATTCAGTATGTTTTTAATAATGGCGGCGTTATTGCAGGAACAAGTGCTGGAGCAGCAGTACTTGGCGAGGTTGATTTTACGGCTCAAAGTGGCTCAGCTTATCCTGATGAATCTCTTCTTAATCCTTTCATCAGCAAAATGCGTTTCGAATATAATTTTCTTAAACTTGTTCCGAATGTGCTTTTTGATACTCACTTCATTGAAAGAGGAAGACACGGAAGATTAATAGCGATGATTTATAATCAACATTTCAATTCAGGAAGAGATTTAATCGGAGCTGGAATAGATGACAGAACAGCAATTTGTATTTCGCCAAATGGAATTGGTGAAGTTATGGGAAGTGGAGCAGTTACGATTTTTTATAAAGATAATTTGACTAACTATGCAGCCTATACTTCTGGCAAATACACAATTGAAAATTTGAAATCACATATTCTTACTAAAGGCTGGAAGTTTAATTTTAATACTAAAGAAATTACTTTCATTCCTGAGTCAGCAAAAGATGTTGATATCAACAGAGCATGGCAGATGCCACGAACAAGTTTTTATCTTACAGGGAATAATGATATATCGGCAAATCTGAATAATCTCGGCGAATTTCTCTCGAATACTAACTCTTCAAATGTTGTGGTGATAACTCATCCGGGATTTTCAAATTCAATAACTACTTTAACTAATTATTTGGCTTCAAACAATTACAACTATTCTTTACTTAATATCACAACATCGAACCTTAATAATCCGATAGAAGCCGCAAAAATCAATAATTCAACTTGCATCGTTTTTGCAGGAGATTCATTAAATGTTTTATCATTATTGAATCAGAATGGAAATATTGTTGCAAATGAATTTCACAATTCAGTGCAATCAGGTAAATCAATATTTTTCTTTGGTAATGCAGGCAAGATTGCCGGAGGAATTTTTGTTGGTAATACAGATACTGATTTGTATGCTTCTTATCGCGGTAGAATGACTTTGAATAATGGATTGAATATTTTCGGTGAGCTTGTTTTTCAACCGCTCGTTTTTGATAATGCAGATTATTACGAAAACAGAATGAGCTCGGTTTTGTGGGGAATGATGAGAAACAGAAAACGAATAGGAATTTATCTTAACGGAACAAATAGAGTTCAATTTTCTTCAATGGATAAGAGTATCACTGGTTTTGCAACTATTCCTTATGTCATTGTTGATACACGAACAGCAACAAAGGTTGATTCATCAACTTATCGAGCAAGTGGAAGTATAGGTCCTCGGCAGGTTGTCGCTTTTGATAATCTTAGATGGTCTTTAACGAATTATCCGACTATAAAATATCTTTTGCAGGTGGGTAGGTTTGATTATTTAACTGAAGTTGAAAATGAACTCCAACTTGATGTCCCAGCAGATTTTGTATTGTATCAAAATTATCCGAATCCGTTTAATCCAATTACAAATATTAAATTTTCTATTCCTACTGTTATACTGAGTTCATCAAAGGATAATGAAGACGTTACTATTCGACAAACTCAGAGTGACAGGTTAATGAAAACTCAGAGTGAAATGATAAGCCAGACACAAAGAGATATGAAAGTTACTCTCAAAGTTTACGACATCCTTGGTAATGAAGTTGCAACTTTGGTAGATGAGGAAAAGTTGCCCGGCACTTATGAAGTAAAATTTAACGGAGACAGACTTGCCAGCGGAGTTTACTTTTATAGATTAACATTTGCGGATTTATCGGTAACTAAAGCGATGATTTTAATAAGATAGTTTTAGATTAAAATCTTTCTAAAATTTTTTCTATTTCATCAACTATGTAAGGAAAATCTTTTTTAAATAGTATTCAAGCTATCTTCAAAAAATCTTTTAATTCTATTTCACACTACATTTTATATTCACCAAATTATCTAAAGAACCCAAAAGCGAATCGCCTTTGTTTACTTTGCTAACTCCTTTTGGTGTACCTGTAAAAATTATATCGCCGTAGTCGAGAGTCATAATAGAAGAAAGATACTGAACAAGTTCTGCTGGTTTGAAAATCATTTTGTTAAGTTTTTCTCTTTGCCGTACTTCATCATTTACTTTAAGAATAAGCTCTTCCTCAAAAGTGATTTTATAATTCTCTTTCAAAATAAAATCAGACAAGACTGCTGATGTGTCAAAACACTTTGCAATTGTCCAAGGATGCCCTTTCTTTTTCAACACATCCTGAACATCACGAAGAGTCATATCCAAGCCAACGCCATAACCAATTATAGCATTTTCCGAGTCTTCTAACGAAGCATCTTTTACAGTTTTTCCAATCAAAAGAAGAAGCTCTATTTCGTGATGCATATCGTTTGAGTAATTTGGATAAATTATTTCATCGCCCGAATAAATTATTGAGCTGTTTGGTTTAAGAAACACAACAGGTTTTTCGGGAACCTCATTTCCTAGTTCG
This sequence comes from uncultured Ignavibacterium sp., assembly GCA_937125135.1. Lineage (GTDB taxonomy): Bacteria > Bacteroidota > Ignavibacteria > Ignavibacteriales > Ignavibacteriaceae > Ignavibacterium. The sequence goes on from CAKZLD010000114.1 coordinate 17,694, forward strand.
TGAATGTGCTCTACATAATTTCTTCCAACACAAACTATTTTTCCAATCGGTATGGTGGTAGATGAATTTATTATTTTTATTTGTTTTTGCATCGGTTATTTTTTCACTTTCTTATATGTTGATCCTTCTTTTGAGTCTTGAAGAATAATACCAAGATTTTTTAATTCATCTCTTATTTTATCGGAAAGGGTGTAATTCTTTTCGAGCTTTGCATCAAGTCTAAGTTTAATCAGTAATTGAATAAGCTCATCCTCAAGAGATGGAGAAGATTGACTTTGCGTGCTTATCAATCCGAAAATTCCTTCAGCAGTTTTATCAAGAAAATCTTTTGCTCCGAAAAGGAAATCCTTGTTAAAATTATTTTCTGAAATTATTCGATTAACTTCTCTGCTGAAATCGAATAGAACAGCAACTGCAGAGGCAGTATTGAGGTCATCATCCATTGCATTTTCAAAATCATCATACCACTTTCTGAAATCATAGTTAAGCTCTGATTTTGTTTCAAAGTTTTTCTTTATTTCTTCAAGAATTCGTTCATAAGTGTTTGATAATTTTTCCACACCTTTTTCGGCTGCGCGTATCAGTTCATCACTGAAGTTCAAAGGACCTCTGTAATGTGCCTGAGCAAAAAATAATCGGATTGCTTCCGTCGAAAAAGATTTCAGGATTTCTCTTGCAGTGAAGAAGTTGCCAAGTGATTTTGACATCTTTTCTTCATTGATATTGAGGAAACCAAAATGAATCCAGTATTTAACAAAAGGTTTTTCGTTCGCAGCTTCACTTTGAGCAATTTCATTTTCGTGATGAGGGAAGATTAAATCGTGTCCGCCTGCGTGAATATCGAATGATTCTCCGAGTAATTTACAGCTCATAGCAGAGCACTCAATATGCCAACCGGGACGCCCTTTGCCCCAAGGACTTTCCCAATATGGTTCTCCTTCTTTTGCTTTTTTCCACAGTGCGAAATCAAGTGGATGTTTTTTCTCTTCATTAACTTCAACTCTTGCACCTGCTTCTAAATCTTCAATTCTTTTTCCGCTGAGCTTTCCATACTCCTGAAACTTTGAAACATCATAGAAAACATTACCATCAACATTATATGCAATTCCTTTGGCTTCAAGTTTTTTTATCATATCAATCATCTCGTTCATATATTCAGTAGCTTTTGGATGATTGCTTGCACGTTTTACTTTCAACTTATCAATGTCTTTAAAGAACTCGCTTATGTAAAATTCAGAAACTTCTTTTGCTGATTTATTTTCTTCATTAGCTTTTTTTATAATTTTATCATCAACATCGGTGAGGTTCATTATGAAAGTTACGTTATAACCTTTGTACTCAAGATATTTTCTTACAATATCAGACATAATAAACGAGCGAGCATTACCAATATGGAAATAGTCATAAACAGTGGGTCCGCACATATAAATTTTCACATTAGGTGGATTGAGCGGAACGAACTCTTCTTTTTGTTTAGTTAGTGTGTTGTAAATTTTCATTTCAATTCAAAATAATTCTAATGCAAATATAAATAGTAATCAGGTGTGTTCAGATGGAGACGAGATAACCGATTGGTTAATTAAAAATTAGTTTCCAAACTTTTCATTATTCCAATATTTCCACGGTTACCTAAAAAACTTATCCAATAAATATTGTCTCTGTGCTGATATGATAATATTGGAGAAATGCCTCCAGGATATCCGACATTTAATTGCAAGTTGAAGATTGAAGAGTTTTGAAATCGATAAGAACTAAATAAGAAAATGTTCAGATTGGTAGAAGCCCAACCTCTGTCAGAATCAATAACTCCCTGAGATTTGGCAGAGTTTCTGAAATCAAGAAATTCACCCGTTTCGAGTCCTGCTAAAAAATCTATTCCTGAGCCAAGCTTGAAGTCATCAAACTTAAAATTCAACCCAAGTTTTATATTTCCCAGAAGTCCGGTGCCCCATTTTCTACCATCATAATCAATGTCGGTGTAATTAGCTCCTTGTTTAGGACCCAAACCATTTACTTTGTAGTACCCGCCGAAAGCAATTATAGAAGTGTTTGAGAATGAATTTTCTTTTGTGGACACATAACTGTAATTTAGTCTCAGTAGTGCCAAGTCCTCCTTATCGTAATTCCCTTTGGAATATCTTAAATCTGCACCGATGAATTTGTTCAATTTAACGCTATCGTGGAGGCTTTCGTAAATAATAGGAGTCGGAGAATTATAGTTAATTAAAGAATCATACACTCTTTTATTACAGCCGTTACCAGCAAAAAGAAAATAAGCAAGAAAGGAAAGAAGAATAAAATGAGTTTTTTTCATAGTTCAAAAATAAATAAACTATTTTTGTGAAGTTTAGGAAAAAGTATATGAAAATAAAAAGAGGCGAAATAGTTAAATTAAAGATTTCAAAGTATGCGTTTGAAGGGAAGGGAATTGCAAAAGTCTGTAAAGAAAAATTACTTGGATTAGCTGATAATGGAGAAGAGAACTACGTTGTCTTTGTTGAAAATTCTTATCCCGGCGATGTTGTAAAAGCAGGCTTGAGAAAAATTAAAAACTCTTATGCTGAAGCATTTACTGTTGAACTAATTGAACCTTCGGATTTGCGAGTAGCTGCAAAGTGCAAACATTTTGGAACTTGTGGCGGATGCAAGCAGCAAGATTTGAATTATGATCATCAACTGAATTTCAAACAACTGCAGGTTCAGGAAGTTTTTAGAAACATTGCCGGAATGAAAGATATTAAAATTGAAAGCATCATTCCGTCTGAAAAAATTTTTGGTTATAGAAACAAAGTTGAATTTTCTTTCGGCGATTTAAGATGGTTGACAAAAGATGAGCTTCAGTCGAATGAAAAGATAGAAAGAGATTTTGCACTTGGCTTCCACATTCCGAAAATCTATGATAAAGTTTTGGACATTGAAAAATGTTTTCTTATTTCAGATTTAGGAAATGAGATTTTGAGTTTTGTTCGTGATTTCTTTAAATCTGAAAATGTTAAACCATATTCTCAGAAAACTCATACAGGTTTTTTACGAAATTTGGTTATTCGTCAATCTTTTCACACAAATGATTTGATGGTAAATCTAGTTACTTTCGACGATAACGAATCTTTAATGAGAAAATTTACAGAGTTTCTCGTGAACAAGTTTTCGCAAGTTACAACGATTGTTAACAACATAAGTAAAAAACTCTCTCAGGTTGCAATTGGTGATTATGAAAAAGTTCTTTTTGGTTCGGGATACATTTATGATTTTATTGGTAATTACAAATTCAGAATAAGTTCAAATTCATTTTTTCAGACAAACACATTGCAGGCAGAGAAATTGTATCAGACCGCAGTTGATTTTGCTGAGTTTAAGAAAGACGAAATTGTTTATGATTTATATGCTGGTGCTGGAACGATAACCTTGTTTGCTTCAGAGTATGTGAAAGAAATTTATGGATTCGAATCTAATCTCTCTGCTGTAGAAGATGCCGAATACAATGCTAAGCTGAACAATGTTATCAATACTAAATTCTTTGAGGTGAATTTGTATAAAAGTTTTCTGCCGTTAGTAGAGAGAAATAAATTACCAAAACCCGACACTATCATTATTGACCCGCCAAGAAGCGGAATGCATACAAATACTGTTGATGATGTAATTCAGCTTGCTCCTAAGAAAATTGTTTATGTAAGTTGTAATCCTGCAACACAGGCAAGAGATGTAAGAATGTTTTTAGAAAATGGATATAAGCTGATTAAGATGAAACCTGTTGATATGTTCCCGCATACTTATCACATTGAAAATGTAGTATTGATGAGCAAAGACTAATTTTTCTTTAGTTTGTCTTTGAATATCTTTTCAAACTTTTCAACTTTGGGAGTAATTACAAAAGCACAGTATCCTTGATATGGATTTCTTTCATAATAATCCTGATGATAATCTTCTGCAGGATAGAACTTTTTGAATTCAACAATTTCGGTAACAATAGGATTTTGCCAGATTTTTTCTTCTTCAAGTTTTTGCTTGTAAAATTCAGCTAATTGTTTCTGCTCCTCATCGTGGTAAAAGATTATTGAACGATATTGAGGACCGATATCATTTCCTTGTCGGTTTGGTGTGGTTGGGTCGTGTGTTTTCCAGAAAATTTCGAGTAATTCATCGTAAGTGATTATGGTTGGATCATACTTAATTTGAGTGCACTCTGCATGTCCGGTTGTACCTGTTGTAACTTGTTTGTAAGAAGGATTTTCGACTGTACCGCCTGAATAACCAGACATCACATCAACGACTCCATTAACTCTTTCAAAAATTGCTTCGGTACACCAGAAACAACCCGAACCGAAAGTTGCAACTTTCAGATTTGAACTCTCTCCTACCATAATTTTGTCCTTTATTTCTTTACCCTGACAATTCGATAAGGAAATTGTCAAAGGTAGAATTAAAATTATTTTGTGAATTAGATTTCTCATATTCTTCAAACAGAATAATGAAAAGAATCGTTCATAATATGATGAAATTACTCGTAATAATTGGTTTTGTTTAATTTAATGTAGTAGTTAAAATATTTTTTATTATGAAAAACAGTCTAATAAAACTCTTTAAATCACCTGAAAGAAATCAGGTTGCAGATTTACTTAAAGGTATTGCAGTAATATTTATGATTCAGGTTCACATAACTGAAAAGCTTTTGCAGTTAAAAATTCAGGAGGAAACTTTTGGAGTCATTTCACTTTTTCTTGGAGGAACTCCTGCCGCACCTGTTTTTATGTTTGTTATGGGCTATTTCCTCTCTGCGAAAAAAAATCTCTATTACTTTCTTGAGCGTGGTATAATACTTTTTCTTGGTGGAATTTTATTAAACATTGGTCTGAACTTTTACTATCTGATTTTATATTTTCAGAATCAGATTATCAATGAAAATCCGCTTGAATACATTTTCGGTGTTGATATTCTACCTTTTGCCGGATTAAGTTTAATTATCATCGGTCTTGTTAAAGAGTTCTTTGGGGAGAAATATTATTTGTATCTGTCCCTTGCTGTTATTGTTGCCTTATTATCTGAATTTATTCCGCAGTTAAATTCTGATGTAAATCCGTGGCTAAGATATGTTCTGTCATTTGTTTATGGATGTTCGGATTGGTCTTACTTTCCGATTTTTCCGTGGTTGTTTTATCCGCTTGTTGGTTTTTCCTTCAAATTATTTTCTGAAAAATATTTTTATAGAAACAGACCAATAATATTTGTTCCAGCGTTAATTTATCTCGTTGTGTTTGCATATGATAGTTTCAACCAAATAGTAGTTTTAGAGAATTACTATCATCACGGAATAATGCTTGCAATGTGGAATTTTTCGTTTATGGTGATTTGGGTTTCTCTGTTTGAAATAATTGAGAAGAAGATTGGAAATTTGTTGCCAATAATTTATCTGAAATGGATCGGAAAAAACGTTACTGTAATTTACGTTTTTCAATGGCTGATAATAGGAAATCTATCAGCGATTTTTTATGACTCACAAAATGAAACACAATTCTTTATCTGGTTTGTAATCATTCTTGTCTCTGTTTCAATTTTGACTTATATGTATGAAAGAAATAACAAGAAAAAACTTGAAATGCGGACTAATGAATAATCCAATACTTTATATTGTGTCAACACCAATTGGTAATTACAATGATTTAACAATAAGAGCATTGAATGTTTTGAAGGATAGCGATTTTATAATTTGTGAAGAATTCAAAGAAGCGAACAGATTGTTAAGTCATTTTAATATTAAAAAAGATTTATTTTCTCTAAATGAGCATAACGAAAAAGAGAACAGCGAAGAGCTGATTTCAAAAATTAAACAAAGCAATTCAGTTGCCTTAATATCAGACTGCGGCACTCCGATTTTTTCTGATCCGGGAGCATATCTTGTCAATCTTGCAATTGAAAATAACATTAAAGTTGTGCCTGTCCCTGGAGCAAGTTCAATTTTAGCTGCATTAGTAGGTAGCGGATTGAACTTAGATAAATTTCATTACTACGGATGGCTTTCACCAAAAAAAGATATAAGAAGAAAGCAACTTCAGGAATTAAAAATCCGAAAGTACACAACTGTTATTATGGAAACCCCGTACAGATTGAAAACATTACTTGAGGATATTGTCAGCGTGCTTGGCTCAGATGTTCAAACAGTATTAGCATTCGAACTTACAACTTCAAATGAAAAGTTTATTCGTGGAACTGCAAAAGAAGTTTTAGATGAAGTGATTGCACAAAATCTTAAAGGCGAGTTTGTGCTGCTGTTGGATAGAACAGAAAAAAGAAATTCATATAAAACCAACCGGAATTATTGATCAAAGCACCAATCAAAAGTTTTTATAATCCACCTTTTGAACGAATTTGAGCGATTGGATTGTTTGTCTTCTATTATGATAATACTTCGAATAGTAGCAGTGTACAATATTTTTTGTGCGGGAGTTGCTCCACAAGTTGTTCTTGAAGCAACCCATGAGAAAACTCTTGAATATGTTTCATTAGAAGAGTTAATAAAATTTGCATATAAATCGTAATTAAAATTCTATAATGAAATGATTGAGAAATGAATGTCGCTAATTAGATCAATTGATATAAATATCTCTTAAAGTTCATATTAAATGATTTAAATCTTCAGAATAATTTCTAACTCTCTCAAATCATCTATCAAATAATCAGGGGAAAATTCTTTGAGTCTTTCTATTGACCGGTAACCGTAAGTAACTACAACAGTTTTTGCATTCGCATTCTTTCCACAAAGAATATCTAATTCAGTATCACCGACCATCAGACTATTTTCAGGATTGATTTGAAGATGATCACAAATCATAAAAAAAGGAGTTGGATCTGGTTTGTGTGGAATTCCATTTGTCCTTCCCATAATGAAATCGAAATGCTTTGTTAAATTGAAATGCTCAAGAATTCTTTCAGTCTGATCCTGTGCTTTAGTTGTAAGTAATGAAATTTTGTATGCACAGTTTCTCATTAAATCAAGAACTTCTTTCACTCCCGAATACAAAACAGATTCATCAATAAAATCAAAGTAAACTTTTTTGTAGTGAGCGATGAAGATTTCAAAATCAGGCACATCAATATTGAAGTGATTAAAAATATCAACGAAGTGCATTCCAATCATTTTGTTGAATTCATCCTCAGGCAGATTGTAAGCAATGTTCAAATCATCAAACGTTTTCAAAGTAGATTTATAAATAGTTCCTGCTGAGTTAATCAGAGTACCATCGAGGTCGAAACAAACGTGTTTAATTTCAGCAGACAAATCAGTAACCAATCTGCTTGAGAAATTTTGAGATGGCGGAGTTAACCATTTCTGGGTTTTCAATTGGTGATAGATGCCCAGCGTTTTCGATTTCTGCAAATTCAGCATTTTTAATTTTATGGTACATTTCTTTCATTACAGAAGGAGGGGTTAAATTATCATTTTGTCCACAGATAAGTAAAACCGGAATTTCGATTTTTTCAAGAAAAGCAGTTGTGTCTGTTCTTCCCATCATTGCAAGCAAAGCACCCTTAATTGCGGTTGGACTAAAGCTCTGTGAATATTCAATAATTGTTTTAAGCTCTTCAGAGAAGTTTTGTTTGAAGTGATCACCGAAACAATTTGAAATAAACTCTTTGACAAAATCTTTATGACCTTCGGAATTTATTCTTTTGATAGCTGCAGCTCTTTTCAGTTTGCCTTGATTGTCATCAGATTGCGAACGTGTGTCGCATAAAATTGCTGCTGAAAATTTATTCTGAAATCTCTCCAATGCACGAAGCGAAATATATCCTCCCATCGAAAGCCCGCAGATAACAGGTTTATCAAGTTTCATTTCTTCAATTATTACTTCAAGATCATCTACAAACATTTCCATTGTATGCTGACCATCAAATTGAGATGATTCTCCAAAGCCCCTTATATCATAGCTAATACAGTAATAAGAATCACTAAACGAATTGATCTGCTTTTTCCACATTGTGTGGTCATAAGGGAAACCGTGAATGAAAATAATTGGCTTCGATTGTTTATCGCCGTCAGTTATTACCGAGAGATTGTTTATTTGAAATTTCATATCATTTATATTTTTTTTTATTTATAGATGAAAATTACAGTTTTAAGATTTATTATTCATATGTAAAAAAAATTTTTTTCTGCCAGTTTAGTTGTTTAACAAGATAAAGTAAGATTAACATTCGGATTAAGTAATATTCTTTTCAGTCAGATAAATCTTTCAGTAAAACATTAGATACAGGGAGTAAAATGAAAATAGCAATAGTATCTTCGGAATGTGTACCATACGCTAAAATGGGGGGACTTGGTGATGTAATTGGTTCATTGCCGAAAGCATTAGAAAAATTAGGATGCGATGTAAAAGTATTTATACCAAAATATCTTTTCATCGACGAATCAAAATTTGGATTGAGATATAATTGGAATGTTGGAGAAATGCCAATAAGAATAAATGGAATAATCCATTCTGTTCATTTGCATCAGGCAAAACTTCCTAATTCAAATGTCGAAGTTAATTTTATTGATTGTCCTCACTTTTATAACCGAGGAAGAATTTACACAAATGATTGGGATGAAGACGAAAGATTTATTCTGCTGTGCAAAGGAGTAATAGAAACTTGCCAGAGATTAGGTTGGGCTCCTGATGTTATTCAATGTAATGACTGGCAGACAGGGTTGATTCCTCTTTACATAAAAGATAATTACAATTGGGATAGAATGTTCGATAAGACTGCAACGATATTCACAATTCATAATATTGGATATCAGGGAAGATTCGGAAAAGATACACTTTTCAAAGCAGAGATCAATCCTAACTTTTATTATCCCGAGGGACCAGTTGAATTTGAAAACAGCGTTTCATTTATGAAAACGGGAATAGTATTTTCAGATTTGATAAATACTGTTAGTTTAAAATACTCTCACGAAATTTTAAAACCAGAATTTGGTGCCGGCTTAGATAAAGTGCTTAAAGCACGTAAACCAGATGTTTACGGAATACTAAACGGCGTTGATTACGATGAGTGGAATCCTGAAACGGATAAATATCTTCCTTATAAATATTCTGCTAAAGATTTATCCGGTAAAAAGTCGAACAAGAAATTTTTAATGGAACATTTCAGATTGCCTTTTGATGAAAATCGTCCATTGATTGGAATGATTTCTCGTTTAGTGCCGCAAAAAGGATTCGATATCTTTGCTGAAGCAGTTAATGATTTAATGAAACTCGACGCACAATGGATTATTCTTGGTAGCGGAGAATACAGGTACGAAGAATTTTTCAGACAACTTTCACATTATAATCAAGGAAAGTTTGCAAGTTATATCGGATATAATAACGAACTCGCACACTTAATTGAAGCTGGTGCAGATATTTTTGTAATGCCTTCAAGATATGAACCTTGCGGATTGAATCAGATTTATAGTTTGAAATACGGAACAGTGCCTGTTGTTCGAAAAACAGGTGGTCTGGCAGATACTGTAAAAGATTGGGATGAAGAAAATAGTTGGGGCTTTGATCACGGTAATGGCTTTTCGTTTTATGATTATTCCGGTTATGCACTATTCAAATCAGTTGAAAGAGCAGTTAATGCTTTCGCAAACAAACCTGTCTGGAACAAAATTCAGCAAAACGGTATGAAGCAGGATTTCAGTTGGGAAAAATCTGCTGAAAAATATTTTGAACTTTGCAAGATAGCTAAAGAGGCAAGATCACATTAAAGCTTTAATATGAAGCAGCAGGAATTTTTCTCATCACGCTGGACGCTGATAATAGCAACATTAGGAATTGCTGTAGGAACAGGAAACATCTGGCGTTTCTCACGAGTAGTTGCACAAAATGGTGGCGGCTCGTTTCTTATTCCGTGGGTAATTTTTTTATTGCTTTGGTCTGTTCCTCTTATTATTGCTGAATTCGCAATCGGTAAAAACTCACGCCTAGGACCTATCGGTGCGATTAGTAAAACAGCTGGCAAAAACTTTTCCTGGATGGGTGGATTCATAGTAGTGGTATCAAGTGCGATTATGTTTTACTATTCTGTAGTTACTGGCTGGTGTTTATATTATTTCTCCTCCGCAGTTTCAGGAAATTTATTAAGTCAAACTAATCATCTTGAATACTGGAATCAGTTCTCAGCAGGATATTCGCCTCTTTTATTTCATCTTTTTGCTATTTCTTTAGTTGCGTTTGTTGTACTCCGAGGAATTAAAAATGGAATAGAAAAAGTAACTAAAATCCTTGTTCCGATTTTATTAATAATTCTTATAGGATTATTTCTTCGCGCCGTTACTCTTCCGGGTTCATTAGAAGGAATAAAGTATTTTTTTACTCCAGATTTAAATACGCTTTTGGATTATAAAGTTTGGTTAAATGCACTTACACAAAATGCGTGGGACACTGGTGCTGGCTGGGGTTTGATAATGACTTACGCAATTTATATGAAAAGAAACGAAGATATTTCTTTAAATGCTTCACTTATTGCGTTCGGAAATAATAGTATTTCTCTGATTGCCGGAATAACAATTTTCTCAACAGTGTTTGCATTAAGCTCCACCGATGCTATGACACAGATTTCTCAATCAGGTCCGGCAAACACAGGATTAACTTTCATTTACCTTCCATTGCTTTTCACAAAATTATCGTCAAGTAATTTTATTAACTCAATATTCGCCTCGGCATTTTTTCTTGCTTTGTTTTTTGCTGCTTTAACATCTTTAATCTCATTGATTGAATTAGCCACACGAACTTTGATTGATTTTGGAATAATAAGGAAGAAAGCTATTCTGATAGTTTCAGCACTTGCTTTTCTTCTCGGCGCACCGTCAGCACTAAATAATTCTTTTTTGATTAATCAGGATTGGGTGTGGGGAGTTGGATTAATTTTAAGTGGTGCATTTATATCATTTTCAATAATTAAGTATGGAGCTGATAAATTCAGGGAAGAGATTATCAACGGATTCGGAAGTGACTTCAGAATCGGCAAATGGTTCAATCTTATCATCAAATATCTGATTCCGTTGCAGGCGGTGTTATTGTTAGTCTGGTGGCTTGGCTCTTCTTTTTCGTGGGATTCTCAATGGCTTAATCCATTCCGCACAGAAAATTTCGGAACAGTTATTTTTCAATGGAGTATTGTAATTTTAATACTTATTTCTTTAAATAAATTTCTCTACAAAAAATCTGTCGGCGAATGATTATGAGTTTAATAACAATATTTACTATGATTTTTGTTGTTGGAATTGTTTGGGGCGGATTGATATTTTTAATTCGAAGAGCTGTTTATTACGAAAGAAAAAAGTCAGATGGCTAAATCAAAAGTCCCTTCTGTATTAGAAATTAAAACAGAGCTGAAATCCAAAATCATCAAACCGGTTTACTTTATTTTCGGAGAAGATTCCTTCGGAGCAAATGAAGCGCTGAAAGAAATTAAAAAAGTTGTTGAGCCATTAATTGATTCAGATTTTGATAAAGAGACTTACTACGCATCGAATTGTAGTTTAGCAGATGTAATAAATGCCGCAAGAACATTTCCTTTTGGCGGAGGAAAGAAACTGATAATTGTAAAAAATGCTGATGAGTTTAAGTTTTCTGCAAAGGATGAAACTTTTCTAAACTATATCAAATCAACTTCTGATTTAACGGTTATTGTCTTTTTATATGAAGGTAATATTAGTAGAATTGATTCGGAGCCATTCAAGACTTTGTTGAAACAAAATTATCTTTATGAGTCGGCTGAATTAAAAGGTGAATCACTAAACAAATGGTTGATTCAATTTGTGGCTGAAAAGAATAAGAAAATTTCTTATGAGAATGCTTCTTTGTTGTTGGAGATCGTTGGAGAAAACCGAACGCTGCTCGAAACACAGCTCGAAAAGATTTTTGAATACATTGGTGAATCAGATGAAATTACATTCAAAGCAATTGAAGAGCTTGCTACCAAGCTTAAAACTTACACTATTTTTAATTTGTTCAACTCTATTGATAAAAGAAATCGGGCGGAGTCATTGAAAATTGCATATAATCTTCTTGAAAAATCAGATATGGGAATAATCGGAATTATTGCAATGTTGAACAAACATTTTACTGCTTTGCTGCGGATAAACGATCTTGAAAAAAGTGATTTATCTCTGCAGGAAAAAGCTAAAATTGCAGGGACACATCATTTCTACTATAAGGGGCTGGTTGATGCAGCAAGAGAATTTGGTATCAGAAGAATTTCAAATGCATTGGAAGCAATCTATGAAGCTGATGTGCAGGTTAAATCATCTTCCACTGACGAAAAAACAATTCTCACAATCTTAATTGCTAAAATTTTATCAGAATAAATTTTATTTAATCAAGATTAATTCTTTCTGCGGGGTTGAAAGAAATTCACAACCGCTTTCCGTAATTAAAACTTCTTCTTCAACTGTTACAACTCCATATCCTTCAACGGGGAGTCGAGGTTCGATTGTGAAAACCTGTCCTTTCTCTAATCTCATATAAGGAGTCTGACCATATCTTTCCCAACGAGGAAACAATCCCGCACCGCCATCGTGAACTTCTCTTCCAACCTGATGACCGAGTCCGTGAGGATATTCCGGATAACCAGACTTAACAATATAATTTCTTGCAATATCATCCATTTCAACGCCGGTTACTCCAGGTTCAATAGCATCTGCAACTTTCTGAATCGCATCTCTTATTACTTCAAATCCTTTTTGAACAGGAGCAGGAGCTTTTGTTTCATCATCTTTGAGAATATACCAACATCTCTGCAAATCAGAACAATAACCTTTGTGTTTAATTCCAAAATCCATACTTACAACGTGACCTTTTTCAATCACTCGGTCTGTGGGACCTGAGTGTGCGCTTGAAGGATTCGGACCTGTAAATACTGCAGGACAAGTTTCTGAATCCCACGCTGGTTGAAAATTTCGTTCTTTTAATTTACTATTAACAAAATCAGCAACATCTTTTTCAGTTTTACCAGGTTTGATAAATGCCGTAACTTCATCAAAGATTCGGAGTGTTTCAGCTATAGCTTCTTTCATTATTGAAATTTCTGTCTGAGATTTTCTTCCTCTTAACGCAGAAATAATTTCTTCAGAGCTTATGAGTTTTTCATCGCATCGTGTGCCTTTCAAATATTCTAATAAAAGCTGATACATTCCAAAAGTTAATCCATCAGCCAAAACAGAATTTTTTGAATAATTAATCGCAATTTTTTTCGGTTTCTTCAAATCAAGATATTTTAACAAAGGCTCTTTGATAGATTGAACATATCCAACGATGTAACTGTAGGTTCCGGCTTTACGAATGTTTTCTTCTTCGATGCTTCCAACTATTGCGGCTGTATCTCCATCTTTACAAATAATAAAAGCTGATTGCCAAGTAGAATTCTCACCGACTATCATATCAATCATCGGGTCTTTTGAAACTTTTGTCTCTCTTACAAAAGTCAACCACATATCAATTTCTTTTTCGCTCAGAATTTCAATCGCCTGATTAATTTTTTCTTTTATGATATCGTAGTTCATTTATACCTCAGCATTGTTTTTAATTCGAAGAAGATTTCTTAAGGTTTTCTTTTAACAATTTTAAAAATGTTTTGGGGTCTTTATACAAAATCCAAAAGGCAAATAAAATCTTTTCTATAAAATTATAGTTACCCGAATATTTTCTCAAAAATTTTGGAAGATATTGCAATCTTTTAGTGTTAATTTTTATTCCACCATGATTAAAAAACCTTTGACTTCCGGTCAGAAAAACAGTGCCATCGTATCCTGTAAAAAAGTAAGTTATGAATGACAAATTTCGTCTTAGTGTCTGGGGAGAGTTATCGCTGATTTCAAAAAGATCAAAATATTTTTCATCAACGAAAAACGCATTGAAATCAATAATTGAAATCAGCTCATAGCTCTTGCTTTTTGCTAAATTTACAATTGATAATAAACTTGAGCCTTGATTAATACTAAAATCAGCAGGTTGAACAAATTCAATCTCTGTTGGAATTGTCGGATTAAATTCAATACAAACAACTTTCGGTTTATATTTCTTTACTGCATTCCAAACGTGATAATCATTTCCATCAATATCAATGCAAAGAAAATCGTAGTTCAATGGAATAGGTGTCTCTTCCAGAATTCGGTCGAGATTGTCATTATCTGAAAAGCCGACAAATTTATTAAGAGCAATTACTTTTGAGTTGTTGGAATAATTTTTTTTCAAGTCATTGAATTTTTTCTTTCCACCTTCAATCAGAACGGCAGAATAACCAAAATTAACAATCAGATTTCTTGAATTGCTATTCATTATTCCATCCCACGCACCGAATTCAACACACCAGTAATCTTTATCGGGAATAATCTCAAAAATTTTTTCAATCAATCCATCTTCACCAGTTTGTGAAAACACATTTCGCTTATATTCGAGAAGCCAGTAAGGATTTTTATTCATAAGATATTATTAAATGTCTCTATTTGCTTTCCTAAAATAATCGGTCTTAAGCAAATCTGCTTAATAGGATTTTACTTTTAAGCTATCTAATTTTGAATAGTAAAATTATTTTTTTATTAAACAGATGATAATACCAAATATCATTACAAATCATCAAAGGGGAAATTTCATTCACAAATAATCTTAATCAAAATAAACGAAAACATTTTCAAGTAAATTAACGAGGTATATATGGCATCAGAATATGTCAACAAACTTTTAGCTCAGGTGAAAGCTAAAAATCCAAACGAACCAGAATTTCATCAAGCAGTTCAGGAAGTTCTTGAATCATTGGAATTAGTTCTTGAGCGTCATCCAGAATACAAATCATTCAAAATTTTAGAAAGAATGGTTGAACCGGAAAGAGTAATAATGTTCAGAGTTCCATGGATGGACGATCAGGGAGAGATTCACGTTAATCGCGGATTCAGAATAGAAATGAACAGTGCGATTGGTCCTTACAAAGGAGGATTACGTTTTCACCCTTCAGTTAATCTTAGTATTCTGAAATTTTTAGCATTTGAACAAGTATTCAAAAATTCATTAACAACACTTCCAATGGGCGGAGGAAAAGGCGGTTCTGATTTCAATCCCAAAGGAAAAAGTGATAATGAAATAATGCGTTTCTGTCAAAGCTTTATGACAGAGTTGTTCCGACATATCGGTCCTGATACAGATGTTCCTGCAGGCGATATCGGAGTTGGTGCAAGAGAAATCGGATATCTTTATGGTCAATACAAAAGATTAAAAAATGAATTCACCGGTGTACTAACAGGAAAAGGATTAAACTGGGGCGGCTCACTTATTCGTCCTGAAGCAACAGGTTTCGGATGTGTTTATTTTGCAGAAGAAATGCTTAAAACAAGAAACACTACTTTTGAAGGAAAAACAGTTGCAGTATCTGGATTTGGTAATGTTGCGTGGGGTGCAGTAATAAAAGTAAATGAGCTCGGTGGAAAGGTTGTAACATTATCAGGTCCTGATGGTTTTATTTACGATCCTGATGGAGTTAAAGGCGAGAAAATTGATTTTATGTTAAAATTACGTTCAAGCAATAAAGATGCTGTTGAAGATTATGCAAAAGAATTTAAAGTTGAATTTTTCCCCGGTAAAAAACCATGGGGAGTGAAAGTTGATGTTGCGCTTCCTTGTGCTACACAGAATGAAATCTACGAAGAAGATGCAAAAGAATTATTGAAAAACGGATGTATATGTGTATGTGAAGGTGCTAATATGCCTACAACAATCGAAGCATATAATATTTTCAGAGAAGCTCAAATTCTTTATGCACCAGGAAAAGCTTCTAATGCAGGTGGAGTAGCCACCTCAGGACTTGAAATGTCTCAGAATAGTATGAGATTGCCATGGAGTCGTGAAGAAGTTGACAAGAGATTACATGAAATAATGATAAGAATACATGATACCTGTCTGGCGACTGCAGAAAGATTCGGCACACCAGGAAATTATGTTAATGGTGCCAACATTGCAGGTTTCCTCAAAGTTGCTGATGCAATGATTGATCAGGGATTAGTGTAGAAATATAAAATGTCGATAAAATAAATTACTGAGACTGTCTTAAAAGTCAGTTTTTACAATTTATCTTTATTTGTTGGATTCAGGTTGTAGATATATTTTGGGATTTAATGATTAGAATGAAAATAAATTTCTCACAAAACTTTTAAGACAGTCTTTTTATATAAAATCTATTCAGCGTTTATTTCATATCAGAAAAAAATATTTTATTAAGTTTTAACATTTCGAAAAATACAATTTTGGAGTAAGTCAGCTGAGTTATTAAACTAATACCAATTTAAATAGAGTTCGATAACCTGTCCCGAACTTCTTTCGGGCTCATCCCGGATTTCAACAAACTCAATAAATCGCCTGAGGCAAAACCGCTGTCAGGTGCATTTGCCCATTCATCTTAATAAAATAAGTTTTTTGGTTTCACTCAATGAGCCAGCTTGAAGCGTGTAGAAATACACACCGCTGGGAAGACCTGACGCATTCCATTGCCTTGAATACGTTCCAGCGAGTAACTCCCCAGAAACAAGAACAGCTACTTCTTTACCTAAAGCATCATATACTTTCAGTGTTACAAATGATTTAGTCGGAATACTAAACGAAATTGTCGTTGTCGGATTAAATGGGTTCGGATAATTCTGTTCCAGTCTGAACTGAGTAGGCAGTTCAGTTAATCCGCCATGGTCCTTAACTGAAGTTATCGTATCCGAGAGCGGTCGCCGCCACACGCCGCCGCCCCAAGTCCCGGCAAAGAGATTCGTGCCACTGACGGCAAGAGCCAGGACAATATGATTCGTCAAGCCTGTATTGACCGCTGTCCAGCTTGTGCCGTTGTTGTTGGAAAGAAAGACTCCTCCGCCTAAAGTCCCGGCAAAGAGATTTGTGCCACTGATGGCAAAACAATTAACAGTAGCTTATAGGGACCATTGGTTTGAACCCACTGGGCAAGCAATGGATTTGTTTTGGCAGATACCAATAAGACCAATAAAAAAAATCGAAAAGTGTTTTTCATAAATGTTTCTCCTTTCGTTAAATTGTGAAAGGCAATTGAAGCAAACATAATCCCTCACGCATTAACTTATCCAGATGATTATCAAGAGTGCGTTCAAACAATTTTATTCACAGTTATTACGTAGTGCTATTTTAATAACTGCTCAAAATTATTTGTTAATAATCTAAAACTATTTCGAAATAATTTCAAGAATTTAATCGAACTTTTTATTTATAAAATTTTCTATTATTCCTCTATCTAACTTTTATCTTCCCCAGCTCTGTATTTCCGTTGAACTCAGGATAATACATTAAATA
>CAKZLD010000115.1 GCA_937125135.1 uncultured Ignavibacterium sp.
ATCCAAAGGATCCTTCGGACAATGACCAATGGCTAATGACTAATGTCCAATGACCAAATTGCAACCCAATAATCTTTGTTACATTAGAAAAGCTTGCTTATTTTTGCGATAAAAATTTAATAAAAAAGGATTGAAATGAGTCAAATTAAAGGAAAAATTATTCAAATAATTGGGCCAGTCGTTGATATTGAGTTCGAAGACGGTCATTTACCTCTGATTTATAATGCAGTTAGAATTCCTCGCACTTCAGTTGAAGGTGTTCAAGAAGATTTAATTGTAGAAGTTCAACAACATCTTGGTGAAGATCAAGTTAGAGCAGTTGCAATGGATTCGACAGATGGTCTCGTTAGAGGAATGGAAGCTTTCGATACTGGTAAACCTATCTCAGTTCCAGTCGGTCCGAATACTCTTGGCAGATTGATCAATGTAGTAGGCAATCCTATTGATGGATTGGGTGAAATTAAATCGGATAAAAGATATTCTATTCACAGACCCTCACCAGAATTTAAGAATCTATCAACAAAGACAGAAATGTTTGAAACTGGAATTAAAGTTATAGATTTGATTGAACCATATTCTAAAGGAGGTAAAACAGGTCTTTTTGGTGGTGCAGGTGTTGGGAAAACAGTTATAATTCAGGAATTGATTCACAATATCGCTCAGGAACACGGCGGATATTCAGTTTTTGCTGGTGTCGGTGAAAGAACAAGGGAAGGAAATGATTTATGGTTAGAAATGAAGGAATCTGGAGTTCTTTCAAAAACTTCTTTAGTTTTTGGTCAGATGAATGAGCCACCCGGAGCAAGATTGAGGGTAGCTTTAACAGGTTTAACTATTGCAGAATATTTTAGAGATGAAGAGGGAAGAGATGTGTTGTTGTTCATTGATAACATTTTCAGATTTACACAAGCTGGTTCAGAAGTAAGTGCTTTATTAGGCAGAATGCCATCTGCAGTAGGATATCAACCAAATCTTGCAACAGAAATGGGTGCTTTGCAAGAAAGAATTACCTCTACTGATAAAGGCTCTATTACTTCTGTACAAGCGATATATGTTCCGGCGGATGATTTAACAGATCCTGCTCCTGCTGCTGCTTTTGCGCACCTTGATGCTACCACCGTGTTGAGTCGTCAGATTTCAGAGTTGGGAATTTATCCTGCTGTTGATCCATTAGATTCTACCTCCAGAATTCTTGAACCTGGAATTATCGGTCAAGAGCACTATAATGTGGCTAAGACTTGTAAGGAAATCTTACAGCATTATAAGGACTTACAGGATATAATTAACATTTTAGGTATGGATGAACTTTCTGATGAAGATAAAATTGTCGTTCGTAGAGCAAGACGAATTCAGAGATTTTTCTCTCAGCCATTCCACGTAGCAGAACAATTCACTGGTTACAAAGGACGTTATGTGAAACTTGAAGATACTATTAGAAGTTTCAAAGCTATTATTGATGGTAAATATGATGACTATCCAGAACAGGCATTTATGTATTGCGGGTCAATTGAAGATGTAGAAGAAAAAGCTAAAAGGATGGTCTCCTGATGTCAGATATAAATTTAGAAATAATTTCACCTTCAAAGACTGTTTTTCAGGGTACTGTTAAATCAATTACTGTTCCTGGAACGTCGGGAAATTTTCAGATATTAAAGAACCATGCTCCAATTGTTTCTACATTAGAAATTGGCTTGATTAAAATTTCTGCTGAAGAGACAGAACATTATTTTGCAGTATCCGGAGGTACAATCGAAGTTTTGAATAATAAAGTTTTGATATTGGCAGATTCAGTAGAAAATGTAAACGAAATTGACTTTGATCGTGCTTTGAGGGCAAAAGAGAGAGCTGAGAAGCGTTTATCGGAAAAATCCCTTGATATTGATACGATTAGGGCAACGGCTTCATTGGCAAGGGCAATGAATAGAATTCGATTGAAAGAGTTATATTCTGAAAAAATAAATAGTTAGAAAAGAATATTAGAATAGTTTTATAATAAAAAAGCTGCCCTGTTAGGCAGCTTTTATTTTTTACTAAGCTTTTGAGAAGTATTCCGCAACAACATTCCAGTTAACGACATTCCACCAATTTTCAATATACTCAGGTCTACGATTCTGATATTTAAGATAATATGCGTGTTCCCAAACATCTAAACCCAAAATTGGTGTTCCTTTAACATCAGCGACATCCATTAAGGGATTATCCTGATTTGGAGTGGATGAAATTAAAAGTTTGTTATCAGAAACTACTAACCAAGCCCAACCCGAGCCAAATCTTCCGATAGCTGCTTCAGAAAATTTCTTCTTGAATTCATCGAAACTTCCGAAAGTGGAATTTATTGCATCTGCTAACTTTCCTTCTGGATTTTTTGCACCACCTGGTTTCATAATCTTCCAAAATAAATCGTGATTCCAATGTCCACCACCGTTGTTTCTTACAGCAGGTGATAGTTTTGACATCATTGAAAACATCTCATCTAAAGTTTTTCCTTCGAGATCAGTTCCTTCAATAGCTTTGTTGAGGTTGTTAACATAAGCTTGATGATGTTTTGTATGATGAATTTCCATTGTGGCTTTATCAATGTATGGCTCTAAAGCATCATACGGATATGATAAAGCTGGTAATTCGAATTTGCTCATAGTGATATTCCTTTCATTTATTAGATTACTACTTAAACCAATTTTATTTGCAAAAATGTTAGTTAAGCTACCACCAATAATAGCAGCAGTTGAAAAAATAAAATGTTTCCTATTCATTTATTATCTCCCGATTAAACTCCGAAAGATTCACCGCAACCACAGGTTTTTTTAGCATTCGGATTATTAAAAACGAATCCTCTACCATTTAATCCATCCGAAAAGTCTAACTCTGTGCCTGAGAGGTAGAATAAACTTTTTCCATCAATAAATAATTTGATATCGTTTGATTCAATAAGTGTATCACTTTCTTTTGGATTTTCATCAAATCCGAGTGTGTAGGTAAGACCAGAGCAACCGCCACCTTTAACGCCTACTCTCAGTCCGTAGCTTTCTGGAATGTTATTCTCAGTCATTATTCTTTTGATTTCTTTTGCTGCTTTTGATGAAACTACAATCTCTTGAGTATTATTTGTTTCAATCATGATTAATTTCCTCCCAAATGAATTTCTTTAAATGGATCACCAGGAACTCTGGTGATGAAATCTAAGTTACTTAATTTCCAACAGTTATCTGTAACTTTTGTAAATATTCCTTTGTCTGTAAGTTTTTCGGAAAATAAATTTGCAATTTTTTCAGAATCAGAATATGAAAGTAAGATTCCTTTCTTTTCATAATAGCTTTTTATTCCAAATTGTAAATCTCTTAAAAAGAAATTAGAATTATGAAATAACGGATATTTCGCTTTTAAGTATCGCAGAAAATCGTCCTGATTAATAATCAGATTCGAAAGCAGATTTGAAATAGATGTTTTTTTCATACAGTTATCTTGTTAATTTTTTCTGATTTTTTCGAGCGAATATTCAAAATAGTTTGAACTAGTTTTTCACTTGCATATTTAATTTCATCAATTGTATTGAATCTTCCGAAACCAATTCTAAAAGTAGAGTCAATTTCTTCATCGGTTAATCCGAGAGCTTTGAGTATTCTATTTTTCTTCAGATTCTCTGATGAGCAGGCAGAACCAGTTGAAAAAGCCAAGTCCGGTATTTTTCGCATTAAGTCCTGAACTAAAACATCTTTAACTGTCAAATTCAAATTATTAAAAATTCTATGAGTTTTACTTCCATTAAGTTTTATTTCATCTAAATGAGAAATAAGGTATTTAAGCATAAATTCATTCAAACTTTTATAATGACTGATGTCTTCATCCAATTCATTTGATAAAATATTGCAAGCTTTACCAAAGCCAACAATAGCAGGTACGTTTAAAGTTCCTGAACGAAGTGAATTCTCCTGACTTCCACCAAAAATCAACGGGGATAAGTTAAATTTTAAAGATTTTTTATTTATAAACAATGCACCAATTCCTTTAGGTCCATAAATTTTATGGGAGGTGAAGGACATCATTGTAGGATTTAATTCTCTGACATCAACTTTTATCTTTCCAATTGCCTGAGTAGCGTCTGTATGAAAAATTATTTTCTCGTTTAAACAAAAGTTGGAAATAGTTTTAATATCATTGACCGTTCCAATTTCATTGTTTGCAAAAATCAGGCTTACAAGAATAGTATCTTTTCTTATGTTACTTATTACATCCTCAGGATGAATTCTGCCTGTTTCATCAGGCTTCAGAAAAGTTATTTCAAATCCAACTTTAGACAGAAAAAGCAAAGATTCATAAGAGGCAGAATGTTCAACCAAAGATGAAATAATGTGTTTACCTTTGTTTTGATTTGCAACTGCAAATCCGATATGAGCTAAGTTGATTGATTCTGTTGCTCCGCTTGTAAAAATAATTTCGTCGGGGTTGGAGTTGATTAACTTTGCTATATGTTCTCTCGCCAATTCAACTGCGGAGTGAGCCTCGTAGCCGAATTTGTGTTTGCTTGAGTAGTTTCCATATTTTTCTGTTAAATATGGCATCATCACATCAACAACACGTGGGTCAATTTGTGTTGTTGCATTATTATCTAAGTATATCGGCAGTTTTATGCTCATCTAAATTTTAATAATAAAAAAGTTATCGGATTAAGAATGAATTTTAAAAATCAAAAAATTTTTGCGGCTAAATTTATAGAGTTTACTGAATATTAAAAATTTAAATTCCAAGTATTTTAATAGAGTATTTAGCAAGATCAGTAATTGGAGTGAAGTATATTCCAAAGATCAAAATTGGAATAGCTAAAATCATCACAATGATATAAGAAGTGATAGGATGTTTGATTAGAATTTCTCTTTCGCTTGGTTTTGATAAATATAAATTCTTTAAAACTCTTACGTAATAATAAAGTGATAAAACCGTATT
>CAKZLD010000116.1 GCA_937125135.1 uncultured Ignavibacterium sp.
AATCCACAAAAGAAATATTTTTCTCCAATCCTCTTACCACAGTTACCACGAATTTTTGAAAATCGGCAGTCATCAGATATTAAAGGTATATGATATACTTGGCAATGAAGTGGCTACTTTAGTGGATGAATACAGAGAAGCAGGAAAATACAAAGTTGAGTTTGATGCAAGCAATCTTGCAAGTGGAGTGTATATATACAAATTAACAGCAGGCTCTTTCCACGCAAGCAGGAAGATGATGGTGATCAAGTAGTGTTAAGTTTTAAATGTTAAATAAAGCGGGCTAAATGCCCGCTTTTTTTATTATCGAGGTAAATTTACGAGGCTCTCCAGCCTTTGGATATTTACTTCAGCAAGTTGATGAGAGTTATTCCAGTCCCTCATCCTCAGAACTTTGCGGTAATATTCAATTGAATTATTTATTTCTCCTTTCTCCTCTGCAATTTGTGCAAGATAAATAAATGAGTTAATCATAAAACCAGATTCTTCTTCTTTATCAATTTGCTTTGAAATTTCAATGCACTTTTCAAAATGATATTTGGATGAATCAAATAGCTGTTCGTTCTTTAGATGAACAGCCACATAATAATTTGATTCGCGCAAACCGAAAGGAAAATTAAATCCATAAAAGTTTGAATCTGCTTTTTGTATGTAATTGCTGAAAACAGAATCGGCGATTTTCCAGTTTCCTAATCTTACATAAATTCTTCCAAGCCACCTTTGAAAAGAAGGATTTCGGGGGAAAAGATTAGTTAAATTTTGAGCATAATTCAAAGCCGCTGGAAAATCTTTCTCGTAATTAAAATATAAAGTCATCAAAAAATATTGAGCTTCATACTTAGCATATTTACCTTGCTCGGCTGTTCTCTTCAATTGTTCGATGCCTTTTTGTTTATCTCCTTTTGGGAAAAATATCATCAGCGGTTTTATGTATGGATATTGATCGGGAATAACAGAAGCATAGTAGTTATAAATTCCAAAACCAAGCTGAACATCCTGATTATCAGGATTAAGTTTAGAAGCATATTCAACTATTGGCAGAGCCTCACGTCCGTCGTCTGCTGCTTTAAGCCAGCTATCGCGCAAAGCTCTCAATCTACCTCTGAAACCAATTGCACCGCCTTTAAAGAATAATGCGTCAACATTTTTTTTATCTTTTTTCAGAATTTGGTTGCAATGAAAAATTACATCTTCAATTTTCTGAAAGAATATCTGATCATAACTCTCATTATCTAAATCAAGAAGGATTTTCCACCAATCAACCATTGCAAGAAAAAATCTTCCGGATGGATTTTCGGGATAGTCAGCTAAAATCTCACGAAAAATTTTTTCTGCTTTTTCAAACTCAATATTGTAAATATGACGAATTCCAGTTTCAATTTTTTCATCAAGCGATTGAGAAAAGATTGATGAAGTTAATAAAATTATGAAGGAGAAAAATTTTAATGTCATAAAAGTGTTATTTAGAATTGATTAACTGTTTTGCAGATTGCAAACTTGATTCAGTTACAGTTTCACCACTGAGTAATTTAGCAACTTCAATTACACGCTCCTCTTCGGATAAATATTTGATCTGGCTGGTTGTTCTTTCATCTGCTTGAACTTTCTCAACTGCAAAATGATGTTGAGCAAATGCGGCTATCTGAGGTAAATGGGTGATTGCGATTATCTGATGTGAAGCTGATAAATCAAGCAGAGCTTGTCCCACTTTCTGAGCAATTCTTCCGCTTATTCCCGAATCAATTTCATCGAAAATTAAAAGAGGCAGCTTATCATTTTTAGCAAGTGCTGATTTCAATGCAAGCATAATTCTCGAAACTTCTCCGCCAGAAGCAACTTTTACCAAAGGTTTCAAATCTTCGCCCGGATTTGTTGAAATATAAAATTCAATTGAGTCAATTCCTTTTGAATCATATCCAATCTTCTTACCATTTAACTCAAGAAAATCATCTGAGTGAACTGATGAAAATCTTACTTCAAATGATGGTGAATTGATTCCTAAATTTTTAAGTATTGCTTTAACTTCATTTTCTACTTTCGACGAATTCTTTCTACGATTGTTTGAAAGTTCGATAGCAATTTTATGTAAGTCAGATTTAAGTGAAAAAATTTTATTTTGAATTTTAATCAATTCATCTTCAAAATTATCAGCAAGATTAATTTCATCTTGAATTTTTTGTTTGTACTCGAGAAGTTTTTCAATCGAAAGACCAAATTTTTTCTTAAGCAGATTTACTGAATTCAGTCTTTCTCTTTTGCTTTCAATTTCCTCAGCATTGAGGTTAATCTTATCTCTGTATTTTCGGATTGATGCGGCTAATTCTTTCAATGTTACGTAAGCTGATTCAATTTCACTTTCATAATCAGATAATGAATTGTCAATTGAAATCAACTGATTGATCTTACTTTCAATATCACCGATTTGCTCAATCACCGAATTCTCCGATTCATATAAAAGATTATAAACTTCTTCGCTCAACTGAAAAAGTTTTTCAGAATTTTCAAGAATGTTTAATTCACTTATAAGAGTTTCATCCTCACCTAATTGTGGATTGACTGATTCAATTTCTTTAAGTTGAAATTGATAAACTTCTTTTTTCTCTTTAACGGATTTTTCTTTTGATAATAAATCTGAATACTCTGCTTGCTTTGTTTTCAAAAGAGAATAAGATGTACGGTATTGATTTAACAAAGAATGATTATTCGAATAGCTATCGAGAAAATCAATATGAGTTTCAGTTCTCAGTAAAGATTGATGTTCGTGCTGACCGTGTAAATCAACAAGAACATCACCAAGTTCTTTTATAACATTCAATGGTATCGGAGTATCATTGACGAAACATCTGTTATTCCCTTTTTGTGAAATCTCTCTTCGGATAATCAATTCATCTTGAAATTCAATTTCATTTTCTGAAAGAATATTTTTTACCAATTGATTGTCTGTTACATCAAAAATTCCTTCAACGAAAGATTTAGCCGCACCTTTTCTTATAACCTCAGAAGATGCTCTTTCACCAAGTAATAGTCCCATCGCATCAATCAAAATAGATTTTCCCGCACCGGTTTCTCCAGTGATAATATTCAGTCCGGGGAAAAACTCTATTCGAATGTGTTCAATTAACGCGTAATCTTTTATTTCGAGTGATTTAATCATAATCAAAAATTTGTTGCCTAAAAATAATGGAATTAGTTTTATTCAATAAGTGTTATAAGAGAGTAATTTAATTCAAATTTCATTTTATTGTTCGTCAGATAAATATATTTTTGTTAAAAAAATAATGAGGTTAAAGTGAATTGCCCAGCTTGTAAAGATGTAAAATTAGTCATTTCAGAAAGACAGGGGATTGAAATTGACTATTGTCCCGAATGCCGTGGAGTATGGCTTGACAGAGGAGAGCTCGATAAAATAATTGAAAAATCAATTCAGTTTCAAAGCCCAAAATTTGACGACAGGAGTATGCCTCCCAAGCATTTTGACGATGATT
Source organism: uncultured Ignavibacterium sp. (assembly GCA_937125135.1). Classification (GTDB taxonomy): domain Bacteria; phylum Bacteroidota; class Ignavibacteria; order Ignavibacteriales; family Ignavibacteriaceae; genus Ignavibacterium. Next base: position 3,486 of record CAKZLD010000116.1, read on the forward strand.
ATTACAAATACGGATACAAAAAGAAAAAGCGCGGATTCCTTGATGACTTGTTTGATTTTTAAATTGAATTTGGAAAATATTTCTTTCCATCAATCTGTAATTACTAATTTTATATTATATGAATATATTGAATCAACATATCGAGCAGATTACAAAAATTTGTGAATCAAATGATGTCAACATTTTATTCGCTTTTGGCTCAGTAAATTCTGAAGGATTTGATTCTGAGAGTGATATTGATTTCATTGTTGAAATTGATGATATAGATCCAATTTCTTATGCTGATAAATATTTCAATTTAAAATTTCAACTATAAGAATTGCTCAAAAGACAAATTGATCTTCTAGAAAGCAAATCAATTAAAAATAAAATACTCTAAAGTGAAATTGACCGTACAAAAGTATTAGTTTATTGAAAGAAAAATTCAGGTTTTGCTTGAAGATATTTTACAAGCAATTAATGAAATTGAAGAATTTCTTCCTGAGAAAAAGGATTTCCTTGAATTCCTAAAAGATTTATAAACAAAAAAAGCAATCGAAAGAAACATAGAAATTATTGGTGAAGCGGTTAATAGAATAGTTAAACTCTATCCAACTATTCGAGAAAAATAATTGATACCCGAAATAGAATAATTCACGTCTCTGATGAGATTATCTGGGCGATAGTTATAATAGCTTTAAAAAACTTGAAAGATGAAGTAGTTGATTTAATGAACAAATTTTAGAACTTCTTTAAAACATCTTGCAAATCAATAACGACATCAAAAAGTTCTTTAGTAACATTTAAGGGTATTGGAGTATCATTTACAAATCATTGATTGCTTCTTTTTTGAAATATCTTTCCTCTGATTGTAAATTCGTTTTGATACTCATTTTCACATTCACAGTTCAAAATTTGAAGATAGAAGAGTGCCACCAAACATTTCGATAATTATTACTATAAACATAGATACAAAGAAAAAGCGCGGCTTCCTTGATGACTTATTTGATTTTTAAATAATACTTTAAACCCTTGTAAATTTTTTTTATTCTTCTTATTTTTAATCAGATTATTTTGTCTGATTATAAAAATGAGGTTCAAATGTTAAGAAAAATTGTAAATATAAATGAAGACCTATGCGATGGCTGTGGTGATTGTGTTCCAAGCTGTCAGGAAGGTGCATTGCAGATTATTGACGGAAAAGCAAGATTGATTAGCGACTTGTTCTGTGATGGACTTGGGGCTTGCATTGGTCATTGTCCCAGAGGAGCAATAACTATTGAAGTTCGAGAAGCAGAACCTTATAACGAATCAAAAGTTATGGAAACTATTGTAAAAGGCGGACCAAATGTAATTAAAGCTCATCTTGAACACTTGATTGAACATAATGAAATGGATTACTTTCAGGAAGCGATAAATTATCTTTCTGCTAATGGAATAGAAAATCCAATCAAAAACAAAAATGCTTCAAAAGTTCCTCAGAGTTGTGGTTGTCCTGGAGCGAAGGAAATGTCTTTCGAAATACAGGAAGAGTCGGGCAATGAATCAGGCAGCAGACAATCTCAGTTGAGACAATGGCCAGTTCAACTTCATCTTGTATCACCATTCGCAAATTATTTTCAGAATTCTGATTTACTTCTTGCCGCTGATTGTTGTGCTTATGCTTATGGTGATTTTCATAAAGATTTTATGAAAAGTAAAAGTCTTGCGATTGCTTGTCCTAAACTTGATAGAAATCAGGACATATATTTTGAAAAACTTGTTTCAATGATTCAGAATTCAAATCTCAGATCGATTACTGTTTTAGTGATGCAAGTTCCTTGTTGTACCGGCTTATTTCAATTGGCAGCTGAAGCTATAAAGGAATCTGGCAGAGACATACCACTTAAAGTTGTTGTAATTGGACTAAATGGTGCTATTATCAAAGAACAGATGATGAATTAGTTAATCATTTTAGCTTTCAATTCCTCGTCTAGAAGTTATTCCTTTTTGATAGTAGTGCTTTACTTCATTCATCTCTGTTACGAGGTCTGCTAAATCAATTAATTCCTGAGGGCAGTATCTTCCTGTAAGAATTAACTCAATGTTTTCAGGTTTTGATTTGATAAATTCAATAAGTTCATTGACTTCAATAAGCTTAAAATAAATTGACACGATTGCTTCATCGAGAATTATTATATCGTAATTTCCGCTCAACATATTATTTCTTGAAATTTCCAATCCTTTCCTCACTTTAGCGATATCCTCAGATTTTGGTAATTCTCTTTTATAAACGAAATCATCTTTACCGAACTGTTCAATTGTAATCCATTCAGATAAATATCTCAAACTTTTCAACTCATTGTAAGGAAATTCTTTCATAAATTGAGCGATGTAAGTCTTTAATCCGAATCCAGCAGCCCTGACAGCTTGACCAATTGCTGCAGTAGTTTTGCCTTTACCATTGCCCGTGTAAATCTGAACAAAGCCCTTTTTGAAATTACTCATTTTTTCTAAAAATTATTTAAATCTTCAATTTGATTTTCAGTTCCACCATAAATCAAGTTTTTAATATTTGGATTATTCAGGAACGAATGCGGAAATGTCAATTCAATTGCGCTAACTTGATTGAGTCTTTCAATTTGTTCGTTGCTTAAATCATAATTCAGACAAAACAAATTGTCTTTCAACTGTTCGAGTTTTCTTGCTCCGATAATTGGAATAATTACACCTTTTTGCTTACGAACCCAATTCAAAGCAACTTGCGATGGAGTGCATCCGACTTCATCAGCAACTTGTTTTACGGTTTCTGCTATGTTCAAATCTCGTTCTTTGATTGTAGTAATAACAGTAGATCTTCCATCATCAGGACGAGATTCTTTTGAATACTTTCCTGTTAAAATTCCACCCCCGATTACACTCCATGGAGTTACAGCAATTTTAAATTTTCTTGCCATTGGAAGAAGCTCTAATTCAGCAGTTCTATCCAATAAACTATATTTAATTTGAAGCCCTGCGAACTGAGTCCAACCTTTTAATTCTGCTAATGTGTTTGCGTGAGAAACTATCCAAGCAGGAGTATCTGAAATTCCGATGTAAAGAATTTTTCCTTGTCTGATTAAATCATCAAGTCCTCTTAATATTTCATCAACAGGCGTTGTATAATCCCATGCGTGAACCCAGTATAAATCAATGTAGTCAGTGTTTAATCTTTTCAGACTTTCTTCTAAAGAGCGAACCATATTTTTTCTATGATTGCCCGAAAAATTCGGATCGTTCATTCGTGTGAAAAGTGTGTATTTGGTTGCAACGACAAAATGATCTCTGTCTGATGAAATAAACTCACCAACAAACTTTTCGCTCGTTCCTTCTGTATATCTGTTTGCAGTATCTATAAAATTTCCACCTTGTTCAGCATAAAAATCAAAAATCTTTTTACTTTCCTCTTTCGATGAACCCCAACCCCATTCTTCCCCAAAAGTCATTGTTCCAAGTGCAAGCTCTGAAACACGTAATCCGCTTCTACCAAAAAGTTTGTATTTCATTTTTCCTCCTGATTAAAAAATAAATTTCCTCTATTCAAAAGATTTTTTGGATCGAATTGTAATTTTATTCTTTTCATCTCGTCAATAAGCTCTTTTCCAAACATACTCAGCAAATATTCTCTTTTGATTTTTCCGATTCCGTGCTCTGCTGATATAGTGCCTTTTAATTCGATGGCTTTGAGACAAATGGATTTGTAAACTTCTTTGCCAATTAGAAACTCGTTTTCATTTTTTGGTAAAATGTTCAAATGAAAATGAGAATTTCCAAGATGACCATACAAAACATAGTTAAGCTCTGACAAGCTCATTGTTGAAACAAGATAGTTATAAAAATCAATCATCTGATTATCAGGAACTGCCACATCTGTTCCGAGCTTTCGTAAATTATTTTTTGAAATGTAATCATTAACTTTCCACGAAATTGCGTGACGAAAATTTTCAATGTCTTTTCTTTCTTTATCATTAGTTGCGAACCATACGTTCTCATCCGAACAGTTGTGTTTGAAAATAAGCTGAAGCCATTGTTCAAGTAGTTGTTCCTCATATTCTGAATTTGTTTCCTGCTCAAACCAAACTGCTCCATTTGACAAAGAAGGAATTTGCGGAAAATCATCCTGAAGAAACTTTAAGGAAAAATTGTCGAAGAACTCGAGTGCAAGTGCATCAATTGAATTAGTAAAATTTTTAATTCTGTTTGAATAAGAAATTTCTCTTGCTTCATCAATGAATCTTATAGCATCAATTTCATTGTCGAAGAAACAAACTGCTGACAAAACTTTTTCAGGTAGTTTAACAATTTTAAGTTTTGCTTTAGTAATTATCCCGAGTGTTCCCTCTGAACCGATGAACAAATCAATTGCATCCATACCATTTTTCAAGAAATATCCGGAGGCATTTTTTGTAACTGGCAGATGAATATTCGGAATGATGATAGTAATTTCTTTACCCGAAGATGTATAAAATATCAAATTGTTTCCATTAGCCAGATGTTTACCTCGTTGCAAATTTAATTGATCACCGTCCGAAAGTACTAAATCAATTTCCTGCACAAAATTTCTTGTTGCACCATACTTGAAAGTTTTTGCTCCCGAAGCATTATTTGCAATCGTTCCACCGATAAAACAATTTTTTTCAGTTGGATCTGGCGGATAAAAGTATCCAATTGATTTTAATTCATCAATTAAATTAGATAAATAAACTCCTGAATGAACTACAACAAATTCTTCTTCAGTATTTATTTCAATTATCTTATTGAATTTTTCAGTTGAGATAATGACTCCTTCAAGCGCTACTCTGCCACCAGTCAATCCAGTACCAGCTCCCGAAATTGTAAAAGGAGTATCCGACTGATATAATTTTTTTACAAGTTCAATCAGTTCTGTTTCGTTTTCTGGGATGTAAACAGCAGAACAACTTCCTTTGAAGTTTGATGCGTCAACAAGATAGCTTTGAATTTCGTCCTGATTAGTTTTCACGATCATAAATTATTTCTGAAATAGTTTCTTAAATATATCAAGAATTGTTTTTGCATCTGATAATCTTTTTTTAACTGCTCTTTATCATATTCAAAATTGAAGTTCATCTTCTTTGAAAGATAATCAAAAGCATCATAAACATTTGTGTTTGGATAAATTCTGTCGCGCAGATAATGAATCAGTTTTAATGTTCTGAAAGCATCAAACCAATAAATTTTCTGTTTACGAATTTCCTCGCTCGAATCGGAGTTCTTTAGAATTTTATTCCAGCTATCTTCGAAATTTTGTTCAATCAAAAAACTGTAGAGATGAGAATTGATTTCTTTCGCTTGAATAAGAATTTCTTTCGAATCAATTGAAGATTCATTATTAAAAAATTCAAGCCAGATTTTTAGTAATTCGAAAGTCTGTTGATTATAAACCAGATATTCATCCTGAATATTTTTCAAGAACCTGTTTATTCTCTGTCCCGTCCCGAACGGAACTCGCCATGATTTACGAGCAGAGGGATAAACCAAAGTTTCCTTTATTGTTCCAACTTTGTTTTGCTTTGCTAGTTTTTCAAGAAAGTAAAAATCTTCTCCAGCTTGTTTGGAATTCATTCCACCAGCTTTGATGTAAGAATCAACATCACAAACTATTGTTGAACCGATTGCGTGATAATCGTAGTGTGATTTTGAATAAATTAAAGCAAGTCTGAAATATCTCAAAAAAGTTTCGTAGCAAACTATTGCTTTTGCTTCAGGCCGATGGTCTTCTATTTTATGTTCATATTCTATAACCGCTGAGTTGAAATTGTGATTATTGAATTTGTCTGTAATTATTGAAAGATAATTTTCTGCAACTTCACAATCAGCATCAAGCCAAAGTAAAATTTTTTTTGAGGCAGAATCATAATTGAATTTTGTCAGAGCTAAATCTAATCCGATCTTACGAGCAAATCCAACTCCAGCTAATTTTTTTGGAATAGATTTGCCAGAAGAAAAAGCATCCACGTAGTTCAGATTCAATCGCCCCGAATAATTTCGCAACAACTCTTTCGTTGCAAAATTATTTTTTATCAAATCGTGCTCTGCTGTTTCAGCGTTGTTAATAACTACGATGACAAGAGTCTTTTCCAAAAATTTGGGGTCGTTTTTTTCTAATGAATTCAAACAG
>CAKZLD010000117.1 GCA_937125135.1 uncultured Ignavibacterium sp.
ATGAGTTAGTGTTTGAGAATAATAGAACGCAGATGACACAGATTTAACAGATTCTCGCAGATTAAATCAGCGGAAATCAGTACAATCAGCGTTATCAGCGTGCCATTGAGTTAATTAAATAATAATTGATGATCTCTTTGTTTGCCTGCTTGCCAATAGTTTTCCGGAATAACTTTCCAATTACCAATAAGTTTTGGTTCAATTACTTTTTTCTTTTTAATGTATTCAATAACATAATATCTGAAATCTGTATCTGTTGAATTCAAAATTCTGTTTTTCAATTCTTCTTTTGGTATTCCTGCTCCTTTAGTTAAATGACCTCCGCCACCACTTCCTCTATAAGAGTTAATTGCAACTTTATATTTTTTCTCTGGATCGAATTTTCTACCATCACTTAATTTTTCAATTTTTATTCTTTCGCCAATTGGTTTTGTTACATCCACAGTATATTCAATTCCAGTAGCAACGTCGTAATTATAGAATCTTTCAAAAAGTTCTGGAGAATTTGTACGATTTGAAAAGACCAATTCACCTTTATCATTTTTCTTAAATCTTAGCAAATGATCATTTTCATCTTTCATTTGATTAAACCAGTTACCGTAAGAGTATTCAAGATAATCTTTGATTTCTTTACCAGTTAATTCCATTGTGTAAAGATAGTTTTCATATCTAAGTAAACTAAATAAATCACGAACAAACAAATCGCCAACTCCTACCTCATCGTTGAAAGAAAATGGGGGAGTGAATGAAATATCTGCTCCTGTTAATTCAAGTTGTAGAGAGTTTATAAAATCAGTCGCCACAGCAGGACCAAATAATCCATCAGAAGATTTAATTATAGTTTTATTCTCTCCGATTTTTTGAGAAGAATAATTTTTTATTTCTTCAAACAAATCTTTATAGCGAGATAAAAATTCCTGATCAGGAGTGTAATTTCTTACATCAATAATTTCACCTTGCTTCTCTTTGACTTCATAAAAACCGCAGTGTTTATCAAATTTCAAAGTTACATTTGCAACTGCCAGAGTTCTTGCACCTGCCTGAGTTCCTAAAATCAGAACTTCGCCGTCATCTTTATTCTTAATCTTATAATTATGTCCCTGATGATCGTGACCAACAAAAACAATATCAAAACCTGGAACAAGTTTCGCAACCAATTCGGAAGCATTTTCATTTTTAAATGCTTCAAAATTTTGTCCTCCGTAATTAGCATCCACACCGGAATGAAATAAGCCAATCAATAAATCAGGTTGTTCATAAGCACGGATTTTTTTAACCCACTTTTGGGCGGTTTCAATCATATCATCAAAACGAATTCCTTTCCAGAGTTTTTCGGGAAGCCAATTGGGGACATAGGGAGTAATCATCCCAAAGACAGCTATTTTGATTCCGCCTCGTTCAATTGTTGTATAAGGTTTGAAGAAAGGTTTTTCAGTTGATTCATCAATTGCATTGGCAGCAAGCCAATCAAAGTTAATATCGTTTTTAAATCTATTGTAAACTTCTTTTCCCGGATCGATATCATGATTACCAACTGTTCCAGCATCGTATTTCATATAATTCATTATATCAGCTAATAGATGCTTTCCGTTTTTCTTCTCGAAGTTAATGTAATAGATAGCTGGATTTCCCTGAAGTATATCGCCGTTGTCTAAAAGAAAAACAACTTGATTTGTATCTGCTCTTTGTTCTTTAAGATAAGTCATTACTTGAGCAAGTGATGTTCGGGCAGGTTTATCTTGAAGAAAGTCGTGTGGGAAAATCGCACCGTGAACATCGCTTGTTTCAACAATTTTTACTTTAACTGTTTGTGCAAAAATCAGATTAGTTATAAGTAAAAAAGCAATGAATAATTTTGATAAAAACTTTTGCATAATTCTCCTTTGATAAAAATTATTATTCAAGTAAAAAACCTTCTGCGAAATTTGGATTTATTTCAGATAAAAATCTTGATGGTTTTGATAATGTTTTTCCTGCTTCTCTATCGAATAAATTCATTGGATACAAGACGAACAAATTATTTTTAGCTCTGGTAACTGCAACATACATAAGTCTTCTTTCTTCCTCAATCTGCTCAATGTTTTCAGCATTTCTGCTTGAAGGGAAATAACCTTCAACTGCGTGAATGATAAAAACCGAATGCCATTCCAAACCTTTTGCTGAATGAATTGTGGATAAAGTTACGAACTCATTTTCATTATTCTCTGGCTCTATTCCAACAACTGAATCAATAATCGGCTCAATAGATAAATCAGATAGCAGTACATCAAGCTCAGAATAATTCTCAACAATATTTTGGAAAATATCTAAATCTTTTTTCCGCTTATTCCAATCATCATAATTAGCTTTGAACAAATCACTGTAGTAATACAAAACCTTTTGTAAAATTTCAGAAGGTCGGTATTTAGGTTTGGATATCTCATAAATCAAATAAAACAAAGGGGCAACTTTTTCATACTTTGATTTAATCTCTTCTTGAGGTTCTTTTTTAGAATTTAATTTTCCAGCTGCAATATCATCAAGAATTTTCTGAGCAGTCTTGGGACCAATGCCTTCGTGCAGAAGCAGAATTCTGTACCATGAAATAACATCTTTCGGATTTTCAACTATTCTTAAGAAAGCTACAACATCTTTGATATGAGCCGATTCAATAAACTTCATACCTCCGAATTTTTGAAAGGGAATATCTGCTTTTGAAAGTTCAAGTTCTAAATCAAATGAATGAAATGATGATCGAAAAAGTACAGCAATATCGTTTAATTTAACCCCTTCTTCTCTGAGTTCAAGTATCTTTTCAACTATAAATTTAGATTGAAGATTTTCAGTTACTGTGGCAATAATCTGTGGTAAATTTCCTGTTCCTCTTCTCGAAAAAAGATTTTTTTCATATTTATCCAATGCTGCTCTGTTAATGCAATTAGCAAAATCAAGAATGGATTGATAGCTTCTGTAATTTTCTTCAAGTTTAATGATTCTAACGTTATCAAAAAGTTTTGGGAATTCAATTATGTTATAAAAATCAGCACCACGAAAAGAATAAATTGATTGAGAATCATCTCCGACGACCATAACATTTTTATGATATGAAGCCAAGCCCTTTACAATCTCTGCTTGAATGTGATTTGTATCCTGATATTCATCAACCATAAGAAATTTTATTGAGCTTGTAAGAGATTTTGAGGCATTATTTTCATTAAACAGAAAATCTCTTAGATAGATGAGTAAATCATCGTAATCAAGCAGATTGTTTCTTCTTTTGTATTGAACGAAAATTTTTTGAATCTCAAGAATCTCATCTATCAAGCCAAAGAAATGGGGATAATCTTCTTCAATTATTTCGGTGATACTTCTTCGTGTGTTTACACTTAAACTAAAAACTTTTGCTAATGTTTGTTTATTTGGAAAGCGTTTTTCGTTAGTTACATATTTGTTTTGAGAGCGAATAAGATTTATTACATCTTCGCTGTCACCTTGATCAAGGATAGTAAAATTTGGTTCAAGCCCAACTGATTTGTGATATTTCCTTAAAACAAGGTTTGCAAATGAATGAAAAGTTCCACCTCTGATTTTTGAACATCTATCATCCAGAAGTAGAGAAGCTCTTTTAAGCATTTCATTTGCAGCTTTTCTTGTGAAAGTGAGAAGCAAAATTGAATTGGGATCATATCCAATTTCTATAAGTCTGGCAACTCGATAGACTAAAGTTCTCGTTTTACCTGTACCAGCACCTGCAATCAGTAGATAAGCTCCGTCAACAGAACTTACTGCTTCGTATTGAGAATTGTTTAATACTTCTTTGTAATTGATTTTAAAGCGGGACTCATCAATGGATTTTGATGTTCCCGCTAAAGAAATTTTTTTTAACTGAATTTTGTTCTCAATCATTTACGAAGAGCAAGTGGTTTATTTAGAATTTCAGAGACAATGATGTAATCTTTAATCATCTGAGGGTTTTTTATCTTTTTTATGATTGGATGACTAACTAATGATTTAGCTCTCTGTTTTTTGAGAAGTTCCTCGAACATCATTGCAGCTGTTTCAGTTCTTGCATCAACGGTTATCTCTCTTCGCTGAAATCTTTTCTGAGTATCAAGAGCAGCTTTCTTCTCTAGTTCAAACTTATCGTAATTAATACTATCAGCTTCAAGTGAACGATCTCTGATTTTGGGCTCAGGTTTAATTTCACTTTCTGTTCGTTGTTTTGGTTTCCCCAATTCCTGATTAAAAATATTTTCAATTTCACTTAAAATATCATAACCAGAAGATTCAACCTCTACTGATTCAGATTCAAATTCTGAGAAACCGTCAGAAGGTTGTTTCTTCACAGAGCCCTGTTGACTCGGCGGTGCTTTTGGTTGTTCTTTTTTCTTAAAAAGAGAACTAAGAAAAGAGATTATGATGATCAGATAAATGAGTACTTCAAAAAAATTATCCATTTAAATTATCCATTCGGATTTGTTTTCTTTTCTTCAGGTTGAGCGATAGAAGATCTCATTTCGGTATCTGCTTGAATGTTTTTCAGTTGATAATAATCCATAACTCCAAGTCTTCCGCTTCTGAAAGCTTCTGCAATTGCTTTTGGAACTTCAGCTTCAGCTTCAACGACTTTAGCTTTTTGTCTTGCAACTTCAGCAATCATTTCCTGCTCACTTGCAACAGCAGCAGCTCTTCTTTCTTCTGCTTTGGCTCTTGCTACTTTCAAATCAGCTTCTGCTTGATCGGCTTGCAAGATAGCACCGATATTTTGACCAATATCAACATCAGCAATGTCAATGGACAGAATTTCGAATGCAGTTCCGGAATCCAATCCTTTTGCAAGTACGCTTTTCGAAATTCGATCCGGATTTTCTAAAACCTCTTTGTGTGAATCGCTTGAACCGATTGTGGAAACAATTCCTTCACCTACTCTTGCAAGAATAGTTGCTTCACCAGCGCCACCGACTAATCTATCAATATTTGCACGAACCGTTACTCTTGCAATTGCTTTTAATTGAATTCCATCTTTGGCAACGGCAGAAACCATTGGAGTTTCAATTACTTTTGGAACGACAGACATTTTAACTGCTTCTAAAACATCTCTACCGGCAAGGTCAATTGCTGTTGCTCTTTCAAAAGTCAATCCGATGTTTGCTTTATCAGCTGATACAAGTGCATTGATAACTTTAGTTACATTTCCACCTGCTAAATAGTGTGCTTCAAGTTTTGCCTGATCAACAGTTAAACCTGCTTTTGTAGCAGTTATCATATTCCTTACTATTAAGACTGGAGGAACCTTTCTTAATCTCATCCCAACCAAATCTCTGAATATTTTTAGTTTCACTCCAGAGAAATAAGCTGTTATAAAGAGACCTACTGGAATGAAATAAAAGAACAGTAAAAGAATGAAAAATATCGCGACAATTAAAAAAATTGATAATCCTGTTAAAGCTTCCATTTTTTTCTCCGATTATTATGATGAGTTTATATCTGAAAAATAAAAATTATTCTTGAAAATAATACAATATTTCGGAGGAATTACTAACTTTTAATGTGTTTTTGTTACAGCTTTGGTGGAAGAAAGTAAATTAAATAAGAATAGACTTTTTTTTGACTATCAATAACTTTAAATTATTGGTGTAATTAAATCTAAGTTAAGAATTTAAATGCTGATAAAAACTGCAAATTGAAACAAAAAATCAATTTTTTTTGTTTAATAAAATAAAAATAGGATAAAAAATGGATGGAAATTTTTCAGAAAGATTGCAAGATGTAATTCGTTTAAGCAGGGAAGAGGCACTCAGACTTGGTCACGACTATATAGGAACAGAACATTTACTATTGGGAACAATCAGAGAAGGGCAGGGAATTGCTGTAAAAATTTTAAGAAATTTGGATGTTGATTTAATCAAACTGAAAAAAGCAATAGAAGATACAGTACGAACATCCGGCGGAACTCTAACAATTGGAAATATCCCATTAACAAAACAAGCTGAAAAAGTATTAAAGATTACGCAAATCGAATCAAAAATTTATAAGGCGGATGTTATTGGAACAGAACATCTTTTACTCTCACTTCTCAGAGATGAAGATAATATAGCCACACAGATTTTGCACCAATTTAATGTTACTTATGATGCTGCAAGAGCAGAATTAAATGAAATACTAAGTCAGCGCTCTTCAAAAGATTATGCTCAAAAACAAGCTAAGTCTGATTTGAAGGTTGAGAAAACAAAGACACCTGTACTCGATAATTTTGGAAGAGACTTAACAAAACTTGCATTAGAAGATAAGCTTGATCCAGTTGTTGGTAGAGAAAAAGAAATCGAACGAGTAGCTCAAATTCTTAGCAGAAGAAAAAAGAATAATCCTGTATTGATTGGAGAACCTGGTGTTGGTAAAACAGCAATTGCAGAGGGTTTGGCATTGAGAATTGTTCAGAAAAAAGTGCCGAGAATTTTACAAGACAAAAGAGTTGTAACACTTGATCTCGCTGGTTTGGTGGCAGGTACTAAATATCGTGGTCAGTTTGAAGAAAGAATGAAAGCATTGATGAATGAATTAGAAAAAGCAGATGATGTAATTTTGTTTATTGATGAATTACATACTATTGTCGGAGCTGGTGGAGCATCAGGCTCATTGGATGCTTCAAATATGTTTAAGCCAGCATTAGCTCGTGGCGATATACAGTGCATTGGTGCAACAACTTTGGATGAATACAGAAAATTTATTGAAACTGATGGTGCCTTAGATAGAAGATTCCAAAAAGTAATGGTCGAGCCACCATCTTATGAAGAAACTCTTCAAATTCTTGAAAATATTAAATTCAGATATGAAGAACATCATAAAGTAAGATATACTAAAGAAGCTATTGAAGCTGCAGTCAAATTAAGTAACAGATATATCACTGACCGGCATCTGCCAGATAAAGCAATTGACGTAATTGATGAAGCTGGCTCAAGAGTTCATATGGGAAATTTTGAAGTGCCTAAAGATATTCTTGAATTAGAAGAAAGTATTGAAGAAGTAAGAAAAGAAAAATCAAAAGTAGTAAAAATGCAGGATTATGAAGAAGCTGCAAGATTACGAGATAGAGAAAGAAATTTACAGTCACAACTTGAATTAGTTAAGAAAGAATGGGAAGAGACTACTAAAGATTTGGTTCACGATGTAACCGAAGAAGATATCGCCACAGTAGTCGCAATGATGACAGGAATTCCAGTTAACAGAATTGCACAAACAGAATCAGAAAAATTATTGAAAATGGAAGATGCACTTAAACAGAGCATCGTCGGACAGGATGAAGCAGTCAGTAAACTTGCAAAAGCTATCAGAAGAACTAGAGCAGGATTAAAAAATCCCAATAGACCTATTGGAAGTTTTATTTTCCTTGGACCAACGGGAGTCGGAAAAACAGAATTGTGTAAAGTTCTTGCTAAGTATTTATTTGATTCAGAAGATGCTTTGATAAGAATTGATATGAGTGAGTATATGGAAAAATTCTCGCTTTCAAGATTAGTGGGCGCACCTCCGGGATATGTCGGTTACGAAGAAGGCGGCCAGCTGACTGAAAAAGTACGAAGACGTCCTTATTCAGTTGTTCTTTTTGATGAAATTGAAAAAGCTCATCCGGATATTTTTAGTATTCTGCTTCAGGTTTTAGATGATGGAATGTTGACCGACAGTTTCGGAAGAAAAGTTGACTTTAAGAACACGATTATAATTATGACGTCCAATGTTGGAACTAAAGACTTAAAAAACGTTGGTTCATTTGGGTTTAGTACTAAAGAAGAATCTGATAAATATACTCATATGAAAGACACTGTTGAAGAAGCTATGAAAAAACTTTTCAATCCAGAATTTCTCAACAGAATTGATGATACAATCGTATTCAAAAGCTTGAATAAAGAAGATATACTACAGATTATTGATATTGAACTAAAAGACTTAGTGCAAAATATTAAAGATCAAAGAATGGTGGTTCTTCTTGATGAATCAGCTAAAAATTTTCTTGTCGAAAAAGGATTTGATGAAAAATTCGGTGCTAGACCTTTAAGACGAGCAATTCAAAAATATGTCGAAGATCCGTTAGCAGAAGAAATTCTTCGTGGTTCGTTCAAGGAAGGTGCTACGATAGTTGCAAAACATTTTGAGAACGCTGATGAATTAGTATTCATTAATGAAACACCAGAAAAGCCAATTCAAACCGAATCAAAAGAAAGTTAAATCATAAATCCTCTTCTAAAGGCTGTCTCATTAACTTTTTTTGAGACAGCCTTTTTTTTTAGTTAAATTTGCAACATACATTAACAACTATAATTATCAATATGAGTGTATTAAAAGAAAATGAAATTTATTCAAAACTAAAAACAATGGACAATTGGTTTTATTCAGAAAATCAAATTCAAAAAGAATTTTTTTTCAAGGATTTCATTGATGCTTTGTCGTTCGTAAATAAAGTTGGACTTGAATCCGAAAAAATGGATCACCATCCGGATATTTTACTTCACTCGTGGAATAAAGTCAGAATATCAATTTCAACTCACTCAGAAGGTGGTGTTACAGAAAAGGATTTTGAACTTGCACAAAGAATAGAAGACAGATTAAAATAATATTCTACCAATTTTTTCTTACAAACTGTTTGGGCATAAGAATGACAGAAAAAGATGTACTCGATATATTTTTAAAGACTGATGCATTATTAGAAGGGCACTTCTTGCTGACATCCGGAAGACACAGCAATCAATATTTTCAGTGTGCAAAAATTCTTCAATATCCTGAATACACTTCTGTGGTATGTTCGATTTTATCAGATTACTATAAATCTTTTGAAATTGATACTGTCATCGCTCCAGCTATGGGAGGTATTATCGTTGGATATGAAGTTGCAAGACAACTTGGCAAAAAATCTATTTTTTCTGAAAGGGAAAATAATATTATGACTTTAAGAAGAGGTTTTACTCTTTCAGAAAATGAGAAAGTTTTAGTATGCGAAGATGTTGTTACAACCGGCGGCTCTGTATTTGAAGTTATAGAGATTGTTAAAAATTCTCGAGCAGAGGTTATCGGCGTCGCTTCAATAGTTGATAGAAGTAACGGGAAAGTTGATTTTGGTTATCCATTTAAAAGTTCATTAAAATTGGATGCTGTGTCATATATTGAAAATGAATGTCCTCTTTGCAAAGAGAATAAATTACCTTTAGTCAAACCGGGTTCAAGAAAGGTTAACTAATGAATTTTGTTTTAGATACTCTTCGAAATTTTCTTCAGGATGAATTACTATACAGAATTGTTTTGATTGTAATTACAATTCTTTTGTCTTTTTTCGTTTCAAAATTTCTTGGTTTCATAATTAAAAAGATAATCAAACCTTTTGTTCAAAGAACTAGAACAGAAATTGATGACTTATTGGTAAACATTTCGGGAACTGCAATTTATAGACTTGCTTTTCTTGGTGGTATTTATTTAGCTCTGATTCTATTTGAAAAAGGTATTAAAAGCGATTCTAAATTTTTAGATAAACCGTTGATCAAGTATTATCCTTTTTTCGAAAATTTAATATTCATTGTCGAAATAATTCTATTTATTGTTTTCATCATCATTTTGCTGAATATTTCATTCAAAGTAATCAACATAATTTTTGATTGGTACGCTCAAAAGATAAACGCTCAAGATGACAGAAACTTAAGTGGCAGTTTATTTCCTCTCATAAAAAAAGTTTCTAAGATATTATTATTTATTCTTGCATTTGCGGTGGTTCTTGCAAAATTAAAAATAGATATTAGTGCTTTTGTTGTTTCCTTAGGTGTTGGTTCACTTGCTATCGCTTTGGCTGCTCAGGAATCAATTTCAAATATGATTAGTGGTTTTATAATTATGATTGATCGCCCTTTCAGAATAGGAGACAGAATTCGTTATGCTGATAATCAGGTGGGTGATGTTGTTGAAATTGGAATTCGTAGTACAAAAATTCAGGATTTTGATAATAATATTGTTGTTATTCCTAATAACGAAATTGTTAAGTCAAGATTAGTAAACATTACTTATCCTACTACTTTGACAAGGGTAGTTGTAGATGTTGGAGTTGCTTACGGCTCTGACTTGAAGAAAGTAAAAGAGACTTTATTAAAAGCAACTGAGGACGATCCCGCATTGTCTAAGGAAAAATCACCAGAAGTATATTTTATGAACTTTGGTGCTTATTCATTGGATTTCAGATTGGTTGCATTCACAGATCATTATTCGAATGCTTGGGAAATGCAGTGCAGACTTCGCGAAAAAATATATGAATTATTAAACTCAGAGAAGATTGAGATTCCATTCCCTCAAACTGTAATTCATAAAGCAAAAGATTAAAGAAACAATAATGAATAAAATATTTATTACAATAATTTTTATAATCACTACTTCTCTAAATAATCTCTCATTTCTTTACTGTCAAATAGACTTCGAAGATTATTTCAGAGATGGAGCTCTGAGGATTGATTATTATCACGGAGGCACTAACAATTCTGAGTTTATTATTCTTGATGAGATTATCGAAGAAAAATACTGGGCTGGAAATAAAAAGAATCTTATAAGCCCTTTTGATTATGGAAAATATCAAATACTTGTTAAAGATTATCAGAATGGTATTATTCTTTATTCATACAATTATTCTACTCTTTTCAGTGAATGGCAAACAACAGAAGAGGCAAAAAATATTTCCAAAATTTTTCATGAATCAGTTTTAATTCCTTATCCAAAAAACAAAGTAGTTGTTGAATTTTATTCAAGAGATTCCTCTAATAATTTTAATAATGTTTTTATACTCAACATTGATCCAAATGATAAATACATCGTAAGAGAAAAAAAATCTAAGTTTAATTCTATTGCTGTTTTCGAGAGCGGTAGTTATAGCGACAAAGTAGATATCGTTATCATTCCGGAAGGATATACTCATAAAGATAGTACGAAGCTCACTAATGATGTTAAAAGATTTAAACAATATTTATTTAATACTTCACCATTCAAAGAGCATCAGGATAAATTTAATATTCGATTAGTTTTTGCTTTCTCTGATGAAAGTGGCACAGACATTCCTCCTGAGAATATATGGAGAAATACAATTCTTAACTCCAGATTTTATACATTTTATTTGGATAGATACTTGATGACTTCGGATAATAAAACTTTGAGAAATGTTGCTTCGAATGTTCCTTACGATCAGATTTATATAATTGTAAATACCGATGAATACGGAGGAGGAGCAATTTATAATTATTATGCAGTTTGTGTGAGTGATAATAAATTTTCAGAATATGTCTTCACTCACGAATTTGGACACAGCTTCGCGTTTCTTGCTGATGAGTATTACAACTCAGAAGTAGCTTACGAAAATTTTTATCGTTATGATGTTGAACCTTTGGAACCCAATATAACAACTCTCATTGATTTTGAATCTAAATGGAAAAATTTGATCGAAAGTGATATTCCAATTCCCACTCCCAACTCAAGAGAATTTATAAATAAAGTTGGAGTTTTTGAAGGAGGAGGTTATTCAGCCAAAGGTATATTCAGACCGGAATATGATTGTACGATGAAGTCCATTTCTGTAAATAACTTTTGTGAAGTTTGTAAATTATCTATAATTAAAATGATAAATTATTATTGTGAGTAAAGGTTAGATGGATCAAAAAAAATTACATAGAACAATTGAAAACATTGCCTCGAAAAAATTTTCTGATGAACAGGAAATGCTAATCAGTGTTTTAGACCAAATTGTTTATGATAAAACTTTTCACATTACAGGCGGAAGAATCTGGAAATTAGAACCATCAATTCAGTCTTATAAATTATTATATCAAACTGGCTTGATGGAGAAAATTGATCCTAAATTCAAAATAAGATTAAAAAATTATCCGGAATTTGACAGAATAGAAAAGGAAAGGACAATTTTAGCAGATGAAACATTAACTGAGTTAAAGAGAAAAGGTATATTTAAGTATTCAGCCACTGGTGTCGGTAGTAAGATTAAACTCAATAATAAAATTTATTATGAATACATCTTTGCTCTGAACAGCGATTCTCTTGATGAAGAGTTCCGTTTGAATATGAGTATAATTGCAACGGCGCTCACTTCACAAATTAAACAAAGAAGAATTCTTGCAAGTGCTTCAAACTTAAAAGCTGATATAGATAAAGCAAGACAACTTCAGAGAAGCATTCTCCCTGAACATGAATATCATTTTAATTCATACGAGATATTTGGACTCACTCATCCTGCAGAAATAGTTGGTGGTGATTTTTTTGATTACTTAGAAATTGGTGAAGATAAAGACAGACTTGCAATTGCAGTTGGTGATGCAGCCAGCAAAGGGGTAGCCGCAGCTGCTGAGGCAATGTATATCTCAGGAGCACTTCGTATGGCAAGTAATTTTGAAATAAAAATTACTCCATTGATGAAGAAGATGAATCAATTGGTTAATAAAATTTTTGAAGATGATAAGTTTTCTTCTCTCTTTTATGGCGAAATTTCTATTGATAAGAAAGGATTGTTTCTTTACACTAATGCAGGTCATAATCCTCCAATATTTTATAACAGCAGAAAAAACAAAATTGAATATCTGATGGTAACTGGTCCTGTACTTGGTCCAGTTCCGCACGCTAAATATGATATCGAAAGCATAAATATTTATCCAAATGATATTTTGTTGATTTTTACTGACGGAATAATTGAGTCAACTAATTCACAAGGGGAAGCTTATCCAGAAATAAGGTTAGTTCAATTACTGAAACAAAATAAAGAGAAATCACCAAAAGAAATTGCGATGATTATTCTGGATGATATTCTAAAGTTTAACAAAAACGGAACTTATTCCGATGACAAAACAATGGTAATTATTAAACGAACAAAATTTTGAGTACTAAAATGATTCAATCAATTAATCCTTCAAATAATTCTTTAATTGCTTCTTATCAGGAATATGATGAGAAAAGAATTCAATCAATAATCGAAAATGCTATTGCTCAGTTTACAAATTGGTCAGGTGTTTCATTTAGTAAGAGAGCAGAGCTGTTGAAGAAAGTAGCTGCAATCCTGAGGGAAGATAGAAAAATGTTAGCTGAACTGATGACTTTAGAAATGGGTAAGCCGATTATTCAATCTTATGCAGAAGTTGATAAATGTGCATGGGTTTGTGATTATTATGCTGAAAATGGAGAAAAGTTTTTAATGGATGAAATCGTTCAAACTGATTTTTCGAAAAGTTATATTTCATTCCAACCATTAGGAGTTATTCTTGCAATAATGCCTTGGAATTTTCCACTATGGCAAGTATTCAGATTTGCTGCTCCAACTTTAATGGCTGGAAATACAGCAATCTTAAAACATGCTTCAAATGTGAGTGGATGTGCTTTGGAGATTGAAAAAATTTTTTTGAGAGCTGGTTTTCCCGAATTTACATTTAGTACTGTTCTTTTAAGTTCATCAAGAATTGAAGAAATTATTTCACATCCATCAGTTCAGGCAGTTTCATTAACTGGTAGTGTTCCGGCTGGCTCATCTGTAGCTTCATTATCTGGTAGATATTTGAAAAAAACTTTGTTAGAACTTGGCGGAAGTGATCCATATGTCGTTTTAAGAGATGCCGATTTGAAATTAGCAGTTGAGACCTGTGTAACTTCAAGATTGATAAATGCAGGACAAAGCTGTATCGCAGCAAAAAGATTCATCGTTGAAGCACCTATCTATGATGAATTTGTTGAATTGTACACCAATCTAATGGCTTCCAAGAAAATGGGCGATCCGTTTGATGAAACAAATGATATTGGACCTCAGGCAAGTTCAAAATTAAGAGATGAACTTCATCAACAAGTTGTTGAGAGTGTTTCCAAAGGAGCAGTTCTGAAAACTGGTGGATTCATTCCTGATTATAAAGGAGCATATTATCCTCCAACAGTTCTTTCTGATGTTCAACCCGGAATGCCTGCTTTCGATGAAGAAATTTTCGGTCCTGTAGCGGCAATCGTTAAAGCTCAAGATGAAGATGATGCAATACGTCTTGCAAATAAAAGTATTTTTGGTTTGGGTGCTGCAGTATTTACAAACGATGTAGCAAAAGGAGAGCTTATTGCGAGAAATAAACTTCGAGCTGGCTCCTGCTTTGTAAATGCATTTGTTAGATCTGATCCAAGATTACCATTTGGTGGCATTCAACAATCTGGTTACGGAAGAGAACTTTCAATTTTTGGAATAAGAGAATTTGTAAACATCAAAACTGTAGTAGTAAAATGAATCAGGATTCAATAATAACCGGGGATCAAATTATCCCAAATACTTCTAATCAAAATGGTTTACTTAAAAATTTATTCCCATCACCTGAACCAATAATTCATTCATCAGATTTGTTATTGATTTTTCAAAGCATCGCTGTTGTGATTTTTATTGGTTTGTTAATCGGATTGGAAAGAGAATACTCAAGAAAAAAAGATGAAAAGATTTTCGCCGGAATAAGAACTTTTCCTTTGATAGGACTTTTAGGTTTTACATCAGCATTAGTTTCTTCAATTACCATTGATTGGCTCTATGCTGTTATTTTTCTGGGATTTTCTACACTTTCTACTGCTGCTTATTATTCAGCTGCTGTTCGCGGCAGAAGAGGCGGAACCTCAGAAATTGCAGGTTTTATTGTTTTCCTCCTTGGCTCGATGGTATTTTGGGGATATATGCATTTACCAGTCATTATTGCAATAATTATTACTCTATTTCTTTCGCTTAAAATTCAGTTACATTCGTTTGTGGGTAAAATCAACGCAGAAGATATATATGCAACTTTGAAACTTGCAATAATTACTTTAATAATTCTTCCAATTCTTCCGGATAAAACTATCGGACCGTTGAATGTCTTAAATCCAACATTAATTTGGTATATGGTAATTTTTGTAAGTGGATTAAGTTTTCTTGGTTATGTTTTAATAAAATTATATGGCAGTAAAAAAGGGATATTGTTTACAAGTATTCTTGGTGGTTTAGTTTCAAGTACTGCTTACGCTTTTTCGATAAGTAAAAAAAGTATTGTCGAGGAAAATCTTTCAAATAATTATTCATTAGGTATTGTTGCAGCTTCCTCTATGATGTTCATAAGAGTCATAATTATCATTTCGATTCTCAATCCAAATTTTGCAAGAATAATTTTTGTCCCGATGATTATTTTCTCTCTGATTGGGTTCAGCATTTATTTGATCTTATTTAGAAAGTCAAACAATATTAGTGGAGAAGAATTAAATATTAAGAATCCTTTTGAACTAACATCTGCATTTTTGTTCGGGGTTATTTTTGCTGTAACTATATTTATCACAAAATTAGCTCAAACTTATTTAGGCAATCAGGGAGTATATATTGCAAGTGCATTAGCAGGATTTTCAAGTATAGATGCTATAATTTTATCACTATCAAAATTTTTCAATGAATCAATTGTGGGAAGTGAAGCCAAGAAAGCATTAATATTTGCCACTTCAACAAATACACTTATTAAAATAGTTATCACTTACATTTGGGGGAGTAAACAATTATCGAAAATTGCTTTAAAAGGTTTGGGAATAATTCTTTTCGCCCAAATAATTTATTTGATAATTCTTTTTCTTTAGAATGAATAACTATCTTCTTTCAATTCAGTATGATGGAACAAAATATAATGGTTGGCAATATCAAAACAATGCCAGAACAATTCAGGAAGAAATAGAAAAATCAATAAGTAAAATTTTAAGGAAAGAAATTAAAATAATAGGTTCTGGAAGAACAGATACCGGAGTTCATGCACTTGATCAAAAAGCTAATTTCAAAACGGAAGAAAATCTGAATCTTTTTGTTTTTAAATATTCATTGAATTCAGTTTTACCAAACGATATATCTATAAACAATATTATTTCAGTACCAGAAAATTTTCACGCAAGATTTGATGCAAAAAAGAGAACATATATTTATTTAATATCGGATAAAAAATCTCCTTTCTACTATAATTATTCTTATTTTTATCCGGTAAATCTTGATATCGAATATTTAAATCAAATCTCTGAAACACTTTTGGGTGAAAAAAATTTTTCTGCTTTTTGTAAAAAAGGATCTGATGAGGAGAACAAAATTTGTAATGTTTATAAAGCATGTTGGATCAAAAAAAAAGAAATTACAATTTTTAAGATCACTTCGAATCGCTTTTTAAGGGGAATGGTCAGAGCAATCGTTGGAACATTATTAAACGCTGCGAAGAAAAAATTAAATCATAAAGAAATTGAAACAATAATAAATAATAAGAATAGAGAATTCGCAGGAGAAAATGTTCCTGCAAAAGGTTTATTTTTATACAAAGTGGAGTATTAAATGATTAATCTTAAATCAAAAGTTGTTCTTATCACTGGTGGTAGCAGGGGAATTGGTGCTTCTTGTGTAAAGTACTTTTCTATTACCAATGCTTCTGTTGCATTTACTTATAATAAGAACTCATCTGAAGCAAATAAAATTGCGAAAAGATATTCTAAACTTACAAAGTGTAATTCTTATAAAGTTGATATTTCAGACCCTGAACAAATTAAAGCTTGTGTGGATAATGTAATAAATGATTTTGGGAGAATAGATATTTTGGTTAATAATGCCGGCATATGGAAGGAAGGGAAAATTGATAAAATGACTTTAGAAGATTGGGAAGAAACTTTGAGAGTAAATTTGACTTCAGCTTTTTATTTTACAAGATTAGTAGTTCCTTATATGAAGAAAAAGAGATTTGGCAGAATTATAAATATTTCTTCAACTGCTGGACAGAGAGGAGAAGGAAGCTATTCACATTACGCAGCTTCGAAAGGTGGAATGATTTCTTTCACTAAATCTATAGCTGAGGAATTAGCTGAATATAATATTTTAGCAAACTGTGTTGCTCCGGGTTGGGTATGGACTGATATGTCAATTCCAACTTTAAGTAATAAAGAAGTTTTAATGAAGGAGTTACAGGAAATTCCTCTCAAAAAAATTCCAAGTCCTGATGATATTGCTGGTCCTGTATTATTCCTAGCTTCTGAATTATCGAAGCATATAACTGGTGAAGTTATAAATGTTAATGGCGGTTCCTTAATGTGTGGTTAAAATGGAAGAATTGGCTTCATTACATCAGAAGATAATTCATTTTCCAATAGCTTTTTTGGTTATTTATCCGTTTGTTGAAATTTTTTCCTTTATGAAAAAATCTGATTTTAGTGATAAATTGAGTCTGGTAATTCTTATTATTGGAATATTCGGTTTAATCTTAGCTTTAATAACGGGAAATTCTAATTTGAATATTTATAAAAATATTTCTAATGCTGAGTTAAAGATTCTAAATTCACATATTGAATTTGCAAATTATACTGCATGGTTTTCTGGAATACTTTTTTTATTAAGAATTTATTTCATCAGAAAGATAAAAACCAATTTTAGTTACAGAATAATTATCATCTTGATTTCAATAGTAGTTTTATATTTCGTAATAATGACAGGAGAGTTTGGCGGAAAGACGAATGAAATTATCACAAAATACAAAATGAATATTCACAAATAGTATTCAGTAAAATGAAATGAAAAAATTATTTGTTGTACTTGTTTTTATTTGTTGTTTGTTCGAATTGAATGCTCAAACGTTGATCACTAGTAAAGCTCAGGGATCATTTTTAAGCTTTGGGGCTGGACCGAGATTACCTGTTTTCGATTTCTTTAAAAATACAGATATTGGATACGGATTTAATGTTGAGTTTTCATATTCAGATACAGATATACTTCCTTTGTTTTTTTATGCGTCTATAGGTTTCGATCAGTTTCCGGGTTCACAGAATTTTTTTCAAGAATCAGATTATTCTAATTTTCATACAAATGCTTTAGCAATTGATGTTGGACTGCGTCATTATTTTTCGCCATTAGCTGAAAATATTGTTTTGTTTATGCCATTTATTCAAGGCGGACTATCATATTCTTTATTCCAAAAATTACACGAGTTTAAACTTGATAGAGGCAGAAATAATTTCCTTGAAGAAAATTCAAAACTGGGTATTAATGTCGGCGGAGGATTTTCAATGTTTATGATGGAAGTTCTTGGTTCTTATCATTTCTTTAAATCGAATAATTTTATTTCAATGGACTTAAAAATTAGAATACCAATTTTTGTAAGCTTATAGGAGTAAAAATGGAATTAAAAAATTTAACAATCGAGTATGTCGAAAAAATCGCAATAGTTAGAATTAACCGCCCTGAAAAATTAAATGCTCTCAATAGACAAACTTTAGAAGAATTAAAATTTGTCTTTCAAAAATTAAATGATGATGACAAAGTCTATTCAGTTGTATTGACTGGAGCGGGAGAGAAAGCTTTTGTTGCTGGAGCAGATATTTCTGAGCTAAATAAATTATCAATGTTGGAAGGCAAACAATTTGCTGAATATGGACAAGAAGTTTTCAATTACATAGAACAAATGGAAAAACCTGTTGTTGCAGCAGTAAATGGATTTGCTCTTGGCGGTGGTTGTGAATTAGCATTGGCTTGTCATTTCAGATACGCTTCGGATAATGCAAAGTTCGGTCAACCTGAAGTTAATCTTGGAATAATTCCCGGCTATGGTGGTACTCAACGATTAACGAGACTTGTTGGTAAAGGCAGAGCTATGGAAATGATTTTAACAGGCAATCTGATAAGCTCAGAAGAAGCATTGAAGATTGGTCTTGTGAATAAAATTTTTAGTAAAGAAGAATTACTTTCTAAGACAATAGAAATCTTAAATCTTATCAACTCTAAAGGTCAACAAGCTATCAGAATAGCGATTAAAGCTATAAATGCTACAAGTCAAATGAGTTTGAACCAAGGACTAAATTACGAAGCAATATTATTCGGTCTTTGTTGTGGTACGAATGACTTCAAGGAAGGTACATTAGCATTTCTTGAGAAGCGAACCCCGAATTTTACCAATACTTAGTTTCTATTATGTTTTCCTCTTTTAGATTATTTAAGCTATTAGTTGGCTTTATTATAGCCTTACTAATAATTAGAATTTCCATTGATTATTTTTTTTCTGTTCAGAATAATTCACATAAAAAAACAGACATAGATACTAATGAAATAAAAAATCTTTTTATTTCATCTTTGAGTAATTATGATATCTCTGATGATATGATAAAAAGTGAATCTAATGATGATTATTATTTTTACAATGTTAAAGTATATTCAGATGTTCCGATTGAATTATTATTACTTGAGTTAGAAAGAAACTTTGCGGATAAAAATGTTCAAATAAAAACAAAAGATTCTGTAAATAATCAAGTGTCATACTGTAGTATCTACTCTAATGAAGAAATTAAATTATCGGCAAGACTATCAGTTGATAAAAGCAAAACACGAAATAAAGGTAAGCTTTCATTTTTAATTAAAGTTAATGATGCTGATGATCTTGTAAAAGAAATAGTTGAGACACCTGAACCTATCTCATTTTTAATCATTCCTGACAAATCATTTCAGAAAAAATTAAGAATAATTAAGGAAAGTGATAAAAAGTATTTTGTGTTAATTAATAGTGAGATTAAAGATTTGATCTATAAGTTTGGCAGAAATTATTCTAAACTTCAAACAAAGAATGCAGTTTATAACATCTTAAGAGACTTTGAACAACTGAATAAGATATTTATTCATTCAGGAGATGATTGGTTGGATTCAAACACTATTAAAACAATAACTTACGAATTAAAAAGGAATAAAATTTCTTTCTATGATCTTGAACTTTTGAATGATTTGACAGATTTGGATGAAGACATTTCAACAAAAATATTTAGTGAATTATCAGATTTGTCTCCAAATGATAAAAGAGATTATGTTATTACTCCGAAACAATATTTAATCATTTCGAAACTATTTCCCTCGATGAGAAAGACAGGCTATCAAATAGTGAGTAGTAATTAACTAATGTAAATTTTTGTTGTTATTTTAGAATAAACTCAATCTGTTTTATATCTCCATCAATTGATTTATTTGGAATAATATTCAGAAGTTTACACAGCAATGGATATATGTGAATATTCTCTAAAGTTCCAATCTTATAACCCTGTTTGAATGAAGGACCAATAGCATAAAAAATACCGTGCATATCAATATGATTGTTATCGAAACCGTGATTGCCACCAGAGTAATTATTTTCCTTTTTTAAATCCCTGTTTGTAATAAGAGACCAACCTAAATCAGCCAGAATGAAAATATCTCCGATTAGTGGGTTGTTATTGAAATTAAAATATTCCGGGATTTCAGATCTCCAATAAACCTCATAATTATTTTTACTATTTGATAGTTTATGATAAACGTCTTCTAAATCTTTTTTGTTACCAAAGAGATGCATTGAAGAACCTTTCCCGATGATCTTTATTCTTTCGTTTGAAATTATCTCTTCGATATTGATAACATTTTGTGAATTTATATTTGTCATTCCGTGATCTGAAACTACAATTAAATTTACACTATCGGTTAAAGAAAGCTCTTTTATTCCGTTCATCAAATAACCTAATACAGAATCTACAAGATAAACTGCTTTGTTTGTTTCTTCCGAAAAAGGTCCATATTTATGTCCATATGTATCAACAATATCAAAATATAAAGTTATAAATCTTGGTCTTTTATCGAGTGGTAATTTAAGCCAACCTAAAACACCATTAACTCTTACAAGATAGTCTCTGTTGTGATCGTATTTCTCATAGTAGTTCGGTCTTCTAAATTCTAAATTCATCTCAGAGCCTGGCCAAAAATAACTTGCTGTTATCACTCCTTGTCTTCGGGCTGTTTCCCAAATCATTTCTCCTTTGTACCATCGGGGATTTCTCACTGCATTAGTATCACTAATTGAATAATATTCATCAAAATATCTATCGTAGATATTATTTGAAATTATTGAATGATTTTGTGGAAATAATCCCGTAACAATACTAATATGATTTGGGAAAGTATTTGTAGGAAAAGAAGGTTTGAGAGATAGTGCTTTAACGCCATTTTGTTCAATTAGATTTAGGTTGGGAGTTAGTTCTTTAGAAGGATAATCCCATCGGAATCCATCAAATGAAACAAGAATTAAATATGGAGAGTTCTGAGCGATTATTATTCTTATTGAAAGTATAAATAGGACAAAGATTTGTATTGCTATTCTCATTGAAATTAAATCTTATTTTATTTGTGATTCTAAATTAGTGAAAACCTAAGTGAAACTTTTTGTTAAATTTCAGTTAACTCTGAGTTATCAAATAAATCTCTTTTTCTGAAAAATCTAAATTTTTTCAACAGGCTATCTTTGTCAATATTTTTATCAAGTTCTCTTAATAATTCATCAAATTTTTCTTTATCAATTTTTGGAATATCGTTCCAGAATTTTGGTATTTTGTCCTTAAATTTCTTAAAGAAATCTTCGTTAAAATTTCTATCAATGTCAATTTCGACTCGATATTTTTTAAGCAAGCTGTCTATGTAAATACTATGATTTTTTAACATCTCATCAAAATTGAAAAAGCTGTATTTATTATTTTTACACGAAGAATCACAATTTGTAGTGATGGCTTTTTTCAGAGAATGGAAGACACTGCTCTGCTCGAATGCGAGTGAATCCTGATTAAATAATATAAAAATCGAAATAGAAAGAATTGTAACAAACATACTTTTCATAATAGTCCTCTCTTTTTAATCCTTAAGACTACTAAATGAATAAGAATGTTGCATATTATTCTTGTTCAACTAAAACTGTATCTTCTGGAATTTCTGGTTTGACTAACAATGTATTTTCCTTGATAAGTGCAACCTGACCTATATCCATCCCTTTTTTCTTTATTACATATTTTTTTTGTGTAAAAGAAACAGAAACTAAAGATGAACTTTTTGCTTTACTATAGAATGCAGCAATACTTGCAACTTTTTTCAGAATATTTTTTGGAACAGATTCGTTTTTGTTCTCTATTTTTAACACCACGTGAGAACCTGATACAGACCTTGCGTGAAACCAATAGTCGTTTTGTTTTGCAAATTTTAAAGTCAGTAAATCATTTGATTTGCTATCCTTCCCAACGAAAACATTAAACCTGTTTTCTATTTTATAATGTCGAAATTTCATTTTCGGTTCGTTTTGAGTTGAAGTTTCCTGTTTCATTTTAATCCCAATATTTTTCATAATTAATTGCAAATCTTTTAACGATTTGCACTGAGTCAAATCCTTTGATGCATTTTCTAAAACATTAATTCTATTTTCTATTTGAGAAAGAATTTTATCACTTCTTGCAAAAAAAATTCTTTCTTCTTTTGCTTTGTTAAAATAATATTCGATGTTTTGTTGAGGAGTAAATTTCCTATTCAACTGAATTCTTATCGGAGTGTTGTTATTAAAAACATTATTAATAAAAATTTCCTCCAAACCAGTTGCCAATTTATTTTTATTAATCAATAGAAGTTCTGCTAATCTTTTGTATCCCTCCTCATTGTTTCCAGACTTTAATTTGTTTATGATGTTATTTTTTTTGCTGATAAGATTTGTCAAATCCTTTTCTATAGTCTTCTGAGTGTATTTATACATTCTATTAAATTCATCATAATACTGAAGTGTCTTTAAATAATCAGATGAGATTTCCAATGCGGAAGAATATTTTTCAATTTCATAATGATTATCATCATCAGGAATAACATTATTAATCTCAACAGTTTTCTTTTCAAAATTTTTAATCAGATAAAAATCATCATAAAAAATATTTTCGATAAGAGCGATTAAATATTTAAAATTTGGAATTTCATTTTCAGTTACTTTATCAATTATTTCATTAGAGATAAAAGGATATTTTTTATTTAACTCATAAATTGACAGATTTTTATCATCTGAGAAATCTGGCAAAGTTAATGGATTTACAAATTCGAGTGATAAAAAATCGTTCTTGACTTTCTCTAATTCTTCATCAGAAAGTTTTTTGAATGATGAAAATTCACCATCTTTCAATAAATAAACATTTGTGAATTTCCCTCTAATTGAAAAGAATAATGAAATTTCATTCTCAATTTGGAATAGTAATACTCTATCATCTTTTGCAATAAATATTGCTGAAATTCTAAGATTTAAAATATCAGAAAATATATTGACGGAATTACGTTTTTTCCTGACGAATGATTCATTCAAGAGAATGAAAGGCATTGAATGATTAACGCATATCTCTAAAGTAAATTCATTTTCATTTCGTAGAGTAATAAATAAAGTATCTTTTTTGATTGTGTAACTCTCTAAAATAGTACATCCACTTATTCTCGAATTTAATTCATTACCAATACGACTAAGGAAAAAATAGTTTTTAATCATTTATTATCAATTCTCAATGGGTTAAATGTTTGAAAAAGAAATACTCTGTAAATATATTTGGAATAATAAAAATTATGAACGGAAATTTCTTGCTTAAAAAAGTAGCCATCGTTTTTTTTTCATCTCTAATTGTTTTTCTTGTTTTGGACAAAGTTATTTTACCATTTTATGTCTCCTCTGAGGAAATTGCAATTCCTTCGGTAGTAGGCAAAACTGAAAGAGAAGCAATTGATATTTTGGAAGCTAAAGGTTTTGAAGTGATTATTGCTGATACTTCTTTCGGTGATGAGAACTTAAAAGGTAAAATTTTTATACAACGACCAGAAGCAGGTAAAATTGTTAAATCAGGCAGGACAATATACCTCTTTGTTGGAGGCGGCGAAAAAATGGTGATTGTTCCTTCTCTAAAAGGTAAATCGGTTGTTGATTCAAAATTTGCTTTGGAAAGGTTGGGATTAAAATTGGGAAAAGTTGATTACCTTCAATCTAACTATCCTAAGGATATGGTATTTGATCAACAATTCGTTGAAGGTACAATGTTAAAAAGAGGAAGTTCAGTTAATATTTTTGTTAGCTCAGGCAACTTAAGCGGTAGAATTATAGTTCCTGATTTAGTAGGTAAATCCTTGACTGAAGCGAGACAAATCCTTAATGATAGTACTCTGCAGGTTGGAAAAATTAATTATTTAATTTCGAACACTTTGCTTCCAAACACCATTTTAGATCAATATCCTGTTTATGGAAATAAGCTAAATCCGGGTGACAAGGTTGATTTATTTGTAACGAAACAAGGTACAATTTCCGAAACAACTGAAGAAATACAATATTAAATGAAATTATTAGCACCATCTATTTTATCCGCAGATTTTTCAAATTTACATCAACAAATCAGATTGATCGAAATGGCTGGAGCAGATATTATCCATTGTGATATTATGGATGGTCAATTTGTTCCAAATATTACCTTCGGACCTTTTATCGTTAACACAATCAAGAAGATTACAAACCTTCCGCTTGATGTTCATTTGATGATTAAAAATCCGGATAATTTTATTTCAGAATTTGTAGATGCAGGGGCTGACTATTTATCAGTTCATTTTGAGGAAGTTGTTCATCTCAACAGAACAATTAATAAAATTAAAGAGCTCGGAATAAAAGCAGGAGTTGTTATCAATCCTTCAACTCCAGTCAGTTGTTTAACTGATATACTTGAGTTTGTTGATTTTGTTTTGGTTATGTCAGTAAATCCGGGATTTGGTGGACAAAAATTTATTCCTTCATCACTCAAAAAAATATCCGAGTTGAACAGAATTAGGAAAGAATTAAATCTTAACTTTCAAATTGAGATTGATGGCGGAATAAATAAAGATAATTTAAAAGATGTAATTACTGCAGGAACTGATATTGTGGTTGCAGGTGCATCTATTTTTAATAGCGATAATATTAGCGCTTCAGTAACAGAATTTAAAAATATTATTTCTTCATTATAATTCACTTCATTAGCTATGATTGTTCACGTTATCAAAGCAATTGACGATGCAGTGATTTCACATTTAGTTAAATGCTATAATCTTCCCATAAATCAAATTCCAATTGAATTAGTAGAAGTCAGAGATTTAATTCCCGAAGAAAAAAATTTTCTTATAAATTTATTCAATCAACAATCAATTCATTTTGTTACATCCGAACTGAATCATTCAAACATCTTAATAACTGAAAGCCCTTACTTACTTTCAGATAAATTAAAAGAAATGAGTTCTTACAATGACATCATAAAAAAGATTTCTAACTCATTGAATAACTTCAATAATTCAATCACTATCAAATATGAAATTGGAAATAAAGTTTTCGATTTTAGAAAAACTTATTTGATGGGGATATTAAACGTAACTCCCGATTCTTTTTCTGATGGAGGTAATTACTTTAATTCAGAAGATGCATTTAACTATGGTCTTAAAATGATTGACGATGGAGTAGATATAATTGATATCGGTGGAGAATCAACAAGACCTGGTTCGGAATTTATTTCGGAGGATGAAGAAAAAAGAAGAGTGCTTCCTGTTATAGAGAAATTACTCTCATATAAAAGCGATTTAATTATATCCATTGATACAACTAAAAGCAAAGTCGCCGAAAGTGCTATTGATTTAGGAGTAAAAATTGTAAATGATATAAGCGCAATGACTTTAGATAAAAATATGATTAATGTTTGCGGTGCTAAAAATGTTGCTGTAATTTTAATGCATATGAAAGGAATCCCTAAGACTATGCAAGATAATCCATCTTACAATGAAATAATTTCAGATATTTATGATTATTTGAATAACAGAATAAATGAGGTTAAAAAGAATAATTTACCCAATATTATTATCGATCCGGGAATTGGTTTTGGAAAAAGTGTGCAGGATAATTTTACAATTATTAAAAGACTCAAAGAATTTTCAACATTGGGATATCCAATATTAATTGGTCTTTCGAGAAAATCTTTTATTGGAAAAACATTAAACCTTGAAGTAACTGAAAGAGATTTCCCAACAAGCATTCTTGAAACAATTTCAATTATTAACTCTGCAAGAATTATCAGAACTCATAATGTAAAAAATGGTAGAATATTAGTAGATTTAATTAACAAAATTATTTAGACAATTGGTCGAATTATTCAAAATAGGATTTCTTACAGTAACTCTATCTGATATAATAGATATATCAATAGTAGCTTTCATATTTTATAAATTATACTCCACATTACGAGGAACAGTTGCTTCACAGATTTTTGTTGGATTGTTAATAATTCTATTTATTTCTTTCATTGCTCAGTTAATACATCTGAGAGCAGTCAGTTGGTTATTAAAACTTATTACAGATGTTTGGGTTCTTGCATTCGTGATATTGTTTCAACCTGAAATAAGGAGAATTTTGGTTTTGCTTGCACGAAATCCGGTAATTAAAAAAATTTTCAGAGTTGAAGTCAAACTACCGACCGACATTATCGTAGAATCCGCATTTGAATTATCACAACATCAGCACGGAGCTTTAATTGTCATAATTAAATCATCTGGAATACGAGGTTTCGCTGAAACAGGCGAATTACTCAACGCACGATTAACAAAATCACTTCTTACATCTATTTTTTTTCCTAGGTCACCACTTCACGATGGAGCAGTTGTTATAAAAGGAGATATAATAGAAGCAGCGAGAGTTACGCTACCTTTATCACAATTTACTAAATGGAATGATGAAACCTTAGGAATGCGACATAGAGCAGGTTTAGGTATATCAGAGCAAGCAGATGTTTTATGCTTGATAGTATCAGAAGAGACCGGAAGTATTTCTTTAGCAGAAAATGGTATATTAGAAAAAGGTTTTTCTAAACAGTCTCTTAAACATAGAATAAACTCAAGTATTAAGTATAATCAAATTCAAAGTTGGAAAAGTATTTTTGATAACTTTAAGAAAAAATAATATTTGTGCTGTGATTCCTTTTTATAATGAAGAAGATTTCATATTGGAAGTCATAAAAAAAACTTTAAAGTATGTTGATTTGGTTATTGCTGTTGATGATGGTTCGACTGATAATTCATTAAACTTAATAAAAAAGTTAGATAATGTTGAAATTATAATACTCGATAAAAATTATGGAAAAGGTACAGCATTGAAAGCGGGTTTTAGTCTGGCGATTGAACTGGACTTTGACACTATTATCACTTTAGATGCTGACTTACAGCATGATCCAGATTTTATCCCGGCATTCATTGAAGCATCTAAGAAATATGAAATAGTTATTGGTAACAGACTTTCTAACTTAAAAACTATGCCTTTCCATAGAGTTTTAAGTAATTATCTGACGTCATTTTTATTATCAGTTAAATTGAGAAAATTTATAAAAGATAGTCAATGTGGTTTCAGAGCTTATAAAAAAAGAGTTTTACAAAAAATCTCTATTCATAGTTCTGGTTTTGAAGCAGAGAGCGAAATAATTGTTAAAGCAATAAGAGAAGGTTTCAGTTTTTGTTTTGTTGATATTCCGACTATTTATGGAAATGAAAAAAGCAAGATGAAACCTTTAGAAGCGATAAAAGGATTTATTAAAATTTTATTTATATGATTATGAATAAAAAATGGAAAATCACTCAGCTGAGAAATTCGAAGAAATTAAAAAAGATTGCCGATTTAATTCTCAATCAGAGAATTGATATTATTCTAAATCTATTAAATGGATATCTTGAAAATAAAACTATCGAAAACCTTCACGATGTAAGAATCGGACTACGAAGAGTTCGATACAACTTAGAATTATTTTTAGTCTGTTATGATGAATCAACTTTTAGTAAATTTTACAATAAAATTGAAAAACTTCAGAATCTCTCTGGTGAGGTTAGAGATCTTGATGTTCTTATGATGAATTTAGATCAATTAAAAAATTCAGAGGTAAAGATTGAAGATGTAATTATTGAAAAAGTTACAGAGATTAGAACTCAAAAAGAAATTGAACTGATAAATCAAATTAAAAAATTCTTAAATAGTAAAGCACTTAAGCAATTTCTCAAGGAAATAAAATAGTATCGGAGGATGAAATGAAAATAAGATATTTCGGACATTCGGCTTTGCAGATAAAAACAGATAAACACGAGATTTTAATTGATCCCTTTCTTGATGACAATCCTGTTAGTCCTGTTAAATCAAAAGACGTCAAACCCGATTTTGTTATTTTGACTCACGGACACGGTGATCATTTAGGCGATTCACTTAAGATTGGCAAAAGAGATAATCCGCTATTCATCTGTGTAAATGAACTTGCTGAATGGTTAAAATCCAAAGGTTTAAATGCTCATAATATGCATATTGGTGGAAGTAAAAAATTTGATTTTGGAACTGTTAAATTTACAATAGCTCATCACGGGTCAATTACACCTGATGGTCAGTATGCTGGCGAGCCTGCAGGAGTAATCTTAAACATTGATGGTAAAACTCTTTATCATTGTGGTGATACCGGACTTTTTTACGATATGAAACTTATCGGTGAAACGAATAATATTGATTATATGTTTGTACCAATTGGTGATAATTTTACAATGGGAATCAATGATGCAGTTAGAGCAGTCGAATTTGTTAAACCAAAAGTTGCAGTTCCCATTCATTACAATACATTTCCAATAATTGAAGCTGAACCGGAAGTATTCAAAAACAAAATAGAATCGAATGGTTTTAGCTGTCAAATAATAAAATTTGGAGAAGAGATTGAGGTATAATATTTATTTTGAATTCATTTAAGATTATATGGGTAAAATAATTTCAATAGCAAATCAAAAAGGAGGAGTAGGAAAGACTACTTCTGCAGTAAATCTTTCATCTTCATTAGCAAGTGCTGAAAGGCGTACTCTACTTATTGATATTGATCCTCAAGCAAATTCTACTTCAGGATTAGGCATACACAACATAAGTACATCTGTTTATGATCTTTTAATCGGCAGTAAACAGGCAGAAGAGATAATAATCAATACTTTTATTCCTTTTCTTGACATTCTTCCATCTCATATAAATCTCGTTGGAGCCGAAATTGAATTAATAAATTTTTCTTCAAGAGAACTTATTCTAAAGAATGCTTTAGCTCCAATAGTTGATAATTATGACTATATACTTATAGATTGTCCACCTTCTTTAAGTCTTTTAACTCTAAATGCATTAACTGCAGCAGATTCCGTTTTAATTCCAGTTCAATGCGAATATTATGCTTTAGAAGGTTTGGGTAAGTTATTAAACACAATTAACATTGTAAAAAAACATTACAATAAAAGTCTTATAGTAGAAGGTGTTTTACTTACGATGTTCGATTCAAGACTTCGTTTATCTCATCAGGTCGCAGATGAAGTTAAAAAATATTTTGGTGATAAAGTTTTCAATACAATAATTCATCGAAATGTAAGAATATCTGAAGCTCCCAGTTATGGTAAACCTATATTGTTTTATGATGCAGTCTCCTCTGGTGCAAAAAATTATATGGCTCTTGCCTCAGAGATAATTGATCGTAATTCATTAACACATTCACAGATTGCAAATGTCTAAAACAAGATCTAGTTTGGGTCGTGGGTTGGATGCTCTATTAAATTCCTCATTAACAGATGAAAAGGAAATTAAATATTCTGAAGAACTAGCAAACCTTAAAAATGATGATGGTAAACTCGAAAATATTTTAGCAAAAATATCTGTTGATTTAATTCAACCTAATCCTTTTCAACCGAGAATGACCTTTGATACTGAAGCTTTAGAAGAACTAAAAAAATCAATTTTACTTAACGGACTGATTCAGCCAATTACTGTAAGACGAACTCAAGCTAATCAATATCAACTAATCTCAGGTGAAAGAAGATTACGAGCATTTAAAGAATTAGGATATAAGGAAATTCCATCTTACATCATCAAAGTTGATTCCGATGAAGTTCTTCTTGCACTTGCTCTTATCGAAAACATACAACGTGAAAGATTAAATCCGATTGAAGTCGCACTGGCTTATAAAAGACTTATGAATGAATGTCATTTAACTCAGGAAGATATTGCTGAAAAAGTCGGGAAAGATCGAACAACTGTAGCAAATACAATTCGATTGTTAAAATTACCAGAGGTTATTCAAAAAGCTTTAATCGAAGAAAAAATAACTATGGGGCATGCAAGAGCTATTTTAAGTTTACCTAATGAGAGACTTCAGATTCTTGCATATAAAAAAGTAGTTGATGAAAATTTATCCGTAAGGAAAATTGAGAAATTAGCTAAATCAGTTAATTCATCAGGAAGTTCTGGAAGTGCTTTAGTTAAATCTTTCTCATCAAAAAAAAGTATAAATGTACACGCTCAGGAATTGGAAGATCGGTTTCAAAAAATATTTGGGACAAAAGTTATTTGTAATCAAAAATCAAATGGAACAGGTGAGATTATAATCCAGTTTTATTCGAATGATGAATTGGAAAGAATTATCGAAATGATTGATTCATTAAATGAAAAATATAATTAAGACTTTTTTATTCCTGATTTTTTTTTCTTCTATTTCAATTTCTCAGATTGACACTTCATTTACCCCCACCGAAAATATATCTGCCGACACAGTTTTCTTTATGAAAAAATCTCCTTGGGGCGCAGTATTGCGTAGTGCATTCATACCCGGTTTAGGTCAGGTTTACAATGAATCATACTGGAAAGTGCCTGTTATCTGGGGCTTTGCTGGATGGTTTATTTATAACTGGATAGACTTAAATAATCTCTATAAAGAAAATCAGAATTTGTACAGGGTGAATTCTCAAAGCATTTACAAAATCCGAAGAGATTTTTATAGAGACCAACGAGATAAATTTACTATCTATATTGGATTGTTATATTTACTTAATCTTGTTGATGCTTACGTTGATGCTCATCTTTTTGATTTTTATATTGATAATAATTCTCGCAATGATTTTCAATTTAATTTCAGAATAAATATCAAATGAACAATATCAGTATAGTCAACTGTCCGAATTGCAATTCAGTAAATCCATATTTTAATACCAATTGTTCAGTATGTAATTTCTTTTTAAGAGATAAAATACCAAATATTAATTTAGGTGAGATAATTTTGTCGTTGATTGAAAGTCCTAATAAAGCATTCGAGAGAATTATTCTATCAAATAATAAAAATTATGTTTTGCTACTACTTACATTTCTTTCAGTCAGATTTTTCATACTTTCAAGGTTCATTTCAATTCCATTCACAAATCAAAACTCTGATTTTGAATTATTAACTACCTATACTTATTTCTTCATTACAACGGGATTAATGATTTTTATTATATCACACTTAATCAATTTATTTTGTCGAATAATTAAAGTTCATTCAAGATTCAAAGATGTTTTTAGTGTTTTAGTTTTTTCATTTTTCCCTTCGAGCATTGCCATATTTTTACTTTATCCTATTGAATTGACAGTTTATGGAAAGTATTTGTTTTCTAATAACCCATATCCCTTTGATATTAAAGAAAATGTTTTTTATGTATTTATTGTGTTTGAATTGTTTTTAATAATTTGGTCTTTTATACTTCAAATAAAAGGATTGCTTGCTTTAAGGTTAAAATTTATAACTTCAATAAATATTTCAATATTTAATTACTTACTATTAACGGGATATTTATTCTTTTCCAAGAAAGTGTTTCTTTAAAGATGAATTATAAAACTGATGTTCTGATAATCGGTAGTGGTATTGCAGGTTTATTCGCAGCATTAAAGATTTCCGATTATGCAGAAGTAATTTTGATAACTAAGAAAGATAAAACTGAATCTAACACAAATTATGCTCAAGGCGGAATTGCCTCTGTAATTGATATTAACGACTCTTTTGAAAAACACATTGAAGATACTTTGATTGCTGGAGCAGGTTTATGTCATCGTGAAGCGGTTGAAATGATGGTTAAAGAAGGTCCTGAAAGAATTAAAGATTTAATTGGAATAGGAACAAAATTTACTGAGAGAAACGGAAAATTTGATTTAGTTAAAGAAGGTGGGCATTCACATTCAAGAATTCTTCACGCAAAAGATTTAACAGGTCAGGAAATTGAAAGAGCTTTGATAAACTCTGTCAATCTCAAATCTAATATCTTAATTTTAGAAAACTTTACTGCAATTGATTTTTTGACAGAGCATAATCTCAAAAAAAACAAAAATTCTGATATAGAAAACAAAAATTGTTATGGGGTTTATGCTCTTAACTCTCAGACAAATGAAGTTATTAAAATTGAGTCAAAAGCAACTTTATTGGCAAGTGGAGGATTAGGTCAAGTTTATTTACATACAACTAATCCCAAGATTGCCACAGGTGATGGCTTTGCAATGGCTTACAGAGCCGGAGTAAAAATTGCGAATATGGAATTCATTCAATTTCATCCAACATCTTTGTATGGCTCTTCATCTTTACCTGAATTTGAATCAAGGTCCTTTCTAATATCGGAAGCCGTCAGAGGTTTCGGTGGAATTTTAAGAACAAAGGATGGCAATACATTTATGGAGAAATATGATTCAAGAAAAGAATTAGCTCCAAGAGATATTGTTGCCCGAGCCATTGATAATGAATTAAAGAAAAGGGGAGATGAGTTCATTTATCTTGATATAACGTTCAAAAATAGTTCTGAAATAATTGAAAGATTTCCAAATATTTATAACACTTGTAAAAGAATCGGAATTGATATAACGAAAGAATTTATTCCTGTAGTGCCATCTGCACATTATGCTTGTGGTGGAGTTCTTGTGGATAAAGATGCCAAGACATCGTTGAATGGTTTATATGCTTGTGGTGAAGTAACTATGACAGGAGTTCACGGAGCAAACAGATTAGCTAGTAATTCACTTTTGGAAGCAATAGTTTATTCTCACAAAGCTGCAAAATCTATAAAAGAATTTATTAAAGAGAATAAAAATGATTTTTTGGAAATTCCAGATTGGGATGATTCAGGAACTCTGACTCATGATGAAAAAATTTTGGTTACACATACAATTAAAGAAGTAAAACATACAATGTGGGATTATGTTGGAATTGTGAGATCAAAGCAAAGATTAGAACGAGCTAAAACAAGAGTTTCTAATCTTTACAAAGAGAATGAATCACTGTACAAGAAGACGAAAATTTATAATGATATTCTTGAAGCAAGAAATCTCATTGCTTGCGCTCATATGATTATCAAATGTGCTGAAATGCGAAAGGAAAGTAGAGGGTTGCATTATATTATTGATTATCCTGAATCGGATCCTGATTATCTATCTGATACAATCATTCAAAATCAAAAATTTTGAATATTAAAATTCTTTGCGAAGAAAAATCTTTTACTATTTTAGCAATTGAAAATTATCGTGGAGGAAAAATGATTCAAAATCAAAACGAAGAACATTTATCTGCTTACGAGAAAGCAGCAAAAGAGGGGATTGATCCAAGATGTATTCCTCAAAAATTAGATGGACCTGTTCCGATTCACGATGAAATAATTTATCCTGATTACAATGATGAGCAACACGAAATCTGGAAGTTTCTCTATAATAGACAAATGAGTTTTCTTCCTAATCGTGCTGCTGATGAATATCTTGAAGGAGTAAATCAGTTGAACCTGACTTCTGATCGAATTCCGTATCTTAAAGAAATTAGCCACGTTTTCTATAACACTACTGGCTGGAAAGTTGCAAGAGTTCCGGGTTTAATTGATGTAGAGAATTTCTTTCAGTTACTCAGTCAGAGAGTTTTTCCATCAACTGATTATATAAGAACAAAAGATGAACTTGATTATACTCCCGCACCTGATCTTTTCCACGATATTTTTGGTCATATGCCGATGTTGACTAATAAAAGTTTTGCAAACTTCTATCAAAAATTTGGAATAGCTTCATTGAATGCGAATCCTGCAGATAGAAAACAGCTTGAAACATTTCACTGGTTTACTGTTGAATTTGGTTTGATAAAAAATTCAAATGGAACTCGAATTTATGGTGCTGGAATTTTATCATCACTCGGAGAAGTTCAACACGCACTTTCAGATGAAGTTGAAGTCAGAGAATTCATTCCTGAAAAGATTGTTTTGCAGGATTATGATGTTTGGCATTTACAACCAGTTCTTTTTGCAATTGAATCATTTGAACAACTTGAAGAAGGGTTTAATAGTTGGTGCAATAAAAAAGGACTGCTATAAAAAACAATCATTTTTCAATTTTAGATAAATTGAATCTTTTCCTTGCATTAGGATCTAAATATGTTTTTCTCAATCGAATAGAATTAGGAGTAACTTCGACCATTTCATCATCCTGAATATACTCCAATGCTTCTTCGAGTGAAAATTTTATCGGAGGAGTTATTTTTATAGCTTTATCAGCACCTGAAGCTCTCATATTAGTAAGTTTTTTACCACGCTGAACATTTACTTCTATATCCATCTCTTTTGTATGTTCACCTATTATTTGTCCTTGATAAACAAGTTCACCTGACTCAATAAAAAACTTTCCTCGATCTTGTAAAGAATCAATTGCATAAGCAGTAGCAGGACCTTCCGCCATTGAAATAATTACTCCATTCCGATTTTTATTTATCGAGCCTTTAAAATATTCGTATTGGTAAAATTGATGATGAACAATCGCCTCACCTGAACTGATTGTTAAAATCTTAGTTCTCAATCCCATCAATCCTCTTGAAGGTATATGGAATTCAATAGCGGTTAATGAACCTTTATTTTCCATTTTAATTAATTGACCTTTTCTCTGACTTACAAGCTCTATTATCTTACCAACATAGTCAGATGGTGTATCGACAGTGAGAACCTCAATAGGTTCAGCTTTTTTATGATCAATTTCTTTATAGATAACTCTCGGTTCACTTACTTGTAGTTCATATCCTTCACGCCGCATATTTTCTATTAGAATTGATAAATGAAGAATTCCACGACCAGAAACCTTGAAACTATCCGGAGAATTCGTCTCTTCAACATGAAGAGCAACGTTTTGTTTGAGTTCTTTATACAATCTATCTCTTAACTGTCTTGAAGTTACAAATTTTCCTTCCTTTCCATAAAATGGAGAATTATTAACTGAAAAAGTCATATTGATAGTTGGTTCATCTATTGAAATTATTGGAAGAGGTTCCGGATTTAATTCATCTGAAATTGTATCACCAATATCAATATCTTCAACTCCGACGATAGCACAAATATCACCGCATCTGACCTCTTCAACCTCAACTCTTTGTAATCCTTCAAAAACGAAAAGTTGTTCCGGTTTTATTTTATGAATATCTCCGTTTCGTTTAATGATTACTAAGTTGTCAGATAGTTTTAAGTTCCCTCCGAATATTCTCCCAATTCCAATTCTTCCGACATAATCATTATAATCCAAAGTAGTAATTTGCATTTGAACACTGCCTTCATTCATTGGAGGTTCAGGGATGAAGTTAATTAAACCATCTAAAAGAGGGGATAAGTCAACAGGTTGCTGATTGAGTTTTTCAATAGCCCAACCATTTCTTCCGCTTGCATAAAAAACAGGGAAATCAAGTTGCTCTTCACTTGCATTTAATTCAATGAACAAATCATAAATTTCATCAAGAACTTCTTCAGGACGATTATCAGGTCTATCTATTTTGTTAATTACAACAATTGGTACAAGTTGCAGTTGAAGAGCTTTTTGCAGAACAAATCTTGTCTGAGGCATCGGACCTTCAAAAGAATCAACGAGTAAAAAAACTCCATCTGCCATTTTAAGAACCCGTTCAACTTCACCACCAAAGTCTGAATGTCCGGGTGTATCAATTATGTTTATTTTATGATCTTTATAAATGATACTGATATTTTTTGCAAGAATTGTTATTCCTCGTTCCTGCTCTAATTCATTTGAATCTAAAAATCTCTCACGAATCTGCTGATTTTTTCTAAAGACATTACACTGTTTTAATATCTGGTCAACAAGTGTTGTTTTTCCATGATCAACGTGTGCAATGATAGCAACATTTCTGATTTTAGTTATCAAGGTTCTATCTTTTTATTTTACAATTTTAGAAATTTCTTTAAACTCAGGTGTGCCACAAACTTCCAGTAATTCAAATAACACAGATTCTGTGGTTGTAACCTCTGCTCCAAGTTTTCTCATTCTGTCTATTGCAATATTATAATCAATTATTTTTCTTGAAGAAACAGCATCAGCAACGAGATTTACCTGAAAATTATTTGCTAATAAGTCCATTACCGTTTGTTGAACGCAGACGTGACTTTCAATTCCACAGACAACTATCTGGGTTAAATTATTTCTTGAAAACTCTTCAAATAAATTTTCAGCTCCGGAACAACTAAAAGTCATTTTTTGATAAGCATTATAACCCTGCAATTCATCTAAAATCATTTTTGATGTACTGCCCAAACCTTTTGGATATTGCTCTGTAAAGTAAATGGGTAAGCTTAATATTTTAAATCCTTTTATAAGTTTAACTGTGTTTTGAATTATCAATTCGTAATTGTTAATTACAGGTAAAATTCTTTCCTGTAAATCAATGACTAGTAGTGCTGTTGAATTCTTTTTCAAAATAATGGGATTTTTAATCATAACTAAACTCCATTAATTATTTATTATTTTCTTAGTCTTATTTTAATTTATAATATTAAACTCAATTCAATAAATCTCATCCATTCCGTACTTGCCACAAGCATACATCATAAGTATAGAGGCGAGGTCTATGAGAGCTTTTTTCTGTTCGTCGGCGTGAATTACTAAATCATATACTTCAGCCATAAACTGGAAGTTAGTGAGAATTTTTTTTAATTCACGAATTGCGGG
Source organism: uncultured Ignavibacterium sp. (assembly GCA_937125135.1). Classification (GTDB taxonomy): domain Bacteria; phylum Bacteroidota; class Ignavibacteria; order Ignavibacteriales; family Ignavibacteriaceae; genus Ignavibacterium. Next base: position 36,633 of record CAKZLD010000117.1, read on the forward strand.
TTCACCGTGCCAGTAAGCCACTTGCTTTGTAAGAAGTTTTTCAAATCTTCTGAGGAAATCTTTGAATGAAATAAGATGAGTTGCATTTGCGTGTCTTGGATGACAAATTGATATCAAATCGTTAAAATATTTATCCCAATTCTTAGCAAGTTCTTTATTCCTTAAATCCATGATATAACGAACTGCATCAATTGAAAAATTTGCCTTAGTTGTTACCTTAAATTGAGGAATAATTGCATAACCATCAAAACTTATTTCATCATTAGATTCATCATAATATTTCCAACGTTTGGTTAACTGATAAGGAGTAACGATTGCAATCACTCTATCTAAAGAACTATCCGTTATGATAAATTTCCTATGCTGAAAACCAACGACTGTTAACCAATGTCCCCAATTATCAACACTCAAAATGCAAGGATAACCCTTTTTGATGTTTTCTTTAAGTGATTTGATAGCTTCATCAGGATTTTCCCGACGAAAATACCTCATTTTACAGTCATAGAATTTGGCAGCTTTAGCTAATCCAATTTCATCTGTACCATACCACCAAGTACTGCCGGCTTTAATTGCAATTTGTCTTTCACTCTCAAATCTTCCAAGCATTACTAAAGCATATTTAAGAGCAAAAGGACCACATTGATATTTATTTGGTTGAGGATAGAAACTCATTTTATTTCAGAAATTTTACTTGCAAACATAAAAAAAGCAATCTATTATTTATAAATAATCAAGTAAATTTGTTTTATGAAAATGAAAAATCTTAAGGTTGCGCTATATTTTAACGAGCCAAATCCTGAACTATATCACAAAAGCGATAGTGGAATTGACTCTCTTCATTTTGAGCCATATTTTGAGATAGATAAATCCTCGCCACTGGATGAATATGATAAAATGGTCAAAAAACTAAAAAAAATAGGTTTTTCGGCTTATTCACTGAACATAAAAGATAATATTGATACTTTGCTGAATGATTATTTTACAAATAAACCTGATGTGATTTTCAATTTTGTGGAGCTTTTTAGAGAGAAAGTTGAATTAGAAGCAAGTATTGTGGGGATTTATGAACTTTTAGACGTTCCATACACGGGTGCTCCACCAATGGCTTTAGCTAATTGCCAGAATAAACAACTTACTAAAAGAATTTTAAGGCATTACGGAATTAACACTCCAGATTTTTTTTATGTTGATAAAATTCATCATAAGATTAAAAATTCTTTGAGATTTCCTTTAATTGTCAAACCAGCTAAAGAAGATGCAAGTGTTGGAATTGATAACAATGCCATAGTTCATAATGATAAGGAATTGAAACAACGAATTGAATATGTTTTTGAAAAAATAAATCAGACTGCTTTAATAGAAGAATACATTGATGGTAGGGAAGTCAACGTATCAATTCTTGGGGATAAAAACCCACAAGTATTACCAATTAGTGAAATTGATTTTTCCCAAATGCCTGAGCATCTTTATGGAATTGTAAGTTATCAGGCAAAATGGGATCCCCATCACGAAGCTTATCATAAGACTATTCCAATTTGTCCAGCAAAACTTCCTGCGAAAACAAAAAGAATAGTTGAGAAATTAGCATTGAAAGCATTTGAAGTAATGGGTGTCAGAGATTATGCCAGAGTTGATATCAGACTAGATAAAAATTTAAATCCGTTTGTTCTTGAAGTTAATCCAAATCCGGATTTAACAGAAGATGCAGGATTTATGAGGTCAGCTAAAGCCGCTGGTTATTCTTATACAAAAACACTGAGCGAAATAATTAAATTCGCTTTACAAAGAAAAAAGCCGACGTAAAGTCGGCTTCATCTTAATTTTTTGCCTCCGCAAATATTGGATTTGATGATTTGATGAATTCATAAACTCCAAAAATTAGTCCACTATAAACCAAGTCTCCAAGTATGTTGTTGGAGAAAAACGGAATTGCAGCAATGTAACATTCAATTAGTCCGGATAAATTCTGAGGATAAAAACTACTTCCAAACCAAACGCCAAAATTTGTAATCAAGAAAAAGCTTGTTGAAGATAAAATTGCAGCAATAATTACATTTTTAACAGACACTTTTTTAAGTAAAAATATTCCAAATGCGACAATCAAAGCAAAACTTAAATAAACCAACCAGCCAAGAGAGTGAAAACCAATAATTGCATCCGTGAGAAACATTGCACTAATTGGGACAATGAAAGCAAAAACTTTTCTACTGAAATACGCTCCTCCAAATAATGCAATTGCAGCGATAGGAGTAAAATTTGGCGGATGAGGAATTAATCGGATAAATGCTGCTATGAATATTAAAGAGGTAACTAATAAAAAGTTTGGTGTAATTTTCTTTAATTCTTCTGACATAAGTTTTCCTTTCATAAAAAATCTTAAAGAAATTATTTATTCTAAGTATCACAAAGATAAACTTTTTAAGTTTCAAAATTCAAAAATTCTCTAACACTTTTAAATTTTTTCAATCAATTATTATCTTGTTTTACGGAAGTAAAATAATCAAGAATTTTTCTTTCCCTATAAATCTGCTTCATTTTAATTAAACAATCTAAGCAAAGACAGTCATCATAAATTTCCTTAATGAAAATTAACTCATCTTTTGATAATTGAACATTGAAACATTGACATTGTGTGATATTACCTGACTTACATACAAATTCCTTCCCGCAACGAGAACAATTTTTGTTATCATATTTTGGAGATGTTTCCATTTTCCCCAGAATAAAAATGAGAATTAAATAATTCTTTCTTTGAAATCTTAATAGCTTCTTCGATGCCTAAAGAGAATTTCCTCTTGTTTATGAACCATATAAATTCATTAAACTTGACTTCAGAATCATTGCAGACAAAAAGATTATTTTTCAAATAAATTCCATTTTTATGAGCGATTTTTATTATGTCTTTTAACATAAAAATCTCATGTTGTATTATTTAACTACTATCATTTTTTTTGTTGATGAGAAAACTTTTTTCCCATTAGTTACACTTAATGAGTAAAAGTAGATACCGCTTGGCATTGAAGATTTTGCACTATAAGTAACATCGTGATAGCCGGCATCGAGATAATTATCAAATACTGTTTCTAATTCATTTCCTAAAACATCATAAATCTTTAAAGTAGTCCATCCACTTATAGGAGACTGCCAGCTAATTTTAGTAACGAAATTGTCAGATTGCTTGGTGTTTCCGAATGGATTAGGATAATTTTGTTCAAGAATAAAATTATTTACTAACATTGTTTCATCAGCAGAGGAAGGATTGTCAAAGTACTTTAATAGAATTCTTCTTGGTGCTATTCCGGTCTGATACGTTCCAATTAAATTGTAAGTGCTATCGAGAATTCTCATTGAACCATTTACAGTAAAGTTTTTTGCATCGAGCACGAAATGCTTTTTCGTACTAAAATCATATGCATATCCATAATAATAATTATTTGGATAAACAGAAGATAAAACCAAAGATGAACTATTTGTGTTCGGATTATATTTTACAATATCATTCAAATAGGAAATCAAAAACAAATCGTTACTGTTCTTATCAACTGAAATGTCTTTTCCAACTCCATAGATAGGCACTGAATATTCCGCTACCTTCTGAAAGTTGTTCGGATTTATTTTGAATATTTTCCCATTATTTTCATCTCCGGGACATCCTATCAATAAAAAACCGTCATTTGAAATTGCAAATGACGAAGGATCTTTTCTAACTGTAATTTTAGCAATAACTGAATCTACTATGGGGTCAATTACACTAACAGTCGAATCAGAGCTACCTCCAAATAAACTATTATTTGCAACAAAAATTTTATTATTAAATGCAATGATTTCCTGTGGATAAACTCCTACTGAGATATTTTTTATGAACGAAAAATTTGAAAGATTTAATACTGAAACATTGCTTGCGGGACCATTCGTGATATAAATTTTATTATTTGCTATTGCCAGCGAATAAGGATTCGTACCGACGATGGCAGAATTTAAGACATTGCCAAGCGTATCAAGTTTATAGATCTTACCAGAGCTTCCAAATGAACCTTGCTCTGTCAGATACAAAAATCCATTGTGGTAAATTAACCCATCTGGATATAAACCAATGTTTCCAGGTGAAAAGATACTTTGATAAAAAATATTTGATTGTACGTTGTACAAGGATAACATTGATGTGCCTTGACTAAATCCTCCCTCAGAGAGAATATAAACTTTACTTAAATGCTGTGCATTTAAAGAGAAGAAAAACAAAAAAGAGAAAAAGATTGTGAATAAATTTTTCATATATAACCCTTTCAATTGATTATAGTTATTGTGATGAAATAGTTTCTTAAAGGCATAGGATAACCTGATATAATCTGATAATTAGTGTTAGTAATATTATAAACTTCGAATTTGATGAGACTATTGAATGATAGAATTGAAAATTGGTATGAAACATTACCATCTAAAATATTGCTCGGATTCATTGGCTTTGTATTTTCAAAATCCGAAAATCTTTTGCCATTATGAGTGAAGAATAAATTCAGATTAAATTGTTTGAATTCAATGAAAGTCGAAAGTTTGAATGACTGAATAGGTATATAAGGCAAATATTTATGTTTCGAAGGATCACCTTCAAATGATTCATTAGTTTTTTTTGAATTGATAAAGTTTAATCCACAATTAACTTTAACTGTTGTTCCTTCTTGAATTTTATGCTTCACTGAGATATTAAACAGAAAATTATTAGATAGAGAAGACGCAACATTTATTGGACGCCAAATGAAATTTCTCTGAGGCATCCACATTATTTTATCTCTGAAGTTTATGTAATTATAAAAGAATTCAACTTGAATAGGTATCAAAAAATCAAATGAACTAACAAATCCTGTTTCAAAGTTGAGTGATCTTTCTGGTTTCAGGTTAGGATTACCTGCATCTTTCCAATATAGATCATTAAAAGTCGGTGCTCTGAAGTTGTTTCCTAAATTGGCTTTAAGGTTTAAATCAAATTCTTCGAAAGGTTTAATATTCAAGCCAATTCTTGAAGTAATTGCACTTTTTTTCAAGTCAGAGAAAAAATCACCTCGAAAAGATGAATAAATTTTCACCCCATCAATAAAATTATTTCCCAAAGAAATGAATAATCCGTGTTGATTACGTTTTGGATTACCCTCTATTTGATTGCTTTTAAGATTACCAAAGAGGAAATTGTAACCTGTCGACAATTCTAAGTTACTAAGTTTAAATTGAAACTCAGGAGAAAAACTTAAAACATTGATTTTGTAAAAGCTGTTTATCAATGGTTTGACAGAATAATTCATCAAATTATTCTGATAATTGAAATTTGTTTTTAGGGTTAGCTTTGAATTAAGAATATTTTCATAGGTTAAAATGTTATTCCAGTTTTTATCTCTTTGATTTGATAATGATGGCGGCGTTCCTGTTTCTATACCCGGAACTTCTTTATCTTGATAAGAATACGACGATAAAAATTTAAATCTACTTTTTTTATTTATTATAAATTGAGAATTGATTCCAATATCATTTATAGAATATGCAGCGTTTTCCCTTTTCTTTAATTGACTGATTTGTCCATTATGAAAATAGTAATCAAAATTACCATCTGATTTTTCCTTACTGAATGAAATAGCCGAAGAAAGGTTTTTTAATTTAGCATCTAAATGAAGTTGATATCTTGAAGTATTAAATGAACCATATCCAAAACTTGCTCTGGCATTCAAATTATTATCATGTTGAGTTGGAATAGAAGTAATAATATTTACAATACCTCCCACAGCTTCACTACCATAAATAGAGCTTAATCCATTGTTTACAATTTCGATTCTTTCAATATTCTCAAGAGGGATTAAAGATAAATCAATCTGACCATTTTGTATTGAATTTAATTTAACCCCATCAATAAGAATAAGAGTATGCTCTGCACCAAGTCCGTTTAATGATAAAGTTTTTAGTGAAGGTGTTGCTCCGTACGATTTAATAAATACTGTAGGAGAAACATTTAATATTTCTGGAAGTCTGTTTCCGTTTGAATTTTTTATTTGTTCAGTTGTTATTATCTCTGCTTTGTTTGGCAGATTTTTGATATTAGTTGAAAACTTTGTTGCAGTAACAAATACATTTTGCAACTGATATGTTTTTACAGAATCATCTTTCTGACAGAGAGAATTTCCATAAAATAAAATGGAAATCAAAACAATCAAAAAAACGTTTATACTCAATGAAGTTACTCCTAAAAAAAGTAAATGACCAAAAGTCATTTCAAATAAAGTAACTTCGCGTAATTAAGTTGAGATAAAACGAATGGAAATAAGTAAGACCATCGTTAATCTAACCTCACCCGCGAAGGTTGATTAAAAAGTATTTTTGCAGCAGGTCTCCTGGCTTAGGTTAGTCATTTGTCAATAGTCATTTGTCATTTTTTCAAATTACCATTTACTAATAACTAACTTCACAGTTGCGCGACAGCGTTGGAATTTCTGCAGATTGCAGAGCACCAAACTTCCCTATAATTTCCCTTGTCCCGTTATGGGATGGGAACACTGCAAAAATTTCAAAGAACCATTCAAAAATAATTATTGTTTTAGATAAAAGAAATCTTTTATAAAAAATTTTATCAATAATTATTTTTTAATAAGTTTGAGTTAGAAATAATGTTTTTTTACAAATTACAGTGATAGCTCACTTAATGATTTTAATTTTAACCGATACAAAATCTCATCACTTAATCAATCAAAACTCAACAAAGGAGTAGAATAATGAGTTGGTTAAAAAGTTTCCTTAATTCTTCAATTGGTAAAAAATTCGTAATGGCGATTACGGGCAGTTTTTTACTGATATTTCTGTTTGTTCATCTTATTGGCAATATTACACTATTCTTCGGCGAGGAAGCGTTTAATGGTTATGTGAAAGCACTTGAAGTTGTTAAACCAATAATCAGAGTAATTGAACTTGTACTTCTTGCAGCATTTGTCTTTCATATATACAATGGTTTTCGATTGTGGTTGGAAAATAAAAGAGCCAGACCTAATGATTATAAAATAAATGGATCAAGCGAAAACAGTTCAATTTTTTCAAGAACAATGTTCGTCTCAGGTTCTATTATTTTCATATTTCTGGTAGTTCATCTTGGAACTTTTTTCTGGAGATTTAACGTACACGATCCAAGTGGTTTGGCTAATGATCATCAGTATTTTCAGATAGTGAACGGATTTTTTCAGATTTGGTGGTATGTGCTTCTTTACGTGATTGCAATGATACTATTAGGTTTTCATTTAAACCACGGTTTCCAGAGTGCATTCCAAACATTTGGTTTGAATAGTAGAAAATATACTCCACTAATCCAAAAGCTCGGAACCATTTATGCAATTATTATGGCAGTTGGTTTTGCTTCAATGCCTATCTACTTTTTTTTGACAGGAGGTGTTAAATGATAAAATTAGAATCAAAAATTCCTGCAGGACATATTTCCGAAAAATGGACAAATCATAAATTCAACTTAAAACTCATCAATCCTGCTAATAAAAGAAAATACACTATCATTGTTGTAGGAACCGGATTAGCAGGTGCTTCTGCTTCTGCTACATTAGGTGAGTTAGGATATAATGTTTTGACTTTTACTTTTCACGACAGTGCAAGAAGAGCACATTCAATTGCTGCTCAAGGTGGAATAAATGCAGCAAAGAACTATCAAAATGATGGAGATTCTGTTTACAGACTTTTTTATGATACAGTTAAAGGCGGAGATTTCAGAGCGAGAGAAGCTAACGTGTACAGACTTGCAGAATTAAGCGGGAATATTATTGATCAGTGCGTTTCTCAAGGAGTTCCTTTCGCACGAGAATATGGTGGATTGTTAGATAATCGTTCTTTTGGAGGTGCTCAGGTTTCAAGAACTTTTTATGCACGAGGTCAGACAGGTCAACAATTACTTATCGGTGCTGTAGCATCAATGAACCGACAGATTGATTTAGGAACAGTAAAACTCTTTACAAGACGTGAGATGCTGGACTTAGTGGTAGTAGATGGTCAGGCAAAAGGAATTATAGTAAGAAATTTAGTAACTGGTGAAATTGAAAAATATTCTGCTCACGCTGTCGTGCTTGCCACAGGTGGTTATTCAAATGTTTTCTTTTTATCTACAAATGCAATGAACTGTAATACAACTGCGATTTGGAGAGCTCACAAACGAGGAGCACTTTTCGCAAATCCTTGTTTTACTCAGATTCATCCAACTTGTTTACCATTACACGGAGAATCACAATCAAAACTAACATTGATGAGTGAGTCTCTAAGAAATGATGGAAGAGTTTGGGTTTCAAAAATCAAAAATGATATGCGTCATCCGAATGATATTCCTGAAGATGAAAGAGATTATTATCTTGAAAGGAAATATCCATCATTTGGTAATCTTTCTCCACGAGATATTTCATCGCGTGCAGCAAAAGAAGTTTGTGATGAAGGAAGAGGTGTTCACGGCGGTGAAGCAGTTTATCTTGATTTCAGAGATGCAATCAAACGATTAGGAAAAAATGTGATTGAAGAGCGTTATGGTAATTTGTTCGAAATTTACGAAACTATTACTGGAGATAATCCGTATCAGGTTCCAATGAAAATTTATCCCGCACCTCATTACACTATGGGCGGTTTATGGGTTGATTATAATTTAATGAGCAATATGCCCGGACTTTTCGTACTCGGTGAAGCTAATTTTTCTGATCACGGTGCGAATAGATTAGGTGCTTCTGCTCTTATGCAAGGTTTAGCAGATGGATATTTTGTTATCCCTTACACAATTGGCGATTATCTTGCAACTTATAAACCATCTTTGGTTGATACTTCACACAATGAATTTGAAAAAGTTAAAAATGAAGTTAAAGAAACGATAGACAGACTTCTTTCAATTAAAGGTAAGAGAACAGTTGATGATATTCACAAGCAACTTGGAAGAATTATGTGGGATAAAGTGGGAATGGCTCGAAATGAAAAAGGATTAAAAGAAGCTATCTCACAAATTAGAAGTCTAAGAGAAGAATTTTGGACTTCTGTAAATGTACCAGGAAGCGGTGATGATGTAAATCAGACTTTGGAAAGAGCAGGCAGACTAATAGACTATTTAGAATTGGGTGAGTTGATGGCAATTGATGCGCTCAACAGAAATGAATCTTGTGGTGGTCATTTTAGAGAAGAATATCAGTATGAAGATGGTGAAGCCAAAAGAGATGATGAAAATTACTCTTACGTTGCAGCCTGGGAATTCAAAGGGAATTATGATTGGGAACTTCATAAAGAAAACCTTGTTTTTGAATATGTAAAACCAGCAGTAAGGAGTTACAAATAATGGAAACAAAAAATCTTAATTTAAAACTTAAAATCTGGAGACAGAAAAACGCTAATTCAGTAGGTAGTTTTGTTGATTATGATGTTTCGGTTTCTCCTGATGCTTCCTTTCTTGAAATGTTGGATGAATTGAACAATAAATTAGAATCACAAGGATTAGAACCTGTAGTTTTTGAAAGTGATTGCAGAGAAGGAATTTGTGGAACCTGCGGATTAGTTATAAATGGACATCCACATGGTCC
>CAKZLD010000118.1 GCA_937125135.1 uncultured Ignavibacterium sp.
ATGAACATGAACCTGAACTTAAACCTGAACTTTATTCAACCAAATCCCCAAACTTCTCAAGATACTTATGATAGAATTCCGAAATTTGCCTGTAAGCTTTTTCAAGAATTTGTTCATTTGGAAGGAACACAACTCTGAAATGTTTCGTCCCCGGTACCTGACCAAATCCACTTCCAGGAACAACTACAACACCAGTTTCCCGAATCAATTCAGAGACAAAATGTGCATCAGGTTGTTTCATATGCAACTGAGGGAAAGCATAAAAAGCACCTTCTGGTTTTACGCAAGTTATTCCCTCTATTGAATTCAGCATTTCAACTGTTAAATCTCTTCTCTTAGTTAATTTATTCATAGCTTCAATCAAATGTTCATCATTGCCATCGAGACAAGATTTTATTCCATACTGCTCAGGATGATTTGCAGATAATCTTGCACGCAAAATTTTGTTTATTGCTTCAATGTAATCTGAGAGGACTTCTTTTCTTCCACTTACAATTCCCCAACCAATTCTGAATCCGGGCACCATATAATTTTTAGAAAGTCCACCGAATGTAATACAAGAAACATCTTTATTCAGCGAAGCGATTGAAATATGTTTTTTGCCATCGAAAAGAAGTTTATCATAAATCTCATCAGCAAAAATTACGAGATTATGCTCCAATGCTAAATCAATTATCTGTTTGAGATTTTCTTCTGTATATAATGAACCTGTTGGATTATTCGGATTGATTAAAATTATTGCTTTTGTTTTTTCGTTTATTTTTGATTTAATATCATCAATATCAGGAAGCCAACCATTACTTTCATTCAGATAATATGGATTTTCCATCATTTGAAGTTTACTTGCAATCGCAGTATAAAGTGGATAACCAGGAGTAGGTGTAAGAACATTTTCTCCATCATTAACTAAAGCTGTGAGGCAAATATCTATTGCTTCAGATGCTCCTGTAGTTATAAAAATATCGTGGACATTTTTTATTCCCTTTCGTTCTGCTTCACGCTCAATTGATTCAATTGCTTCTTTAATCCCAGAAGAAGGAGCATAACCGTTTTTATTTTTTAACATTGCCTGATAAGTATCTTCAACCAATTGTTTAGGTGGTTCAAAGTCAAAAAGATTTGGATCACCAATATTCAGATAAAGCATTTCTTTACCCGTTTTCGCAACTTCATTTGCAAGTACAACAATATCTCTGACTGCATAAGTGATGTTATCTGTTCTAACTGCTGGAATAATTTTCGAAATCATTTTTTCTCCGATAAAATTAAAATGTCTGTTGTAAAAATAAGAAAGAGTAAGATTAAGATTAGGAGTGAGAGTAAGAAAATATTTAAACCCTAAAAATGTTGAAGCAAATTCTGTTTAATTTTCAAATAATCAAATAAAAATTTCCACAATATTAGAGAGAACAATATGAGCAACGAACCAAATAAAATTATTTACTCTATGATTGGAGTCAGTAAGTATTACAACAACAAACCTGTTTTGAAAGATATTTACCTTTCATACTTTTACGGAGCAAAAATCGGAGTAATCGGATTGAACGGATCAGGGAAATCAACATTACTAAAAATTCTTGCTGGAGTTGACAAAGATTTCAACGGAGAAACAGTACTCTCGCCCGGATATACAATCGGTTATCTTGAACAAGAACCTCTGATTGATTCTACAAAAACCGTTAAAGAAGTTGTTGAAGAAGGAGTAAAAGAAATAATTGACTTGATGAAGGAGTTTAATTCCATTACAGAAAAATTCTCTGAGCCGATGGATGAACAAGAGATGAATTCTTTAATTGAGAAACAAGGAATTGTTCAGGAAAAACTCGAGGCATTAAATGCATGGGACATTGATTCAAAACTTGAAATGGCAATGGATGCATTAAGATGTCCGCCACCAGATATGCCTGTAAACTTGATCTCAGGTGGAGAAAGAAGACGAGTTGCTCTGTGCAGATTATTACTTCAGAAACCTGATATTTTACTTCTTGATGAACCCACAAATCATCTTGATGCTGAAAGCGTTGCATGGCTTGAACAACATCTTCAAAAATATGAAGGAACTGTAATTGCAGTAACTCACGACAGATACTTTCTGGATAATGTTGCTGGTTGGATTCTAGAATTAGATCGTGGAGAAGGTATTCCATGGAAAGGAAATTATTCTTCGTGGTTGGAACAAAAACAAGAACGACTACGAGTTGAAGAAAAACACGAAAGCCATCGCCAAAGAACTTTACAGCGAGAATTAGAATGGATCAGGATGGCACCAAAAGCACGTCACGCTAAATCAAAATCCAGAATAACTGCTTATGAAAATTTACTTAAAGAAGAAAAAGAAAAAACTCAGAAAGAACTTGAGATTTATATTCCTGTAGCTGAGCGGCTCGGTGATGTTGTAATTGAAATTGAAAATTTAAGTAAATCATTTGGAGAAAATGTTCTCATCGAAGATTTAAGTTTTTCAATACCACCAGGAGCAGTTGTTGGAATAATCGGTCCTAACGGAGCTGGTAAAACAACTTTATTTAAAATGATCACCGGTCAGGAAAAACCTGACAAAGGAAAAATTACAATTGGTTCGACTGTAAAGATGGCTTATGTAGATCAGTCAAGGGACGCTTTAAATACTGATAAGTCCATTTGGGAATTAATATCAGGAGGCAATGATACAATTACACTTGGTAATAGAACAATTAATTCACGGGCTTATGTGGCTCAATTTAATTTTTCAGGTGCAGACCAGCAAAAGAAAGTGAACACTTTATCTGGTGGAGAAAGAAATCGTGTTCATCTTGCGTTAATGCTAAAACAAGGAGCTAATGTTTTACTTCTCGATGAGCCTACAAACGATCTTGACGTTAATACTTTAAGAGCTCTTGAAGAAGGTATTGAAAACTATGCTGGATGTGTTTTAGTAATCAGTCACGACAGATGGTTTTTAGACAGAATTTCAACTCACATTCTCGCATTTGAAGGAGAAAGTAAAGTAGTATGGTTTGAAGGTAATTACACTGAATACGAAGCAAAACGACGTGAACGATTAGGAATAGAAGCCGACCAACCGCATAGGATAAGATATAAAAAGCTTACTAGAGAGTAATAAAAAATATTTTTGAAAGGATAATCAGTATGAATAATCAATTCATAGCTCACATTAAAAAAAATCCTGATAATTCTTGGGCAGAACCACATTTGTTAAGTGAACATCTCAAATCTACTGCTGAATTAGCGGGAAAATTTGCGTCTGATTTCAACAACACTGATTGGGCTGAGCTTGTTGGCTATTTACACGATTTGGGAAAGTATCATCCGAATTGGCAAAAGTACTTGAGGAAAGAAACTGGTTACTTCGTTGAAGACGCACATATTGAAGGTTATTCTGGAAGACCAAATCATAGTAGCGCCGGTGCACTTCATATTTTTGAGAAGTTTAAAAATTCTCCAATGGCTAAAGCTTTAGCTTATGTTATCGCTGGACATCATTCAGGACTGCCAGATTGGGTTGGACATCTTAAGGAACGACTTGATAAAGAAAAAGATACTTTAAATAAAACTCTAGAAGTCGAAGAAGCAAAACAATTTTTCGAATTACCAATTCCTAAGTCAATCCCACCAACTTTTAAAGATTCTTGTTTAGACAAAGAACAAATTCATCTCTGGATAAGAATGCTTTTCTCCTGTTTAGTTGACGCTGATTTTCTCGATACGGAAAGTTATATGGTTGGTAAACGTGAAGTAAAATATAAATCGCTTGAAGAATTGAAGATACATTTTGATAACTATATGCTTAGCAAAAGTTCAGAAGGTGAGTTAAACAAAAGAAGAAATGAAATACTGAGAAAATGCAAAGAAAAAGCTGAACTTAATCCGGGATTTTTCTCTTTAACTGTACCGACAGGAGGTGGGAAAACTTTATCATCAATGGCTTTTGCATTAGAGCACGCCATTAAATACAAAAAGAAAAGAATCATCGTTGCGATTCCCTACACGAGTATCATTGAACAAACCGCTGAAATATTTAAGTCAGTCTTTGGTGATGATCAGGTAGTAGAACACCATAGCAATCTTGACCCAGAAAAAGAAAATTCAAAAAACAGACTCGCTTGTGAAAACTGGGATGCGCCAATTATAGTAACTACAAATGTTCAGTTGTTTGAATCATTGTTTGGAAACAAAACTTCTAGATGCAGAAAACTACATAACATTGTAAACAGTGTTATAATTCTTGATGAAGCACAGATGATTCCAACACATTATTTGAAACCAATTCTCAGCATAATGAAAGGACTTGTAAATTACTTTAAAACAACAATTTTACTGATGAGTGCAACTCAGCCCGCATTAAAAGGTAAAATTGGAAGCCCACCAAATCTAATTGAAGGATTAGAAAATGTAGTAGAAATAATTGATGACCCGGATACACTTTCCAAAGACTTTCGAAGAGTTCAATATTTTGTTCCAATGAATTTTGATAAATCTGAAAGCTGGGAAGTGATTGCCGAAAAACTTCAGCAGCACAGTCAGGTTCTTTGTATAGTGAATAAGAGAGACGATTGCAGAAAATTACATAGACTAATGCCGGATGGTACCATCCATCTTTCGGGCTATATGTGCGGCGAAGAAAGAAGTGAAATAATTGCTGATATAAAAAGTAAATTAAGCAACAATGAACCAATAAGAGTAATAAGCACTCAACTTGTTGAAGCCGGTGTTGACATTGACTTTCCGGTTGTTTACAGAGCTTTGACAGGTATTGATTCAATTGTTCAGGCAGCCGGAAGATGCAACAGAGAGAATAAAATAAAAGAGGGCGGTAAAGTATTTGTATTTGTACCACCAGAACAATCACCCTTAGGATATTTAAGAAAATGTGAAGATGCCGGTAAAGCAATTTTAAGAAATCATTTCGATTCTGACTTTAGTCCTACTCTTTATACTAAATACTATGAATATCTTTACTCAAACTTGAAATCATTTGATGAGGTTGATTTTTATTCCCACATTGTGCGTGATTCAAGAGATTTTGAATTTCAGTTCAAAACATTTGCTGAAAAATTTAATATGATAGATGATAAACAGCAGATGAGCATAATTGTTCAATATAAAGACAGCATAAAATTAATTGAACAATTAAGATTTGGCGGATCCTCAAAAGAGTTGTTAAGAAAACTACAGAGATATACAGTAAACATTCCAATCTATGTCTTTAATAAAATAAACGAAACCGGATACATTGAAAATATAAATGGTTACTGGGTACAGAAAGATTCTAACTTATACAAAACGGGTATTGGTTTGATTGTGGATGAGTCAGATTTAATTTCCGGTGATTTTGTAGTGTAATAAAATATCATTGGATGATACTGTTTTTTGCAATTAATTTGAAATATTTTCATTGTGTGATAGAAGATAGAAATATATCATCCCTAAAGGGATTTGCTTTCTCTTTTACTTGTATTGCTTCTACTAAACATATAATCCCTAATGGGATAAAAATAAAATTGCAATGTATTTAGCCCCGTAAGAGGCGAAATATTTATAATAGAATTAGCAAGAAATAATCTAAGTTCTTTTATGGGACGAAATGTTTTTAGAAAAATTTAAGAAGATCAATTTGGAGTCCCGTTAAGAATGGCATAATCATAGATTTTTGGAAAAAATTAAGAAGGTCTTATATGGCTAACACATATACTCAAATCTATCTTCATATTGTTTTTGCTGTACAAAACAGAACTTCGTTAATCCAGCCGGAATGGAAAGAGGAATTATATAAATACATTACTGGCATCATCCAAAATAACAGACACAAGTTAATTGCTATAAATGGCGTCTCAAATCATCTGCATATAGCTATTGGTTACAAACCAAACCAACTTATCTCCGATTTACTGCAAGACATAAAAGCAAACTCTTCAAAATGGATAAATGAAAAAAGATTTGTTAAGGTAAAATTTAATTGGCAGGCCGGATATGGTGCTTTTTCCTTCTCTCATTCACAAATTGATTCAGTAGTAAAATATATAATGAATCAAGAGCAACATCATAAAAGAAAAACTTTCAGGGAAGAATATGTTGAAATGTTGAAAAAATATAATGTGCAATTTGATGAAAAATATATTCTGATGGATGTTATATAAAAAATATATCATCTCTAAAGGGATTCTGATTCATTTTTCTTTTTATGTTTTTATGAACATTAAATCCCTGGCGGGATTAATTTTAACTTACTGAAAACCTCTTTAGAGGTGAAATGTCTGTAAAATAAAATTGTGGCTGTAAACTTTTAAGTCCCGTTAGGGACGAAATGTTTTAGTTAATAAGGTTACTAATAAAAACTATCGGAGGAAATATGTTATGAACAACAATAATTACAAACCATTCTGCCTTGAGGTTTTGGGAGATTACGCTTGCTTTACACGCCCGGAAATGAAAGTGGAAAGAGTAAGCTATGATGTTCCAACACCCTCGGCGGTGAGAGCTGTATTCGAATCAATCTTTTGGAAGCCAGCCATTCGTTGGCATCCTACAAAAATTGAAATTCTTAATCCAATCAAATGGACTTCTGTAAGAAGAAATGAAGTTGGTGC
>CAKZLD010000119.1 GCA_937125135.1 uncultured Ignavibacterium sp.
CAGCATCCTTCGGAGACTCCCGCCACCTCCACCACTAAAATTCGTTTATGTTATTATGTTTAATTTAATTTGACTGTGGCTAATATAATAGCTTATTCTTTACCAATTTCACTCAAGTGAACTGATAAATTAAAATACTAAAATCTAGCTTAATAATTGAGATTTGATGAATATTTGGGTTCTCTTTAGCTAACGCAAAGTTTCAATCAAATCAATCCTTTAAGGATGAGATGATTATGACTCTCATCAAAACGGAAATTCTTTCTTATAATCTATTTGCTGATTAAGTCTTTCCTGCGGTGCGATTTTGGCTATCTGATGAATTTCATTTCCTTCTACATAAATAGCTTTATATGGTATTGTTGGACAAGCATATTCACAAGCTCCGCAACCAACACAGTATTCATTCCTCAAATCAGGAATCTTTAGTTTATTTTTATATGGAATCATAATTACTGCTTTAGTAGGGCAATGCTCCGAGCAGGCACCGCATTCTGTACCTTCGGTTTCTACAACACAGTTCTCTTTAACGAATATTGTTTTACCAATCTGAATTTTAGTTTTCTTTTCTATTGATAATGGAAGTAACGCACCAGTTGGACAAACTTCTGTACATCTGACACATTCAAAAGTGCAATAAGCTGCTGAGTTATCAAGAAATGGCTGCATAATATTAAAAAATCCATGTTCTAAAAATGATGGTTGTAGAACATGCGTCGGACAAGCAGAAACACAAAGATGGCAAGCTGTGCAATTATTGTAAAAGTGTTCAACATTTCCTGAACCAGGTGGCGTTGGATATAATTTCTTAACTACCGGTAAAGTGCTTTTCTTTTTTGGAATTACTTTTATCTGCGCTCTTAAAAATTCTGAAGATGCAACTATTCCTATAAATAATCTTGTGAAGAATTTTCTTTTGTCAATGTCTAAATCCGTACTTTTAGTTTTTAAGAATGATGGAAATGATTTTTTATACACAATTCCGTTTGAAGGACAAACCGTAAAGCAGTTAAAACAATTTACACATCTGTCAAAATCAATTTTCTTATTCTCATTATCAATGCATCCTGATTTACAAACTGTTTCGCAAGCACCGCAACCTGAGCAGTCAGTCTCTTCAATTGTTATTTTATATAAAGAAAGTTTTGATGCTAATCCCAGAAATGTTCCCAAAGGACAAATTGTATTGCAGAATAATCTGCCTTTAGTAAAAGACATAATTCCAATTATCAATAACACAGTTGAAGAAAATATAATCGCAAACCAGCTTACTGCTTTCAGTTCAATTGGGTAAATGACATAAATGTCAAATTCCTCAAGAGTAAAAGCAACTAAGTTATTTACTTCAATTAATGGAATTCTGAATAAGTTTGAAAATATTTTACCAGCAAGACTGAATGGATCAAGAAGATTTAATAATATCATACTTCCACTGAAAAGTGATAATATAGTCAGTGTCAAAATGCTGTATCTAAGCATCCGGAAGTTTCTAATCATTTGAAAGTATTTATTTCTATTAATTCTCATTGATAATCTGGAAATAATATCCTGGAGAGTACCGAGAGGACAAACACTTGAACAATAAATTCTTCCAAACAAAAATGTAATTATTAGAACAATAAGAAATCCTGTAGCAAGCAAAGAATATTGATTGAAAAACTTTACTGCAGATGGAATGAACTGAAAGTAGAGCAGGTAAGGAGTAAATAGTTCAGGAATAATATGTTTTATGTCAAGAAATAATAAAAGTGTAATGACGAAGAAAATAAGAGCTACGTAAACTCTGATTTTCTTCAGTTTTGCCAGATTCATAAATTACAATATGATTCTGTTAATATTCAGTTTGGATAAATCCATCTCACCCAGTTTCATTTCTGCAGCAATCTTTATGTATGAAATATCTTCGGGATGCATGCCAAATAACTTTGCCGCTGCTGAATCTGCTGCAACAATATCTGTTGAAATAATTTGTGACTTCATCATAACCACATCAGCTTTTGAAACACCACGCGGTCCATTTCTTTTAAGAACATAATATGCATCAACAATATTCAAATCAGGTTTTCTGAAAGTTGTAAAATCAGCAATACATTGATGAAGATTATTTCTATGCCAGTAACCTCTGTCCCACACATTGCCCATAAGATTTTTCATAGCTATTGTAAGGTCTGTTGAGGAATGATGTTTAAGAATCGGCACATTTATAAAAACATCTGACTCAAGAATTAGTTCGTGAACTTTTGTGCTTGTTAATCTCTTACCTTTTTTTACATCTACCTTTTGATAATATCTTTCACTATCTCCTGAAACAATTTTACCACCGGCATCTTTTACAGCTTTTTCAATTCCACTGTTTGCATAAGATCTTTTCCAATCGTCACAAGTGTTATCAAAAACATAAACTTCTTTCGCTCCTGCTTCGAAACAATGTTGAACAATTCTTTTCACTAAAACAGGATTTGTGTTCGCAGCTCTTTCCGGAATTACATCCCAACCGATATTTGGTTTAACAACTACCTTCTGTCCTTTTTTAATAAATGATTTCATCCCTCCAAGAGATTCGATTGCTTTATCGAACATCAGGTCTGGCTCACCACCTTTAATTGCTACAAGATCATAATTAGTCTTAGAATTGGAAACTATTGAAGAAAAAAAATTGAGATGTTTTCCGAAGGTTGAGGCAGTTCCTAAAATTATTCCTGCCTGTATGCTCTTTTTAATGAAGTCACGTCTGTCCATTTAAGTCTCAGCTTAATG
>CAKZLD010000120.1 GCA_937125135.1 uncultured Ignavibacterium sp.
TAATATCTTCGTCATTGATAACGGATTTACTCCGATTGACGGTGCTGCCAATGTCGTACCATTTGCACTGTTGGAAATAAGTGATAGATTATTCCATCTATCAGAAGAGCGAATTGCGAAATAATAAGTTGTACTAAAATTCAATCCCGTTACTAAAAATGTTTCTGGTTCACCAGGTGCTTTCGGAACGAGAGAATTCGGCAAATTCGTAGCATTATTAAAAGCAACTGTATCAGTGATAGGCGAATTAGAATATTTGATAATATATCTCCTAACACCTCCTTGAGTAGTATCAAAGGGAGCAGTCCAATTCAATCTTAAAGAATTTGAAGTTGGCTCAACTACAGTAAGATTTGTAATTCGAGTAGGCGGTACTGTATCAGGTGGAACCATTGTTGGATCCCAACCATCCAGAGTTAAGATTCCCGTGTTGTCGGGATCTAACCAATCCTTTAATCTCGTTGAAGGAGTAGTACCATAATCCCACGACATAGAGAATTTACCATAGAGGTCTGATTTATCAGAAGCAGTGCAAGACGAAGGACCGCCGTGTAATTGACCAACTATTCTATGATTCTGATCGAAAATAGGCGAACCTGAAGAACCCGGCTCTGTTACTCCACTCGAACCCGAAGGATGCCATCTGACTCTCCAATGTGAATTTGCTGGTGTACCACTCCAGGTATCGTGCTCAAATGGCTGTGAGCTGAATGAAATTTTCTTAATATCACCACTTGGGTGATGAATTCCTGCTCCTGAAGTTGCAGGTTGATTAATTCTGCTCCAACCTGCAAAATGTACTTGATAGGAATCAGGCGGAGCTTCATTCAATCTAAGTAATGCAAAATCTGAAGCAGAATTTGTAGCTCTCGTTTGTGTTCCACTAACAGTATAATTCAAAGGTCCATTTATGTTCTGGCAAGTTGGACTTTGATAGTTAAACATAATTATCCAAGTACTTGGTGAACCAGACATACAATGATTCGCAGTAAGGAAATACGGTGTTAAATCTTGTCTAGCGTTATTTACCATTACACCACTGCATAATCTCGAACCACTTGCTGTTAAAATCATTGCGACAGACCGAATTTCGTTTGACCAAGGTTCTCCAACGGGACATTTAACATTTATATTACAAGAACCTGATGAACCAAAATCTTCCCAACCATTAAATTCTTTGAATATATTTTTATATCCTTGAACCACATTTGAAATAACAATTTTACTTTTGTTAGATAAATGAGCCGGAACTAAAAATTCAATAATTATACTTTCGCCTCTCACCAATCCTGTTGCAAATAAACTGTCTTCTTTATTATTTCTGTATGTAAATGCTCCGAGTATCTCCTTCTTATTTTCTGAATATATGAAAAATTTAGATCCTTCTGGTATGAAAAATTTAGAATAGATCAGATTGATTGTAGTCGCCCCAGGAGCTAAAATCTTCAATCTATACAACAACATTTGATTGGATAGAATATCAATTTTGGCTTCTTTCATAAAATCTATTGATACTTCGTGGGGGAAACCAAACCTGAATGGGAAACCCTGCTCTTGCTCAATTGCATCTTGTTCTAACAATGCTTTTACATCAATTTCTGGCATTGTTATAACAGGAATATTTTCAGCCGGAATACTGAATCCGCGTGGAATTCCACCTTCACTTACCTGAGCAAATAAATTAAGTGAAATGATGATGAAAAGACCAAAGAACAAATAGTTGATTTTGTTTTTCATTTTTAAGAACCTTTGATATTTTGTTTAAAATAAATCGGGCGAGAAATTATCTCGCCCTAAATGATTCTAATTTTAATATAAATTTATTTAATTAAAGTCATCTTTTTGGTTTGATTGAAACTACCATTATTCGCTGTCATTTTGTATATGTATGTCCCTGACGGCATCTGGCTTCCATCAAAACT
>CAKZLD010000121.1 GCA_937125135.1 uncultured Ignavibacterium sp.
TTTTTAATTGATTGCTCAATTTCTGAAATGACAATGAAATTAGAATCTGTCTTCGAACCAGTTTTAAAATTCTGAATAAATTTTTCATTTTGAGCAAAAGTAACTATAGAATAAGCTAACAATAAAATTATATACAAATTCAATCTAATCATTTAACAACTATAATTACTGTACCGATAATATAAGCACTTATGAAATAAATTCTTAATTCAATTCTTTCGTCGCTACCAAATTTCTATTTGAAGATAGCTTTTTTCTTTCTTTATTAGGTTTTAACATTGGTTCACCTTCAACAGTCTGATAAGCCCAATCAAAAACAATTCTATCAGGAGTAATATTTTTAATTCTGATTTTTGCAAAACGATTATTCCACGTCCAAAACACATAAGTTTTTCCAGCTTTAGCGATCTCATCCTTTGAGCTTGACCATCCGTAAGAAGGAGCAAATTGAATGTCGTAAATATCTCGAGTTGGTCCCATGTCTTTAATATCAGTATCGTCATAAACTACCAGATAATAAGTTCCCTGATAGTTTTCAAAAAAGAAATCTGCGTCCTGACTGTTATAAGGCACAACTGAATATTTTGAAAACGAATAGCCAGAATTATTCGGAAATCTTCTATAATCAAAAATACTTTGATTGAATCCTTCAGGTCGGGGAACAGCATAAATTACATCATAACTAAGTTCACTTTCATTTCCATTGTAGTCGTAAGCTGTAACAGCATAATAATACTTTACTCCATTCCTTATTCCATAATCAACAAAATTATTTGTGCCTGATGAACCAATCAGTGTGTATTTTCCGTTGTATGAATAACTGTAATAAATATTATAACCAGCAACATCACTTTCCGGATTCTTTTTCCAATTTAGAACAACTTTTTGGTCACCATTTAGGACGGTTATATTTTTCGGAGGAGATGGAGGAGTAAAATCCTCATATGGTAAGTTTATGTCACAGGAATAAAATAATGCTGATATTATTAAAAGATAGATGAATATTCTGTTTTTCATAGCACACCTCGTTTTTGCATAGAGTGGGACAAACAGAATGCCAATAAGTTATTAGATTTTAATTATGAAAAAGTAATTTGTCTTTTAGATGTGTTTATCAAACTAAACAACTTTGAATCAAATTAGGATATGAATTCACCATTCATTAAAATTTTACCATTATTGATGATACCTACAGCTCTGCCCGTTAATAGTCTTTTGTCAAAAGGTGTGTTTTTTGACTTAGAAACAAATTTATTTTTATTAACTGTCCAAATCTCATCTAAATCTAAGATAGTAAATTCTGCTTTTTCTCCTACTTTAAATGAGGGAACATTCAAATTTAA
This sequence comes from uncultured Ignavibacterium sp., assembly GCA_937125135.1. GTDB lineage: Bacteria > Bacteroidota > Ignavibacteria > Ignavibacteriales > Ignavibacteriaceae > Ignavibacterium. The sequence goes on from CAKZLD010000121.1 coordinate 1,344, forward strand.
AATTTTTCGTGGATTAATAGAGTATTTGAAAATAATTTCATCAACACTTAAAACTTTTTTGTGAACAAGTTCAGTTAGTGCAAGTCCGATAGAAGTCTCCAATCCAACTATTCCATTTGGAGCATAGTCAAATTCCATTTCCTTTTCTTCAGGAGAATGTGGTGCATGATCGGAAGCAATACAATCAATTGTTCCGTCTTTCAATCCTTCCAAAATTTCCTTGATATCTTTTTCAGTTCTTAAAGGTGGATTCATTTTCAAATTTGTATCATAAGTTTTCAGAGAATCATCTGTCAATGTGAAATGATGAGGTGTAACTTCAGCAGTAACGTTGATATTTTTACTTTTTGCTTCCCTCACCATTTTAACAGCATTAGCAGAACTGATATGAGCGATATGGACTTTCCCACCAGTATATTGTGCCATTAAAATATCTCTCATAACTATTAAATCCTCCGAAACCGAGGGTAAAGGATGTAAACCAAATAACGTAGAATTAATTCCCTCATTCATTGAGCCGAAAGAAAGAGATTCATCTTCACAATGCTCAATGATTGGTAAATTAATCATTTTTGAATATTCTAATGCTCGCTTTAATATAGAAGCTGTTTTAATTGCAACTCCATCATCAGAAAAAGCGACTGCTCCTGATTCTTTTAATTCAAGCATTGGAGATAAATATTCTCCTTTTCTACCAATTGTCGCAGCAGCAATCGGATAAACATCAACTATATTATTTCTTGATTTATTTTTTATGAATTCAACAACTTCTGCAGAGTCAATTGCTGGCTCAGTATTAGGCATACAAGCTACTGCTGTGAATCCTCCAAATGCTGCAGCGTTACAACCTGATTCGATAGTCTCTTCGTCTTCTCTCCCGGGTTCACGTAAATGCACGTGCATATCAATAAACCCCGGAACAACTAATTTCCCAGATAAATCAATAACCTTAGTCATTTTATCATCATAGCTCAAATTCCGACCGAATTCAGCTATCTTATCATTAACTAAAAGTAAATCTATATTTTTTTCAAAAAGATTTTGTTGTGGATTCTGTGCAGTAAAGTTCTTTAATAAAATTTTCATAATTATTTCTAGTTTAATGTTCCTAATAAATATAGAACTGCCATTCTTATCGCAACTCCATTCGTTACTTGTTGTAAAATAACCTGATATGGTCCATCTGCCACATCAGAGGATAATTCAACTCCTCTATTAATTGGCCCTGGATGAAGAATAAGAATGTCTTTTTTATTTTTTTCTAATCTTTCTGAAGTAATTCCAAAATATTTTACATATTCTCTTAATGAAGGGAAATATTCTCTTGCCTTTCTTTCTAATTGAATTCTTAAAACATTCAGCACATCATTTTCCTGAATAGCTTCATCAATACTATAAATAATGTTTACACCTAAATCTTCAAGTTGTTTCGGAATCATTGTCGATGGACCGCAGACAGAAACTTTTGCACCCATTGTCTTTAATGCAAAAATATTGGATAATGCAACTCTGCTATGAGCAATATCTCCAACGATACAAACCTTTAGATTTTCTAATTTGCCTACCTTCTCACGAATTGTGTATAAATCTAAAAGTGCTTGTGTTGGATGTTCGTGAACACCATCACCAGCGTTAATTACATTTGAATCACATAGTTGAGTTAACATCAGAGGAGTTCCAGCGACGGAATGTCGGATAACAATCATATCTACTTTCATTGCTTCAATATTCTTAACTGTATCTTTCAAAGATTCTCCTTTACTAACACTACTTGTCGAAACGGAAAAATTAACTGCATCGGCTGAGAGTCTTTTTTCAGCTAATTCGAAGGAGATTCTAGTTCGCGTTGAATTTTCATAAAAGAGATTGACTACTGTTTTCCCTTGAAGAGTAGGAACTCTTTTTATAGGTCTATCTAGAATTTCTTTAAAGGTATTTGCTGTATCTAAGATAAGTTGTATATCTTCTTTCGGAACATTTTGCATTCCGAGTAAATGTCTGCTAGATAAAGGCATAAAACTCCATCATTTATTTTCACTTTCAATTAAGTAAATAGCGTCCTCTCCATCAAACTCTTCAACTTTTAACTTAATTTCTTCATTCAGTGAAGTGGGGATATTCTTCCCAACATAATCTGCACGAATTGGTAACTCTCTATGTCCTCTATCAACTAAAATACAAAGTTGAATAGAGCTTGGTCGTCCTAAATCCATAATTGCATTTAATGCTGATCTAACTGTGCGACCGGTATAGAGTACATCATCAACAAGAATTACATCTTTTTCGTTGACATCAAAAGTTATATCAGATACTGAAACTTGTGGTTGTTTTATTCTTTTTCTGAAATCATCCCGATAAAGAGTAACATCAAGAACACCAAGCGGGAGGTCAATTCCCTCAATTGCAATTAATTTATTTCTAAGTCTTTTGGCTAAATACTCACCCCTTGTTCTCATTCCAATTAAAACTAAGTTATTAGAACCTTTGTTTTTCTCCAGGATTTCGTGAGCAATTCTTGTGAGAATTCTGTCTAAGCCTTCCTTATCAGCTATTTTTGATTTTATTTTCATAAAAAAAATAACCTCAAAAAGAAATAAATTTATTCCTTTTTGAGGTTCCCAATTTTGTGATTAAATTAATAGCTGTCATCTAATCCTTCTCCATCTCACCGAATGGAATTAAAGGTTATTAAAAAAGGGAACTTTTTCAGTTCCCTTTTTTGATTAAAAATTATTTAACGTGAAATTCAATTCTTCTATTGTAGAATCTTGATTGTTCATCCATTTCTTTGAACAGAAGATTTCTCTTGCCCATACCGACAGTTGTTAATCTTGAAGCATCAACACCTTTAGCAACTAAGAATTTCTTAACAGCTTCAGCACGTTTAAGTGATAATTGGTCATTATATTTATCTGAACCAATCTGATCTGTATGACCTTGAATTTCAACTCTAACATCAGGATTTTTCAATAGAATTTCTGCTGCGTTATTAAGAATTGGATAAGCTTCTGGTCTTAATGTTGCTTTATTAAAGTCAAAGTTTACACCAATAAGAACCCATTTGTCAGCAACAGGAGCTTTTCCACTATGTTTTTTAATCAACTCTTCAATTCTTCCGTAATCAACTACAGTTGGTTCGGTTCTATATCTTCTTACGATTTCTTCAATTCTATCGTAATCAATATTAGCATTTAAGCCTTCGTACAATTGGCAGTAATTTGAAGGTTCGCCTTTATCAAAGTAATAAAGAAGACCTAAATCAAATCTCATCCAAGTATCAAAATATCCACCGAGTAAACCATTTCCATAATTATATTTACCGTCAATCTTACTGTTGTCATAAGTCGAATAGGTAATTTCCGTTTTTAGTTTCCATTCTTCTCCAATTCTCCACTCAGCTCCAAAACCTAAATTAAACATATAATCAAGAAAGTTCTCATTATTAATTCCAGCGTCAGCTGCATTTTCAACTTTGAAGTAGCCTAATCCAAAACCAGCTGTAAAGAAAGGAGAAATTGGCTCGCATGGAACAAAATAATACATTAAATCAAAGTCACCGGCAATAGTAGTGTTTTTTGCTAACCCAATTGATTTTGGATAATTCTGACCTCTAAAGTAATAATAACCACCTTTAAATCTCATTCCTACATGTTCACTAAAGTTTTTCTGTATTGATAGAAATCCTCCATATGCAAAATTTTCAGGAACAACCGAAGGATGTGTAGCTATGAGATGCGGATAAGTTGCACCAAACCCAAATACCCAAGCATCCTTTGTGAGTGCGCCATATTTGGTAGTTTGAGCGAATAAACTTACTGAGAGAATAAAAACTCCCAAAACAACAAGAGAATAGACTTTTTTCATATATACCTCTGATATTTATTATTGGATTCGAATTTTGTCATTAGAAAAATATGCTTAAGAATTATAAAATCCAAATTTTTTTTAATTTTATGTTAATCAGGTGATTATTGACACTAATTTTATAATAGCAGTCTCGGTTCGGAGTCTGGCTTTAGATAAATTGAAAATTTTATCTTTATTTACAGATTTTAATTCCTCTTTTGATAATCCGCCTTCGGGTCCAAAAATAAAAAAATTGTTTTTAACGGGAATTATTAATTCTTTGTTAAACTTTTCATCAGACTCTAAATCAAATAAAAAAATCTGCCCTTCAGAACTTACTTTTTTTATTAATTTGTTAAAAGAATCCATAAATTCAAATTTAGGGAGATAAGTTCTGATTGATTGCTTTAAGGATTCTATCATTATCTTTTTAACTTTTTCTCCATCAAATTTAGTTGGAATTGTCCGTTCTGATTTAAAAAAATAAAATCTTGTAATTCCTAATTCAACACATTTTTCAATTAAAAATCTGAATCGATCTTTACTTTTTAATAATGGGATACAAATAACGAGATTTTCAGAAGTATTTGGGATGAAAAACTTTTCTATAATTTCAGAAGTTAAAAAGTTGTTTTTAATCTGTGCTATCAGGGTTTTATACAAATTCCCTTTTCCATCAGTTACAAACAAATGATCATTTATTCTTTTCCTAAAAACATTGAAACAATGGTTGAACTCATCACCTTCTAATTTGATTTCATTACCAACAATTTCTGTTGAATAAAATACTTCTATGTTAGAAAGATGTTCCAATATCAATTATAAATTCTTTTTGAGATTTTTCATTAAAACCTACTTCAAAACGAATGACATTATATGGCAATAAAAGAAAACTTAACCCTAAACCATAACCCGTTAAAGAGCTATTTTTTTTGGAAAAATGTTTAAAAGTAGTTCCATAATCGGCGAATGTTTGTAAATAAACTGCAACCCTGTATGAGAGTAACTGCTCTGGAATTAGAGGTATAAATGTGAGGTCCAATTGCCTCTCTTTAATTAGAGGATAATATAATTCAGTGCTAAGAATCAACGAGTTCCTGTCTTCAATTCTTTTAAAGAAATTTCCTCTAATTTTTTCTTCAGTTCCAATCAGAGAATAATCGTAAAGTGGAACTCTGCTTCCAAAAGTTAATCTTGAAGCTGCTCGAAATTTTACGAAAAGATTATTAAATAAATTATTGTAATTTCTAAAATCAATTTTCATTGACTGATAATTTACATTATTTAATCCTAAGCCCTTAAGAGTTGAACCGAAATAAAAATAGTTTCCCTCTGTTGGAAATTGCAACAAATCTCTATTATCAAACTCATATCCAAAACCTAATTCAGGAATTCGATCAACTCTTTCACTTCCTAAAATATAATCAGGAATAAACTTCTCAATCTCCAAATATCTAAATGAAATATTGAGAAATAATTTATTAAAAGTATCCAATCTTTTACCAATAAGCAAAGAAGTAAAAAACTGATTATAGTTAAATTCACTTCCATATTCTAACTCAGCTATTGGACTTAGATTTTTATTTTTTGAAAAAGAGGATGAGAACCTTAAGAAGTAGCCACTTCCATAGGAGAGATTAGGATTGATGTAAGTGATTCCGAAAGAAGGGTTATAACCAAATGATAATGTCCCATAAATGGTTTCATTCCTTCCACGAAAATTCTTGTAAATTAAATAAGCTCCATATGATAATTTTTTATAATCTCTTTCTTTTATTTCAACAAATGGTAGAGGAAAAATGTACCAGCTTTCTTCAACTTCAATTTTAATAATATTAATAGGCTCTTCTCTGAGGTTCTCTACTAAAACTTTATTGAATAATCCGAGACTAAAAATTCTTTCTCTATTAAATAACAACTCTTCATTTGTAATAGTATCGCCCAAGCTAAAAGTTAATTCATTTAGTATGACAAAATCTTTTGTAATTTTATTACCTGAGAGAAGAATAGAATCAACAACAAAAGTGTCATTTTTATCTAAAGTGAGACTTGAGTTTTGTGAATAAGAAAAGCACGAAAATGTACTCACTAAAAGTGCTAAAACGAATTCCCTTAAAATAAAACCACCTTTAAATTTTTATGCATAACTTTCAATTGGCAAACAGCTACAAACAAGATTTCTATCGCCATAAGCATTATCTACTCTACTCACCGAAGGCCAGAATTTATTTTCATAGCAAAATTCAAGAGGATAAGCTGCTTTTTCTCTGCTATAAGGATAATTCCAATTATCAGATATTAAGGTCTTTAGAGTATGAGGAGCATTTTTAAGAACATTATCCGATTTACTAAACAATCCTTTTTCTATCTCATCAATCTCTTTTCTTATTGAAATCATAACTTCACAAAACTTATCCAGCTCAGCTTTGGATTCACTTTCTGTTGGTTCAACCATCAAAGTACCTGGTACAGGGAAGGAAACTGTTGGTGCGTGATAACCGTAATCCATCAATCTTTTGGCAATGTCTTCTACTTCCACATTTGAAGAATGTTTGAAAACTCTCATATCAAAAATTAATTCGTGGGCGACCATTTCATTAAGCCCTACATAAAGAGGTTTATAATAATCTTTCAATCTATTCTTAATATAATTTGCGTTGACAATTGCGGCTTTAGTAGCGTTTGTTAAACTCTCACTTCCCATCATTTTAATATAACTATGGGAGATTAAAAGGATTAAAGCACTTCCCCAAGGAGCCGATGAGACTGCTGAGATTGACTTATCTTTATTGATATTTATTACAGAATGCCCGGGGAGAAATTTTTTAAGATGCTCTGCAACTGCAATAGGTCCCATTCCTGGTCCTCCACCACCGTGAGGGATACAAAATGTTTTGTGCAAATTTATGTGACAAACATCAGCTCCGATAAGTGCAGGAGATGTTAAGCCAACCTGAGCATTAAGATTTGCTCCATCCATATAAACCTGTCCGCCACAATCGTGAACTATCTTACATATTTCCTGAATATTTTCTTCAAACACACCATGAGTCGATGGATATGTAACCATAAGAGCTGCTAAAGTATCTTTATATTGCTCGCTTTTAAGTTTAAAGTCATCGAAATCAATATTACCATTTGAATCACAATTTACTATTACCACTTTCATTCCGGCCATTACTGCACTTGCTGGATTAGTGCCATGAGCAGAGCAAGGAATTAAAACGACATTTCTTTGTTTTTGCCCAATATCATTCAAATATGCTTTTATAACTGCCAATCCCGCATACTCCCCTTGAGCACCGGAATTCGGTTGCAAAGAAACCGCAGGAAAACCGGTTATATTTTCCAAAAATTTTTCCAGCTCGTTAAAAATCTGTTGATATCCTTGAGTCTGTTCGATAGGAGCAAATGGATGTAAATCCGAAAATTCCGGAAAAGTTACTCCCTGCATTTCAGTGGCAGCATTAAGCTTCATCGTACAAGAGCCTAATGGAATCATTGAATGAACGAGTGATAGATCTTTATTCTCAAGTTTTTTGATATATCTCATCATTTCTGTTTCTGAATGATAAGAATTAAATATCGGATGAGTTAAATATTCACTTTTTCTGATAAGTTCTTCCGGAATTGATGAAAAGACAATCGCTTCTTCTGTGTCAATCTTATTGGAAAATTCTAAATTAACAGAAGATTTAAAGATATCAATGATTTCTTTTACATCATTTAGTGTAGTTGTTTCTGAAAGTGATATTCCAATGTTACCATTTTCAAAATATCTGAAGTTAATCTCTTTTTCAATTGCTTTATTTTGAATTGATTTTTGTAAAGACTTATCAAGATTAATTGTAATTGTATCAAAATAAAAATTATTTAATTGTAAATAACCAAGACTCTTCAATGAAAGAGAAAGGTATTTAGTTAAATGATTAATTCGAGCAGCAATTTTTCTAAGATTTTCTGGACCGTGATAAACGGCGTACATTCCTGCCATCACCGCTAAGAGAACTTGAGCTGTGCAAATATTACTTGTTGCCTTTTCTCTTTTTATATGTTGCTCTCTTGTCTGAAGAGCCATTCTTAAAGCTTTATTACCTTGAGCATCAATTGAAACTCCAATGATTCTCCCCGGAATATTTCTTTTAAATTCCTCTTTTGTTGCGAAATATGCTGCATGTGGTCCTCCGTATCCCATTGGAATTCCGAATCTTTGTGTTGAACCAACAACACAGTCTGCACCGAACTCTCCGGGAGGTGTAAGAAGAGTTAAACTTAAAATATCTGCAATAACAATTTTGAACAAAGAATTTTCGTTAGCCTTTAAAAAAAGACTTTCATAATTGTTTATTTCTCCAATGTTTGATGGATACTGAACAATTAAGGCAAAGTAATCATTATTAAATTCTACAGAATTATGATCACCAATAACAATCTCTATTCCTAAATGAGTAGCTCTTGTTTTTAACACATCAATTGTCTGTGGAAAGATATCTTCAGATACAAATATTTTATGAGAATTAGCTTTATCTTTTTTTCTAAGATTATGAAACATTATCATTGCTTCTGCAGCAGCAGTACCTTCATCCAATAAAGATGCATTCGCAATTGGTAATCCAGTTAAATCTGATACCATTGTTTGGAAATTAAGAAGTGCTTCCAAACGTCCTTGAGAAATTTCAGCTTGATAAGGAGTATACTGGGTGTACCAACCCGGATTTTCAAGAATATTTCGTTTAATTACAGAAGGAGTTATCGTCGGATAATAACCCATTCCAATATAGGATTTGAAAATTTTATTTCTCTTGGCAATTTTCTTTAAATCATTAAGATATTCTTGCTCAGAAAGAGGTTCACCAATATCTAAAGGTTTTGTACTTCTGATGTTTTTGGGGATTGTGTTATCTATTAAATCATCAACTGAACTGAATCCACAAAATTTTGCCATTTCTTCAAGCTCTGTTTTTGAAGGACCAATATGTCTGTTTTCGAATTTGTCGGGATGTGATAAATAATTCATTAAAATTCCAGTATTAATTAAACTTTATATTTCAAACACAAAATTAAAGAGAACAATTCAAGTTAAAAACTTATTTAGAAGTCTCTGAATTATTTATCAAAAAAGAAGAGATTATTTATTTGGAAAGAAGTCGAATGAGATTTTTTGCGGCTTCTTGCTCTGCAGATTTTTTGTTTTTTCCTACTCCAATTCCAGTTAAATTTTCGCCAATTTTAACCTGAATTGTAAACGTTCTGTCATGCTGTGGACCTTCTTCGTTCAGGAGTGTATAAACTGGCAATTCCATCTTCTCCGATTGAGTATATTCTAAAAGCTGGCTTTTGTAATTTTGGTCAATAAGATGATTCCCCGAATCAATAAATGGTTTAATAAGAATTTTCTCGATAAATTTTTTGCAAGTTTCCAATCCTAAATCAAGATATAATGCTCCGATAATCGCTTCAAAAGCATCCGATTGAATAGTTTTAATTCCTCTATTTGATTTGTCGGATATATTTTTATTCAATAACAAAAATTCATTCAGATTTAACTTCTCTGCACATTCTGATAAAGTATAGCGATTAACCAACTTAGCACGAACCTTAGTTAAAAAGCCCTCATCTTCATCAGGGAAATGATCAAATAGATAATTAGCAACCACGAGATTCAGCACAGCATCACCTAAAAATTCTAACCTCTCGTTTGAACTATCGTCTTCTTCAATTTTATCGAGGAAAGATCTGTGAATTAAAGCTTGAATGTAATATGATTTGTCTATAAAGGGAAAACCGATTCTTTTTTCAAGCTCTGTGAGTTGTTCATTTGTTAAAAATTTATCTGAAGAAAATGAAGCTTTTAATTTCTTCCGCTTATTGATAAGTGATTTTAAGCGGGAGATTAAATTGAACAAATTTACGCCTCAAATTTTTTAAAGAGTAAAGATGCATTGTGACCACCAAAACCAAATGTATTACTTATTGCCGCCCTAACCTTAATCGGTGTTGCTTTCAATGCAGAATAATTCAAGTCGCATTCGGGATCGGGATTAGTAAGATTTATTGTAGGTGGTACTAAATCGTTTTGAATCGCAAGAACAGTTGCAATTGCTTCTATTCCGCCAGCAGCACCAAGCAAATGACCAGTCATTGATTTTGTTGAATTGACAACAATTTTATATGCATGATCAGCAAATAAAGTTTTGATTGCCATCGTTTCATTTACATCATTATAAGGAGTAGAAGTACCGTGAGCATTTATGTGGTCAATATCGTAAATTGACAAACCCGCATCTTCAATAGCCATTTTCATAGACCTGACAGCACCTTCACCACCAGGAGCAGGTGCGGTGATATGATACGCATCAGCTGTTAATCCAATACCGGCTATTTCAGCGATAATGTTTGCTCCTCTGTCTAATGCGTGATTCAGCTCTTCAATAATCAATGTACCTGAACCTTCTCCCATAACGAAACCATTTCTATCTTTATCGAATGGTCTCGAGGCTTCTTTATAACGGTCATTCCAGGTTGAAAGTGCTTTCATAGCATTAAAACCGCCAATAGACATTTCAGCAATTGCAGCTTCGCTTCCACCACAGAGCATTATATCAGCTAAACCTCGTTGAATAATCATGAAAGCATCAGCTATTGCGTGAGAAGCAGTAGCACAAGCAGACGTAGTTGCATAATTAGGTCCCTTCAAACCGTATTTAATTGAAATTTGACCAGCTGCTAAATCTGCAATCATCATTGGTATGAAAAAAGGACTAATTGTACCAGGATTTTTTGCTTGAAAATACTTAAAATGCTCATTTTGTAATGCTTCCATTCCACCAATGCCACTACCGAAGATTACACCGAATCTTTCTTTGTTTATTTTATCTAAATTAAGTTGAGCAGATTCGATAGCTTCTTGAGCCGAAACAAGTGCGTATTGTGTGAATGGATCAGTTCGTTTAATGCTTTTTTTTTCGAAATAGTCTAAAGGATTGAAATTTTTTATTTCTGCGGCAAATTTTGTTTCGAAATTGGTAGTATCGAACTTTGTAATTAATTCAACACCATTCTCACCGGATATAAGTGCATTCCAGTAATTTTTTACTCCTATCCCAATTGGAGTAACAGCACCTAATCCTGTAACTACAACTCTTCGCTTATGCATGAATCAATAGCTAAATAGGAATGTATGAAGAGACTATCTCCAAAATTTTTAAGTGAATATGATATACGATTTGAGATAGTCTCTTTAGAACACTATGATAATTTATTTTTAAGATAATTTATAGCGTCGCCAACTGTTCCGATTTTTTCAGCATCTTCGTCTGGAATTTGAATGTTGAAAGCACTTTCAAAACCCATTACTAATTCAACTATATCTAATGAATCAGCACCTAAATCATTTGTAAAAGATGCTTCGGGAGTAATCTGAGATTCTTCAACACCTAATTTGTCGATAATAATTTCTTTTACCTTTGCTTCTATATCCATTTTTTTCTCCTATTAGTTATAATGTTTATTTAATTGTTTTTTTGTTAATTATCAATTGTAAATTTAATAAAAATGTATTTGAATAGAAAAATTACATCGTAAGTCCACCATCAACCGCAATGACTTGCCCGGTAATATAATCAGCATCACCGCTACATAAAAATGCAACGACTTTAGCAACATCTTCCGGAACACCCATTCTTTGCATTGGAACATTCTGAAGTAATTTTTTTCTCTGTTCTTCGTTTAATTTTTTTGTCATATCTGTTTCAATGAATCCGGGAGCAATTGCATTGACTGTAATTCCTCTTGATGCAACTTCACGAGCCACAGATTTCGTAAAACCGATTACACCTGCTTTCGAAGCTACATAATTAGCCTGTCCGGGATTTCCAATCAACCCAACTACAGAAGCAATGTTTATTATCCTTCCATAACGTTGGTTAATCATTGGTCTTAAAACTGCCTTAGTGTAATTAAAAACTGACTTTAAATTTGCATTGATGACATCATCAAATTCTTTTTCAGTCATTCGTAAAAGAAGATTATCCCGTGTAATTCCAGCATTATTTACCAGAATGTCCACTCCACCTAATTTTTCTATTGCGGCATTCACTGTAGCTTGAGCTTCTTCAAAAGATGAAGCATCGGCTTTGAATGCAAATATTTTAGTTGGGTCCGGAATTTCTGACATTATTTCTTCAGCACATTCATCACAGCTGTTATATACAAAAGCAACATCTGAAAAGAGAACTCCACAACAGCTTCGTGCAGCTAATTCTTTAACAATTGCTCTTCCAATTCCTCTTGTTCCACCAGTAACAATTGCACGCTTATTTTTAATTTCCCTCATTTAACACTCCATTTTTGCTTAAAATTTCTTCTTTCATTTTTAATAATTCTTCAAATCCTTCTTCACCAAAAAAATATTTTAATTCCTCCTGACAATGTTCGAAAATAGTTGTATGAACATTTGCTTTGAAGTTACAAGTTTCAAGTCTGTCAATATGTTCATCGTCAATCGTTAATGTATTTTCATATATTGTCAAAGGGAACAAAACACAATAAACGGGTTTATATTTCCATTTATGAACATTATGTTGATTAGCAAGTCTCTGTAATACACATAATCCATCTTTATCTAAGAAAGCACATTTGCCGTTAATAATCTCTGTACCTACTGCAATACCAGATTCAAAGTCTTTATCGGCTTCAGGCTCTTCAAACCATTCTTCCGGATTTTTTGATTGAGTGTAATCGCAAATCGGAATAATTTCATTCTTCAAAGACATTATCTTTTGATATTCTTTTAAGTCAGTATAAACTCCATAATAACAACATTCTCCTTTACAATCACATCCAAACTTAAAGGTGAAAATTTTAGGATCTATTTTTATTCCGTTTATCGGTTTCAAGTTCATACTGATTAAATGTAATTATTAACATCAGAATAAGTATCAATTCCGTAACATTTCACGTTGGGATTAATACGCTTTACTAATCCTTGAAGCACTTTTCCTGGACCAATTTCATAAAATTCTTCTATGCCGTCATTAATCATATTTAAAATTATTTCTTCCCATCTCACAGGAGCATTTAACTGTTCAAGTAATAACTTTTTAATTTCATTTTTATCTGATACTGGTTTGGCTGTTACATTCGTATAAACGGGAATTCTCGCATCATAAAAATTTGTTTGATCGAGTGCATTGGACAGTCGTTCAATTGCTGGTTCCATCAGAGGAGAATGAAAAGCACCACTTACTACTAATTCTTTTACAAGTTTAGCTCCTTTTGATTTACATAATTCCATAGCTTTATGAACGCCCTCGATAGAACCTGAGATAACAATCTGACCGGGTGAATTAAAATTAGCACATTGAACTATTCCAAAGGATGAGGTTTCTTCACAAATGGAATTTACAACATCGGGATTTAGCCCGACAATCGCAGCCATAGTGCCTTTCATAACTGAACCAGCATATTGCATTGCCAGCCCTCTTTGACGAACTAATTTAATTGCTTCATAAAATTGTATTGCTCCAGCAGAAACTAACGCTGAATACTCGCCGAGAGAGTGTCCTGCAACTGCATCAGGCCTTAAAGTTCTAATTAAACTTGCAAGCACTACACTGTGTAAAAAAATTGCTGGCTGAGTAAACTCAGTTTGTTTTAATTCTTCCTCAGGCCCGTTAAACATTATGTAAGAAAGATTTGCTCCGACTGCTTCATCAGCAGTTTTTATCATTTCCTTCGCTTCCACCGAATTATCAAATAAATCTTTCGCCATTCCAACATATTGAGAACCTTGACCGGGAAATATGAAAGCTTTTTTTGACATATAAATTCCTAATCTATTGCCCAGACTAAATGAGAAGCTCCCCAAGTATAGCCCGCACCAAAAGCTGCAAGAATTAGATTATCACCTTTCTTTAATTTTCCAGCACGGTAATATTCTGTTATACAGGATGGGATTGTAGCTGCAGTTGTATTACCATATTTATCAATATTAATCATAACTTTATCTTTAGACACACCCATTCTTTCTGCGGTTGCGTCTATTATTCTCATATTGGCTTGATGAGGAACAAGATAAGCAACATCTTCTGATTTAAGTCCACTCATTTCCATTACTTCAACTGATACATCTGCCATACCTTTAACTGCTACTTTAAATACTGCTTTTCCGTCTTGATAAATGTAATGCCATCGTTTATCAACTGTCTCGTGAGTTGATGGATTAAGACTGCCTCCTCCAAGCATATTAAGATAATCTTTACCCGAACCATCAATTCTGAGGATAGAGTTTTTCAATCCTAAGTTATAATCTTCCGTTGGTTCTAATAAAAAAGCTGAACCAGCATCACCGAATAAGATGCAGGTATTCCTATCTGTATAGTCAACAATTGAACTCATTTTATCAGCGCCTATTACTAATACTTTTTTATATCTACCTGATTCAATTAGTGAAGCACCTGTTTGAAGAGCAAATAGAAATCCTGAACAAGCAGCCGATAAATCAAATCCCCAAACGTTTGGTAATCCAAGTTTGTATTGAACCAATGTTGCAGTTGCAGGGAAAAACATATCCGGAGTTACAGTTGCAATTATTAAAGCGTCTATTTCATCTTTGTTAATATTATGTTTCTCAATTAAATCTTGAGCTGCCAAAGTTGCTAAATCACTTGTTGCACCATTTTCGAGAATTCTTCTTTCTCTGATTCCTGTTCTGGTTAAAATCCATTCGTCACTAGTTTCAACTATCTGTTCAAAGTATTTATTATCAAGAATTTTATCAGGGACATACATTCCCACAGCAGTAACAATTGCATTAAACTTTTTATTTGACATCTAATTATTATCCTTTTTTATAATCTGAAATTGATCGCTGAATTTTTTCAACTAATTTATTATCAAACATCTTTTTTGCTTTTAATATCATATTAGTAATTGCTTTCGGAGTGCTTGATCCGTGACCAATAATTGATATTCCATTAATACCAAGCAGAGGAACTCCACCGTGTTCCTGATAATCCAAACTTTTCAATGCTTTTTTTAATGTTCCTTTAATAAGCATAATTTTTAATGCATCAAAAATGTTTTGCTTTGCTGTTTGTTGTAGCAGATGTTTTAGTAATTTCGGAACAGACTCACCAAACTTAAGTAAAATATTTCCAACAAAACCATCACAAACAACCACATCAACTTGTTTTGTTAATAAATCTCGTCCTTCAACATTTCCTATAAAATTAAGATTGGAATTTTTCAATAAATCATAAGCTTCATTTGCAACTTCATTACCTTTTCCTTCTTCTTCTCCCATACTCAACAAACCAACTTTAGGATTGGAAATTCCATCAATTTCTTTCGCATAAATAGAACCCATAATTGCATACTCAAGCAAATGAATTGCTTTGGCGTCTTTTCCGGCTCCGACATCATACAAAGAGCAAGTTCCAAAAATGTTTGGAAGTTGAGCACCAATTGTTGGCCTACCAACTCCTTCAATTCTACCTGTTATCAAAGTAGAAGCTGCCATCATTGCACCGGTATTTCCGGCACTTACAAAAGCATCTGCTTTTCTATCTTTTACCATTTTTGCTCCAACTACTATGGAAGAGTTCGGCTTTGTTTTCAATGCAGTTGTTGGAGATTCTCCCATCTCAATAGTTTCAGAAGCATTGATTATGTTTTGTTTACTGAAAGAAAGATTATTTTTTGCGAGTACTGAAAAAATTTCTTCTTCCTTTCCAATCAAAAAAAGTTCAGTATCCTTTAATGAAGATAGCGCAGCAACTGTTCCAAGAACAACATTCTCGGGGGCAAAATCCCCACCCATTGCGTCAATGGCAATTTTGCACTTTTGTTCTGAATCTGAACCTGCCATCAGAGAAGAATTAATTAACTTTTAGGAACAATTACTGATCTTTTATTGTAGTAACCGCAAGATGGGCAAGCTTTGTGAGCTAATTTCATTTCGCCACAATTTGAACATACGCTCAATGTTGGAACAGAAGCTTTATAATGTGTTCTTCTTTTATCTCTACGGCTCTTAGACATTTTTCGTTTCGGATTTGGCATTTCATCTATTCCTTTTTTTATTATTTAATTTATCTTTGTTTTCAATCAATGGTAACCAGACTGGATTTATTTCTTCCTTCTGACATTTGCATTCATCATGATTTAAATCTATACCACATCTGGGACATAATCCTTTACAATCTTCTTTACAAAGTTTTTTCATTGGAATTGAGAGAATAGCAAATTCTCTAACATCATTTCTCAAACTAATTTTATCAGTTTCTCGATTTATATAAGTAACATTTATATCGTCTGATTCAGTTTTATCATTTCTCATCAAATATATCATTTGGTAGCTACTTGTTAATTGATTTTCAAACTTACAAGTACATCTATCGCATTCAAACTCTGCTGAAACAACAGAACTCACTTCTGCAATCAACTGATCAGAAAGTTTATTCAATATAACTTTGGTATTGATTTCACCAAAAAATGGTTCATTCAATTCAATATCTTCAACTTTCTCTGTAAAATCAAAAACATGCCGCCCCAAGCTTAAATTTGCAATTTTGATAATCATACCAAACTCTAACAAAAATTGGCTTCAAATATATGATTGCACAATCTGATAATCAAAAATTTAGTTGATCCAAAATAGATAAAAAGCAACTGACTTAGCAAATAATTAATAGTCTAACTCTTTTCGATTTTAGTTAAATTTGGCTACAAATTTTAGATAATTTAGTTAAAATATTTTAGGGTTTAAAAATGCAGGAAGAAAAGCTTAGACTTGAAGATTTATTGAACAGTGCCGCTCTCCCCGAGAAAGATGATAAAATAAATTCAGTTGCTATAATTGGCGCAGGAATTATGGGACAAGGTATTGCTCAAACAGTTTCTGCAGCCGGATTTGATGTAATTATCATTGAAAAAACACAGGAAAAATTGGATTCAGCAAAAAGTCAACTTTCAGATAATATCGATAAAGAAATTAAACGCTGGGCTATGACTAATTCCGAGAAGAAATCAATTTTTAGTCGTATTAGTTGGGAAGTTGACATTACAAAAATCAAAGACTCTGATTTAGTGATTGAAGCAGTTGATGAAGACTTCGACCTGAAAGTAAAAGTATTCAAAGATATGGATGCTATTGCTAACAAGGATGCAATTTTTGTATCAAACACTTCAACTCTCAGTCTAACGAAAATTGCTGACTTCACTAAACGACCTGATAAAGTGATTGGAATTCACTTTCTAAATCCCGTGCCCAAAGTAACAGTTGTCGAAATAGTTAAGTGCCTGCATACCTCTAATGATACTGTTATTAAAGTAAAAGAGTTTGCCTCAAAAATTGGTAAAACTCCTGTCGAAGTGTATGAATATCCGGGATTTGTAACAACAAGAGCAATTGTACCTTTGCTTAATGAAGCTATGTACATTTTGCTTGAAGGTGTAGCAACAGCAAAAGATATTGATACTGCGATGAAACTCGGTTACAATTTTCAATATGGTCCACTTGAAATGGCGGATATGATGGGTCTTGATGAAGTACTTGCCTGGATGGAGACATTGTGGAAAACTTTAGGTGAACCTCGTTACAGAGCTTGTCCAATCCTAAGAAAATTAGTCAGAGAGCAAAAATTAGGCAGGAAAACCGGAGAGGGTTTTTATAAATACGATGAGTTCGGTAACAAAATTCAATAGAAATTTTTTAAGGTAAATTAAATGAATGTTTTAGTATTAAACTGCGGTAGTTCATCAATAAAATATCAATTCATAGATACAGATAAAAAATTCGCCCTTGCAAAAGGAATGGTTGACAGAATCGGAATGTCAGGTGCAGTTTTATCTCAATCGCGATATGATGGTAACAAGATAAAAATAAGCGGGGAAATTCTCGATCATCAAATTGCAATCGAATATGTCCTCGCAGTTCTTCTAAGTAAAAATCACGGAGTAATAGACGATAAAAAAGACATAGAAGCTGTTGGACATCGAGTGGTGCATGGAGGTGAAAGTTTCACGGGTTCTGTTCTTATTACCGATGAAGTCATTGCTGTTCTTCAGGAAAACATAGAATTAGCTCCACTGCACAACCCTCCGAATATTAAAGGTATTCAGGCAGTTACAAGAATTTTACCGGGCACACCGCAAGTCGGAGTATTCGATACAGCCTTTCATTCACATATGCCACCAAGTTCCTATCTTTATGGAATTCCTTATGAACTATACAAAAAATATAAAATAAGAAGATATGGCTTTCACGGAACTTCACATCTTTATGTTTCAAGACGTGCTGCCGAAAAAATGAATAAAAAGCCTGAAGAACTTAAAATAATTACTGCTCATCTTGGAAATGGATGCAGTATGGCTGCAGTTAAAAACGGAATTTCAGTTGATACTTCAATGGGCTTTACACCTCTCGAAGGTTTACTGATGGGAACAAGATGTGGTGATCTCGACCCACAAGTAATTCTTTATGTAATGGGCAAAGAAGGATTATCTTTAAATGAAGCGGCAACAATGCTTAACAAACACAGTGGGCTTATTGGTATCAGTGGAGAGAGCAGTGATATGAGAGAGATATTAGCAGCAGTTAAAGATCAACATACACGTTCAAAATATGCTTTTGAAATTTTTTGTAATAGAATTAAAAAATATATCGGAGCTTATGCCGCTGAAATGGGAGGATTGGATGCACTTGTTTTTACCGGTGGAATTGGAGAAAATGCAATTGAAGTTAGAGAAGAAGTTTGTAAAGGACTTGAATTCCTTGGAATTAAATTAGATGAATTACGTAATTCAAGTAATGAAGAACTAATTTCAACTGACTCATCAACTGTTAAAGTTTTCAGAATCCCGACGAATGAAGAATTAGTTATAGCACTTGATACAGCAGAGATAGTAACAAATGTGAAATAATAAAATGGATTTAGGTTTAAAGGGAAAAACAGTAATTGTAACAGCCTCCAGCACAGGAATTGGGAAAGCAATTGCTGATGGTTTTGCAGCTGAAGGTGCTAATGTTGCAATTTGTTCAAGATCAAAACAAAAGTTAATTGATGCCGCTTACGATATTAAAAGCAAATTCGGCACAGAAATCTTTTGGGGAGTTTGCGATTTAAATTCCAAAAAGGATATTGAGTCATTTTACAGTGAAGTTGTATCAAATTTTGGGAAGATTGAAATTCTCGTCAACAACTGCGGGGGTCCTGTTCCAGGATATTTTTCAGAGCTTTCAGAAGAAGATTGGGACAATGCATATAAACAAGTTCTGTTGAGTGTTACAAGATTTATTCACCTCGTTCTTCCTGATATGATCAACAATCAATGGGGAAGAATTATCAATATAACCTCTGTTGCAGTTAAACAGCCTGTTCACAATCTCGTGCTTTCAAATTCTTTCAGAGCAGCAGTAACAGGATTAGCAAAAACTTTAAGTACTGAATTAGCAAATAAAAATATAACTGTTAACAATGTTGCTCCGGGTTACACTTTAACTCATAGATTGTATGAATTGGCAGTTAATCGTGCAAAAACCTCCGGCAAATCACACGAAGAAATTTTAACAGAAATGGCAAAAGATGTCCCAATGAATCGTTTGGGAAGTCCTGAAGAAATTGCAGCTGTTGCAGTTTTTCTCGCATCAAAACAAGCTTCATATATTACTGGTACAACTATTCAAGTTGATGGTGGTTCGATAAAATCAATATTTTAATTTATAAATTTTCCTCATAACAGAGGACTTTAATGAAATGATTAAACGAATAGAAATCTCAGTTCCACCAGAGGAATTAAATAATCAAAATTACATTCTCAAGAAAACTTCTTCATTACTTCAAATTAATAATGATAAGATATCCGCTATAATTCCAATAAGAAGATCAATTGATGCTCGTAGCCGGAATGTTTTTTATCGAATAAATTTTGAAGTCTATATTGATGAAAAACCAAAACAAGAAAATAATTTTATCGAATACAAACCAGTAAATGAGAACAAGAAGGTTTTAATCATAGGTTTCGGACCTGCAGGAATGTTCGCCGCTTTGAGACTAATTGAACTCGGAATTAAACCAATTATTATTGAACGAGGCAAAGATGTTAGAAGTCGCAGAAGAGATATTCGGGCAATTCATCAGGAGCATTTTGTTAATGCAGATTCAAATTATTGTTTTGGCGAAGGTGGTGCAGGAACTTTCAGTGATGGCAAACTTTATACACGCTCAACTAAGAGAGGTGATGTTAAAAAAATTTTATCAGTTTTAGTTCAACACGGAGCAAGCAAAGAAATACTGATTGACTCTCATCCTCACATCGGCTCAAACAAATTACCCAATATCGTTCAGCAAATTCGTCAAACAATTATTTCATGCGGAGGAGAAATTCACTTTAATTCGAAACTAACAGACTTCATCTTCAAACAAAATAAAATCATTGGAATTGTTGTAAACGACAATCAGGAGTTTTTTGCTGATTCAGTAATTTTAGCAACAGGACATTCCGCAAGAGATATTTTTTATTTACTTCATAAAAAGAATATTCTCATCGAGCCAAAACCATTTGCAATGGGTGTGAGAATCGAACATCCTCAAAAACTGATAGATGAAATTCAATATCATACAAATAAAAAACACGAGAATTTACCCGCAGCAAGTTATTCAATTGCTTGTAATATCGAAGGTCGTGGAGTTTATTCTTTTTGTATGTGTCCGGGTGGAATAATCGTTCCAGCTTCAACATCAAATGATGAAATAGTTGTTAATGGAATGTCTGTTTCGAGAAGAGATTCTCCTTTTGCAAATTCTGGATTAGTTGTTGAAATAACTGAAAAGGATTACTCAATTTATGATAAATATTTTCCATTTAATGCTCTTCAATTACAAAAAGAAATTGAGATGAAAGCTTATTTGATGGCAAACAATTCTCAATCAGCACCTGCACAAAGATTAACTGATTTTATTAAGAATAAGTTTTCAGCTTCACTTCCGAAATCGTCATACATAAGTGGATTGACCCCTTCTAACCTTACCAATTTATTTCCACTATTTATAAGCGAAAGGTTAAAAAAATCTTTCAAAGTATTTAACAATAAAATGAAAGGTTATTACACTGAAGAAGCAATTTTAGTTGCTCCCGAATCAAGAACAAGTTCGCCTGTGAGAATACCACGTGATAAAAATTCTCTAATGCACATTCAGATTGAATCTTTGTTCCCCTGTGGAGAAGGAGCTGGTTATGCTGGTGGAATTGTCTCTGCTGCTATTGATGGCGAGAATGTTGCAAATGCAGTTACGAAGTATATAATGGCTGTCTAAAATACTTATTTAATTCGCCTAAATCGGATTGATTAGAAATCTTAATCAATTCTAAAAAAAGAACCTGAAATGAGTTTAGGTCTACAAAAAACACTTATAAGAAAACTTCTATGTAGAGAATCTTATATTGATTTCATTCATATCCGAAAGTTGTAATCAATAATCCATCTCGGTTAAATTCTTTTCTTTTTTCCAACCGTCCATCTTTATAAAATTCTTCTTTCATTAACGAGCCATTTTCAAAGTAAGTTTTTATCCAGCCGTCAAGTTTTCCGTGAAAATAATTTTCAATTTTTTCTAATGCTCCACTTTGATAATAAGTCTGTCTTTTGCCTTTTCTCAATCCATCTTCAATAAACTCTTCAGATTTCAAAACTCCATTTTCGTGAAAAGTTTTATACTCTCCGTAAATAGAGTTATTATTATAAGTAGCAATTGAAGCAAGGTTACCATTTGGATGGTAGGTTATCTCTGTTCCGTTTTTCAGATTGTTCTGATAAATAGTTTCTGACTTCAGTATTCCATTTTCATAATAAGTTTTTTCATTACCTATTTTCACTCCGTTTAAGTAATCACTGCTAACTTTAACAATGCCGTTTTCGAAAAACTGAAAAGACCTTCCGTTCAAAATGTTTTTCTTGTAATTCCATTCCTCTGCTAAATATCCGCTTTCGAAATAAAATCTCGAAAAACCATCTCTTCTATTATCAACGTAATAAGTTTCCTCTTTTATTCTTCCTGATTGAAAATAATTTTTTTTCAATTCTTCTTTTGATTCAATTTTGCCTTTATAATCAAATCGCTCTCTGTTGACTAATTCATCTCCGACATATTTATCTCGTACTCTTAAATTTCCGAGTTTATCATAAATCAGAACATCACCTTCAAGTTTATCGTTGATGAAGAATGCCTCAAGCGCCAAGGATTTATCATTGTGAAAAACTCTTGTTGTACCGTGCAGTTTACCATCAACATATCTTCTTTCCACTTCGACATTTCCGTTTTGATAAAAAATTCTTGTAATTCCCTGCAGCAGACCTTTAGAATAATTCCACTCGCCTTGTTTTTCACCTGTTTTGTAATATGTGTAAGTAATTCCTTCCAAAACTCCGTTGATATAATTTTGCTCAGCCCAGAGCTCACCTGTTTCATAATACCATTTTGATTTTCCCTGTCGTAAACCGTTTCGATAGTTCCATTCTATCTGAACTTTGCCATCTTCAAAATACCAGATTGAGATTCCTTCTTCAATTCCATCAACAAAATTCCATTCCTTCCATAATTTTCCACTCGGATAATATTCCTTATACTTGCCATCAAGTTTTTCGTACCAGTATTCGCCTTCAGTTTTAACTACACCATTTGGATAATACGTTTTTCGAATCTCTTTGTTTTGAGGATATATAATTTGTATGACAAATAATGAGAGAATAATAAGAGCTAATTTCATAAGATAAAATCAGCCAATTCTTCTGCTGATAACTTGTGCAATTTGTTTCAACTGAGTCATAAGATTATCAAATTGCTCTGGTGTAATTGCCTGAGGTCCATCTGATAAAGCAGAAGCGGGATTATCGTGAACTTCAATCATAAGCAGGTCAGTATTTGCAGCAACCGCTGCTCTCGCCATTGCAGAGACTTTATCTCTGTAACCTGTTGCGTGTGACGGATCGCTGCAAACAGGCAAATGGCTTTTCTCTTGAACGGTATTAATCGCAGAAATATCAAAAGTAAATCTTAAATTATTATCAAAAGTTCTGATGCCTCTTTCACATAGAATTACATTTGGATTTCCACCGGCAAGAAGATATTCTGCAGACATCAACCATTCTTCAATTGTGGCAGACATTCCTCTTTTCAACAAAACTGGCTTTTGAGTTTTTGATAAAACTTTAAGAAGCGGATAATTGTACATATTTCTCGAACCAATTTGAAAAATATCTGTGTATTTTTCTATCAGATCGAACTGAGCAGTGTCAATTATTTCAGTAATCATTAAAAGATTATTTTCATCAGCAGCACTTCTCAAAAATTTAAGGCCATCTTCCCCGAGTCCTTGAAAAGAATAAGGAGAAGTTCTCGGCTTAAAAGCACCACCACGCAGAATTTTAGCACCAGATTTTTGTACAATTTTTGCCAAACGATGAATTTGCTCTTCGCTTTCAACCGAACAAGGTCCTGCAATTACAATAATCTCTTCGCCACCAATTTCAACTTCTTTAACCTTAATTACAGTTTTTTCAGATTTGAATCTACGACTTGCAAGTTTATAAGGTTCGGTAATTCTAAAAACATCAATTACACCATCAAGAACTTTTATCTTTCTAATATCAAAACCGGGCTGAACTCCTAAAGCTCCTAAAGTAATAAACTGTTCTCCAGTGGATTGATGAACATCGAATCCATTACTATTCAACTCATTTATTATGATTTCGAGTTTTTCAGATTGAATATTTTTTTCAACAACTACTATCAAAGCTCTCTCCTTTTACCAGAATTTTTTCTCGCCAGCTTTTATCTCAAATGGAATTGAATCCTGACTTGTTGGAATTGGACAATTATATAATTTACTATAAGCACACATTGGATTTATAGCTCGGTTAAAATCTATTGTGTATTCAAAATTCTCATCTGAATTTTTATTGAAAAATAAATATCTACCGTTTTCATAAGATTCAATTCCATTGGTTGCATCTTTAAACCAAAGGTTGAAATATTCTTCTCCTTCAGGCGATTCAATTTTATACAGATTTAATTTAAATTCATTATTATCAAAACTAAGTAAAAAATATCCATAACGTAAGAACTCCCTCGAATCTCCCTGTGTTCCAAAGATTTGAACCTTTTCTGGATTATCATATTTATATAGCTTGGATTTGAGAATATACTTTGCACTCGGTTCAAAAAAAGATAGTGGCTTAAAAGAAATACTTGTATCAATAAAGAACGGAGAATGTCCTCTGTCGTATTGCATTCTCCAGTTTCTATCTTCTCTTTCTTCTCTCAAATTTATTAGATAGATTTTGTCAAGTTCGGCTTTATTATCTTCATCACTGCAAGTTGAAGCAGTAATTAACAATGACAAAATAAATAAAATTAAAGCTAATTTATTTTTCATCATTCTCCATTTTCTTTTTTAATTCACTTAATTTATTTAGTGCCTCAAGTGGCGTCAGATTATCAATTTCCATATTCTTTATTTCATCTCGAAATTTATCATCTTTTATTTCAAACAAATTAATTTGGGTATCGGTTTCAGTTCTTATCTTTTTTAATCTTTCTTTTTTAATTTCATAAGGAGTTAATTCTTTACTTTCAAGATTGTTTAGAATTTCTTTGGCTCTGTTAGTTACAAACATAGGCAAACCAGCCATCATCGCAACTTGTATTCCGTAACTATGATCAGCTTTTCCTGGATTAACACGATGAAGAAAAATAACTTTATCTCCATATTCGCGCACTTCAACTTTATAATTCTTTATTCGAGGAAATAACTCTGCCATTTCATTCAATTCGTGATAGTGAGTTGCAAAAAGTGTTTTCGCAGCAACATCAGGATTTTCGTGAAGATATTCTGTTATCGCCCAAGCAATTGAAATTCCATCAAAGGTGCTTGTGCCTCTACCAATTTCATCAAGCAAAATTAAACTTCTTGAAGTTGCGTTGTTAAGAATATTTGCTGCTTCCTGCATCTCAACAAGGAAAGTGCTTTCGCCTGCAGAAATGTTATCACTCGCACCAACTCGTGTGAAGATTCTATCAACAATTCCGATTGTTGCCTTTTCAGCTGGAACAAATGAACCAATTTGTGCAAGCAAAACAATCAATCCAATTTGTCGAAGATAAACTGATTTACCAGCCATATTCGGACCTGTGAGCAATATAATTTGCTGATCATCGTTGTTCAATCTGCAATCATTAGGAGTAAATTTTTCTCCAGGCGGAAGAATTCTCTCAACTACAGGATGACGTCCTTTGATTATGTTTATTTCTTTTTCGTTATTTATCTCTGGTTTAACATAATTGTATTTCTCTGCAACTTCTGCAAAAGAACAAAATACATCCAGCATTCCAATCAACTTCGCATTACTCTGAATTTTTTCTGTCTGATAACTGATTAAAACTCGCAGCTCATTAAATAGTTGATACTCAAGTGCATTTATTCTTTCTTCGGCATTAAGAATTTTTTCTTCAAATTCTTTCAATTCAGGAGTGATGTATCGTTCTGAATTTACTAAGGTTTGTTTACGAATGTAATTATCAGGAATTTTATTTTTATGAGCATTGGATATTTCAATGTAATAGCCAAAGACTTTATTAAAACTTACTTTAAGAGAAGGGATTTGCGTTTTTTCTCTTTCACTTTGTTGAAGATTTGCCAACCAGTCTTTTCCATTAAAAGCTATTTCACGAAGTTCATCAAGTTCGGGTGAATAACCTTTTTTTATAAAGCCGCCCTCGTTCAATCCCGCAGGAGGGTTATCAGCTATTGCTTCTGAAATTTTGTTTACCAAATCGGGTAAAGATTCCAGAGCATCAGAAATTCTTTTTAATGTTGAATCTGAAAAATCAGACAGCTTTTCTTTAATAGTTGGAATTTTTTGAAGTGAAGTTTTCAGAGAAATTACATCTCTTGCATTAGCTCTGCCAGTAGAAATTTTGGAAATCAATCTTTCCAGATCGCCAATTTCTTTAAGACTTTCTCTAATTTCTTTCCTTTTATTTTTTCGTTGAAAAAGTTCTTCAACCGCATTTTGTCTTTGTTTAATCGAATTGAGATTTCTCAAAGGAGCAGAAACCCAGTTTTTAAGTAACCTTCCACCCATAGCTGTTTGCGTTTCATCTAAAATCGAAAGCAAAGAACCCTCTCGGCCACCATCCTGCATTGAAGAAATAATTTCAAGATTTCGTTTGGTTGAATAATCCAAAATCATATAGTCTGTCGGATTGTAAATCGAAATCTTGTTTATATGAGTAAGATTAACTTTCTGAGTATCTTGTAAATAATGAAGAACTACACCCGCAGCTATCAATCCAACGGATAAACGTTCAATTCCAAATCCTTTAAGTGTTACAGTATTGAAATGATTGAGTAATAAATCTTTACAAAAGTCATAATTAAAAATCCAGTCTTCAATCTTTGTTAATCTAACAGAATGGTTATTTTTTGAGAGGATTTTGTCTAAAACTTCTTTATCCTTTTTTTGATATAAAATTTCAGATGGATTGATGAGTTGAATTTGTTCACTTAACTCTGAAAATCTGGATTCATAAACGAAAAAATCTCCTGTAGAAATATCAGAAAATGAAATTCCGACTAAATCATTTTGAATAAATAATGCTGCTAAATAATTATTCTTTTTGTGATCAAGTAATTTTTCAGAAAGAGTAACCCCGGGTGTAACAACTTCAACCACTTCACGTTTTACAATTCCTTTAGCAAACTTTGGATTTTCCATTTGTTCGCAGATTGCAACTCTGTATCCCGCACGAACTAATTTTGGCAGATATGAATCAATTGCGTGATGAGGAAAACCTGCAAGCGGGACATCACCAGCAGCGCCATTTGAACGCTTTGTTAAAGTAATTCCAAGAACTTTTGAAGCAATTTTTGCATCATCTTCGAAAGTTTCAAAAAAATCTCCCACCCGAAAGAACAACACCGTATCTGGATGTTCTGATTTAATCTTGAAATACTGTTTCATCAATGGAGTCTGCTGCATAAACCAATTTTAATTAGCGTTCAAAAATAGCTTCAGACGGATATAAATTCAATTTAATATGAATTGATATGTTTGAATTAGAATTTTTATATCATACTTCAACAATCTAAAGAAATCTATTTCTCCATTATCATATTTTTTACTTTGAAAAATTATTCCGATTTATTAATTTTCATGTAAACATAGGAGTTCAATATATGAAAACCTTCATTACAACCCTCATAATTTTTCTTTTTACTCAAATTCTTACTGCACAAGATAAATATTTAATCAACACTAATAGAATTTGGCTTCCCATCAATAATTTCGGAGTTCTGGCGGATGTATCAATATTTAATAAGAGCGGAGGTTTACTTGATGATAAACAATTTTTATATTCAGCTGGCTTCTTTTTATCAGGAAAAAACTCTGATACAATCTGGACAAATGGAGTAGCTTCAGCCTCAAGTATTGCAGACTATCAACCTGGGAATGTAGATTCAAACCAATATGATCCACGGAATGCTATTTATGAAATCACACCTCTTCCAGCTTTTAATTCAACATGGCAGAAATATCGCTTTGCTGTACAAATAGGCGCAAAATTTTATGATGGCAATGCCGATGGAATTTATAATCCAGTTGATTTGAACGGCAATGGACAGTGGGACCCAAATGAAGACAGACCAGATATTATAGGTGATTTCACTGCATGGTGCGCTTATAATGATGGAGTCCCTGGTTCCACAAGAAGATATAAGAACAATCCATTGGGGATTGAAATTCATCAAACTCTATTTTCTTACAACAATTATAATACTGCTGATGCACGCTCTGCAACTTTTTTCGTGAGGTATAAAATTTTTAATACTGGAAAAGTATCTCAAACTTTAGACTCAGTTTATTTCGGAGCTTGGTCTGATACAGACATTGGCAGTATCGGGGATGCTTATATGGATGATTTAGCTGGTTGTGACACCGTCAATAATGCCGGATATATTTACAATGATGGAGATGATGCTGATTGGGGTGTTAATCCGCCTGCTCATTTTATTAAAATCTTACAAGGACCTTATGCTTATATACCGGGGGTAACTTTTATCGATCATAATTTAAATGGAGATTTTGACCCTGGTGTGGATACGCCATTAGATACTGCTAAAAACAGAAGAGGTCCAGTTTTAGGAGTTGATTTATTCCCTGGTGCAAAAAATTTAGGAATAACATCTTATATGTTTTATATTAGTTCATCTATAGTACAAGGAGACCCGGCAAACTCAAGAGAAGCAAGAAACTATTTACTGGGAAGAGCAGCTAATGGTCAGTTACTAAATCCTTGTGGATGGGGCGTTGTACTTGGCGGAGTAAATTGTAATTTGGTTAATCCGATTTTTGCTTATTCAGGAGATCCTGTAACTCAGGTTGGTTGGCTAAGTAATTTCCCATCTGATTATCGTCAGATTGTTTCTACAGGTCCATTTAAATTAAAAGTTGGGCAGCCGATTGATATTATTGTTGCTCACATAGCAGCTCGAGGTGTTTCTTCATTGAATTCTGTTTATTGGGGTAAAGCATACAACAATACTTTACAACAATTCTACAATTCAAACTTCGTTAGCATGCCTCTATCAGTTGAAGAAGAAGAAAATTTAGTTTTAAGTGATTATAAACTTTATCAAAACTACCCTAATCCGTTTTCCTCCGGAGGCGGATCGGCATATGGCGGAAATTCGGTTACAACAATTAAATTTTCAATTCCAAGTAGCACAGAATACCAATCTGTGCAGCAAAATGTTAATTTGAAAATATATGACATCCTCGGCAACGAAGTAGCTGTATTAGTAAACGAACCAAAATCTCCCGGCACTTATGAAATAAAATGGGATGCGTCAGGACAAGCAAGCGGAATATATTTTTATCAACTTCGAGCTGGAAAATTTATTGATACAAAGAAGATGATATTACTCAGATAGTTTATTCATTAAACAATTTATTATTAAAAAAAAGACCCTGAAAATTCAGGGTCTTTTTTTAGATCAAAAGTCAAATGAAATACAA
This sequence comes from uncultured Ignavibacterium sp., assembly GCA_937125135.1. Taxonomy (GTDB): domain Bacteria; phylum Bacteroidota; class Ignavibacteria; order Ignavibacteriales; family Ignavibacteriaceae; genus Ignavibacterium. The sequence continues at coordinate 30,268 of CAKZLD010000121.1, forward strand.
TTACGGAGTTCCCGTAATGTATGGATAACGCTTTATTTCATTTGCTGGAATGAAAGTATTTGGAACATTTCCGGCAAGCATTAAATCATAAATCATGGAATTAGCACCATAGGTTAAAGATTTAACATCATATCCTAAAAGTCTTAAATATGCTCCTATATATGAACTGGTTTGTCCAGTGTAACAATAAAGAACAGTGGTTTTATTTGTTGGAATAGTCTTTAAATCGTTGGCACTCTTAAAAGGTTGAGTTGCCGGATCATAGTTAATTGCACCATTGATATGACCAGGATTTAAGTAAAGAGAATTTGGCCAATAATTAATTATATAATAATTGCTGAGATTTGAATAAACTGTATTTTCTGAAATTGTTGCTGGCGGATAACCCTCAGCCAGTAAAGCTTTTATTCTTGCTTCAAGAATTTCTGGTGCAGTTTTTTTACCAGTATTTAATTTTGGCAAATCTCCCTTAGCATTTTTTGCTGGAGAAGGTGTTTGAACAAATTGGCCAGCTCTTACATTACTTCTTTTAGCTAACCAATAATTTTGTGCGAAAACTGAATCCCATGAACTCATTCCAAACTTTAAGGAAACGACTTTACTTCCAAATCCACCCATAGCTCTTACTAAAGATGTGGCATATGCTGATGTTTGCCCTGAATAACAAATAAGAACTATTCTGTCGTAGTTAGCAGGATCTACACTTTTCATATAATCCCAAAGTGTGTTGAAAGGAACATTTACTGCGCCAGCAATTCTTCCTGCTATAAAATCTGCTGCTGCCCTTAAATCAATTAATAATTGCTTGGAAGGATTAGTGAGCTGCATTGTTCTTACATCAGCTGCAGAAACTACGAAAGTAGGGGTATTATGTATGTAATCATTTGTTTCTTCGAAGTGCTTTAATAATACTTCTGTCTCATTTACTTGCGGGGTTGGATCAACAGGATTTTCATCTTTTTTACACCCAACGGTAAAAATCAACATTGAGGAAATAAGAAGAATTAAAAATAATCCGAAAAGATTTTTTTGTTTCATTTTAGAGCCTTTCATTTAGTGAACGATTAATTTATTATTAATTAACTTGCCAATTCGGTGGAAGTTTTCCATCAACGATAATATTAACATTTGCAGGTTTCTCCCAATCAAGACAGTCAGAATTAAACAGATATAATTCTTTATTCTTGAATGAACCGTCTGGATTTTTAATAATGTGACAACCTTCTCTACAATTTGTGTATGGAACCCATTGACCACTTGCATTTTTGAATCCAGTTCGTGGTGTTATCCTTACAATATTATGAGGAGTAGCGTATTTATATGTTGGAGCAACATTGAAATTAGATAAATTACTTATTCCGTATTCCATCCAGCTATCGGGAGCCATCAGAGATCTTCTTAAGAGAGCATATTTAAATCCTGGTTTAACAGAGGGAATTGGATTCATACCAATTTTATAGCCAAGATAAGAAGGAATTCTTGCTCCAGCTCCTCCAATGTGGCAGCTACCACAATTATTATAATCCTGCGAATGACAAACATTACAACTGAAAGTATTTATATGCACAGAATGAAATATATTAGAAGTGTTTACATTAGAATGACAATCCTTACATTCAGGCATCAATGGCATTTTATATCTTTGATCATAAATCTGTCCATCACCATGGATTTCGTGTTTATTATGACAATTCATACAAGTAAATCCACGTTTGGTAAGATGAACATCTGGAACTGTTCCGGGAGCAACTCCAAAATAAGCATGTCCACCACGACTTGTATGACAAGTGGTACAATGATCAACCATATCCGGAGTTTTTACAAATTTGTGAGCTCTATAAAGTCCTCCACCACCAGCTTTTGGTCTCATCACGTGGCAGTCTCCACAAGTAGCATGACACTTTGCACAATTCTTTTCATATCCTTTTTTCATTTGCTCACTAAGGGCATTGAATCCAGCAGGAATATTTCCTAATCCCGCACGAAGAGTAACCATATTTTTTTGACCCCAACCTTGTTCGTGAAGACTATTTTTAGTCTGATTAACTATATTCGGATGGCATCTTCCGCAGGCAACTTCAGAATTAGCCGATGGTTTTTTAATAAAATTTCCGGAGTGAGCTAATTTTTTATCAGCAGTGTTGGCTACACCTCCATGGCAGGATTCACAAGGAATTTTTCCGTGAATATCATTCTTAAAATCCTCGAAACCTGGACCACCAAGAAAAACTCTGTCGTAAGGTTGTATATGTGGGGTTTCTCCTCCACAGCCAGCACCACCTGGCTCTGGAAGATCTGGTGTATGGACCGCTTTTAGATGATTGTAATCAGTATGACATCCTATGCAAGATGCTCTGCTTAAAGTTGGCACGGGATCAGTTGGTTTGTTATTTTCTTTCTCAGAACATCCGAAGAAGAACAAAATTACAGATAGATGAATTAATAATAATTTTTTCATTGCTTGCTCATTCTTAAAGTTTTTAATGTTATTACAACACAAATGCCATTTTTTTACAAATAAAAACTTATAAAATTGATGAAAAATTAAATTATCAATCTTAAAATTGAGAAAAATTATTTACTTGATTGGGAATGAAAATGAATGCTTGATGTAAAACAATATTTGATTTGAATTGGGTTTTGAATTGAAAATGTAACTGATAAGTAATTATCATTTCACTTTTCGAGAAAGAAGGGATATTTCGACAATTGTTGCAGAACTTTAATAAAATTATCAACAATGAAATAATGTACGCTTTGAGCGCGGGTGGGCTCTCCGAAGGATGCTG
>CAKZLD010000122.1 GCA_937125135.1 uncultured Ignavibacterium sp.
GTCATTTCCAAATGCTATTATTGGTTTTCCTACTCGCAGATATTCAAAAAGTTTTCCGGGAACATGTCTTTTCTCAGATGCACAAACCAACAGATAATCAGCATTGAATAGTTCGTTAAGCATCTGACGATACGGTAGAAACCCACAATATTCAGTTATTTCTTCCAGTCCGGTTTCTTTAATCGAATTTTTTACCAATGGAGCTACAGTACCGAAAAATTTTATCCTGAATTTTTCTCCCGATTCAATTCTCCTTTTGATTTCTTTCCACAGCATTATCGGATTTTGATAATCAAATATATTTCCAGCGTGCACAATAGTTTTACATTCCCCTTCCTTTGGAAGGGGATTTAGGGGTAGGCTTTTGAAATCATCTTCGTTGTAACCCCAATATAAAACATAAGATTTATTCTCAAGGAAAGAATACTTCCTTGCATAATCTTCCTTCATTGATTCAGTAATGAAGATTACTTTGTTAGCTTTTTTAAGAACAGATTTTTCTAAATGATTATCGATAATAAGAGTAACTCGACTGCGTTTGAAATTTCTGTAATATGAAATATCAACCCAAGGATCAATGAAGACTGGAAAAAAAGGAATATTAAAGTCAACAGATAATTTTTTTGCAATCAGATGAGTTGTGTGTGGAGGTCCTATCGAAACTATAGCACCTACTTTATCTTTTTTCAAAAATTTTCTCCCTGCTTGGATAGCTGGGAAATACCAGCCTATTCGCGCATCAGGTATGAATAGATTCATTCGTATCCAAACTGATATTTTATGTACGAGACTCTTATTTTCTGTCGAAATAGTTTCTGATGCAATAAGTTTTTCACCCGGCTTCTTACCAATAAACTTTCTATAAAGATTAAATGGTTCATTTGCTTTCGTTCTGATTACTTCCCAATTGGGATTAACTTTCTCAAGCAGGCTTTCATCTTTTTCCGTAAAAGTTTCATCTTTTGTTGTAAGAATTATCGGTTTCCAATCAAAGTTCTGAAGATGAGTCATTATATCTAATGGCCAGTGAAGTGAAGCTTTACCTGACGGAGGCCAATAGTATGTTATGAAAAGAACTTTTTTCATTTCTTCCTGCCAATAAATCTTATCAAATCTGCTTTGCCCTGATGTAAGCTGCCCTCACTTAAATTGACTGTTATGCTTTCAAGTAAGATTTTTTCAAGCTCATCAAATGATTTCAAAATATCTTCCTCGCCGTATAATAGATTTACATCCTTCGGTCCGCCTGAATTATTGTCTATCTGATTCTTATTAAACGCTTCAAGAATGATCAATCCTTCTCTCTTTAGAGATGAAATAATTTTCTTGTGAACATAATTTCTTTTCTCTGCTGATAGATGAACAAAGATAATTGCTGCCAAATCATATTTGTTTTCGGGATAATTGAATTCCATAAGATCAGAATCAAAATAGTTAATTTTTACAGAATTTAATTCTGCCAGCTTTAATGCTTTTACTTTAGCGGTTTCACTGAAATTGACTGCATCAACCTGCCAGCCTTTTGAAGCAGCATAAATTGCATTTCTACCTTCACCTTCACCGGGTAGAAGTAAATTGCCCGGTTTTAAATTGATTAGTTGTTCTTTGAAGAATTCGTTTGGTTCTGTTCCATAAATATATTCTTCCAATGAGTATCTTTCGTTCCAAAGTTCTTTAATCATTTTATATCTAAAAATTTCTAAGACAAATTTATCAATCCTGAATAGTTTTAAGAAAATTCTTATCCATTATTTTTTTACATAGACAAAATAAAAAGCTTATTTATTTTTGTCTTAGAAATAATAAGGATTAGAATGGATGTGAATATTAGAAATATTCAAAAATTTATTGTGGTAGGAGATCGAGTTTTAATCAAACCAGAAAGTGAAGAAGGTAAAACTGCAAGTGGATTATATCTTCCTCCGGGTGTAACCGAAAAAGAAAAAATACAAAGCGGATATGTGATTAAAGTTGGTCCCGGTTATGCAACTGCAACTCCACCCGATGAAGAACCTTGGAAATCAAATGAGGAAAAAGTTAAGTACATTCCTTTGCAGGCTAAAGAAGGTGACTTGGCAATCTTCTTAAGAAAAGAAGCTTACGAAATTGAATTTGATAAGGAAAAATATCTAATCGTGCCTCATTCGGCAATCTTATTACTTATAAGAGAAGAAGATTTATTTAGCTAATTATTCCCACCAACTTAAAATTTGAAATCTCCTCGTCTGCATCGCTGAAGAAATCACTTGGAGAGCTTGTGAACTGTAATAAATACCAAAATTACCATTTGAGATATTCAAATTTACATTAGGACTTGCAACTACAACTCCACCCCATACAATTCCATTTCCATTAAGTTTGGTTGTGATATTAGAGTTTTGATAGGCAACAATCAAACCGACATAATTAAAATTTCCATTTATCTCCAAATTTCCATTGACAACCATTACTCCACAACCACTAATTGAGTTTATTTTTATTGATCCATTTACGAAAGTTACTTTCGGAGAACTCTGTGTGCCAAGATTCGAATGTAATCGCAAATCGCCCGTAGAGTTAATAATGATATCCGGATTACTTATTAGTGCATTAGCGTAGGCGAACCAATCTGTGGAATCACTAACTACCGAAACGCTTGGAGTACTTCCCGAACCAATAACACTTGCACTACCACCAATATTAGATTTGATTATACTGACTTGGGAAGAATTGTTTACTCCGATCCCAGGTAAAGAAGTGCTACCAGCAATAGGTGTTGTACTTCCAATTGAATGATTATGACCACTAACGGTTATATTTCCATTAATTTTAACATTACTAACAACATTCGCAGCAACTCTAAACCCTGATTTAAGAGGGAGAATACCAATTTTATCTGCTCTTGCTTTAACAATCGTTGTATGCGTATGCCCCATAAAATTTGCAGCTGAGGTGACTGTAATAAGTGAATCAATACCAGAGATGATTACATTATATTTACCATTAAACAAGGAGTTATTAGAAAAAGTTTTTCCAAGCATAGAATTATCAGATTTAAGTTTTTCAAGAAAAATTTCAACTCCAGAATTTGCAATTAATCGGGCTTGAGTTTTACCAAACATCTCAGTTGTTGCCCCCAAAGATTCTTTTGTATTGGAATTTAACTTAAGTACCATAAATCCTACGATGGCACTAGTACCTAAAACAATTATTAATAAACTTTTTCCCATTTTAAATATTCCTTGGACTAATGGTTAATTCCCAGTATGTGAATGTTGAATCAACTGGAGTAATGAATACGTTTTTAAATTTTATAGTAGGATGAACCCAAAATTCTGCTTTAACATATTTAATACTGTCTTTAATTGCTGTTGTTACTCCATATCTGTCAAAATATGAAAATTTAAATTTAGTTAAACCTAAATGGGGTCCATACAGAGTGTCAACAGAATTCATAATTCTGACTAAATTCACATTTGTACTGTCGCCACCAGATTTCTCGTCAGCGGAAACAACAACATATTCCACAACATCAATTACTCCATGTCCAGCAGTTCCGGGTGCTTGCATATCAGCATAATATTTAATCTTATTTGAATCGGCTGTAATTATTGCACTACCGGTATAATTATATCCTATCTTTCTCAAATCTCTACTTACTATCTCAGCAATTGTTTTTGCATTTTGTTGAAGTACTAATTCTTTATCAGATGAAATAGATGTACTAAGAGTGTAGAGGTTGAAATTCATAATCATAAGCAACAAAATTCCACCAATAAAAAATGAACCGAGTAAGTCAAGTATTGTTTGCATAATTACTTCGAATGTAATGTGAATATAAATGATAAAACAGCATCACTACTCATATACGGACTTTCAACTCGAACATCAACTCTTTTGTAAAAAGTTTGTGTTGTACTTACTTGTCCCTGATTATCTTCCTGAACATAATAAACATTAGCTTTCACAGTATATTCCTCTGCATGAGGCAATGAGATATTCTTGGTATATCCTTTGTAATCATCAATGTCATCAAAATAATTTACAGATACCTCCCCAGAATCAGGACCTAAAGAATTACTCGTTGTTAACTGATTTTTATTAATTGCAGAAAATACAATTGTTTTTTCATCAAAAGATTTTTGTTTTATTTCTTCTATAAGGTCGTCAGCAAGTGAAAAAGCAGTAAGAAAAACCTTATTGTCTATTTCGTGCGTAAGGTTCTGTATTACTACTCCATTGAAGTTTAGTGAAATTAGAGAAAATAACACTAAAGCTCCAACTGCTAACATTGTATTTATGTTCATATTTTTTGACGTTTTTTTGATTATAATTCAAATATCGGACCTTAGTTACTGAAGTATTCGATTCAAAATTAACACATTTTTCAATATTAAAACAGTAAAACTTACATGTAAAAAATACTAAGCGAATTAATTTTTACTTGAATTAAATTTTCACAAAAAAATTTTCGAGCTTTTAATTTAATAATCGAGATTAATCTTAAAACTTTTATCTAATTTTAATATTTTTGCAATAAATAAACATTTCAAAGGAAAGAATATGACACAAAATTTTGATATGATTAAAAACTATTACGAATCATTTATCGAAAAGCTAAATACAGCGAGAGAATTATTAAAAAGACCAATGACCTATGCCGAAAAAGTTTTATACACACATTTATGGGAAAAGCCAACTCGTGAATATATCAGAGGAAAAGATTACGTTGATTTAGCTCCTGACAGAGTTGCAATGCAAGATGCAACTGCTCAAATGGCATTACTACAATTTATGTCAGCAGGCAGAAAAACTACTGCTGTTCCTACTACTGTTCATTGTGATCATTTAATTCAGGCACAAGTGGGTGCAAAAGATGATTTATTCAGAGCAAACGAAGAAAATAAAGAAGTTTTTGATTTTCTTGAAAGTATCTCAAGAAAATACGGAATCGGGTTTTGGAAACCCGGAGCAGGAATAATTCATCAGGTAGTACTAGAAAATTACGCTTTTCCTGGTGGAATGATGATCGGAACAGATTCTCATACTCCTAATGCAGGTGGATTAGGTATGATTGCTATTGGAGTCGGTGGAGCTGATGCAGTTGATGTAATGGCCGGAATGCCTTGGGAATTAAAATGGCCTAAAATTATTGGTGTTAAATTATCTGGTAAACTTAATGGCTGGACTTCACCGAAAGATGTAATTCTCAAACTCGCCGGAATTCTTACTGTAAAAGGCGGTACTGGTGCTATTGTAGAATATTTTGGTGAAGGAACTAATTCCATTTCTTGCACTGGCAAGGCTACAATTTGTAATATGGGTGCTGAAATAGGTGCAACTACTTCCATTTTCCCTTATGATCAAAGGATGTCTGCCTATCTGAAAATAACAAAAAGAAATGATGTCGCTGAATTAGCTGAAAAATTGAAACAAGAATTGAAAGCTGATGATGATGTTATTTACAATCCTGAAAAATATTTTGATCAAATTATTGAAATAAACTTAGATGAACTTGAACCACATTTAAATGGTCCTTTCACACCAGATAAAGCTTGGCCAATATCCAAGATGAAGGAAGCAGTTGAAAAAGAAGGCTATCCCGACAATATTTCTGTTGCTCTAATTGGTAGTTGCACTAACTCAAGTTATGAAGATATAGATAGAAGTGCAAGTGTAGCGAAACAAGCTCTGTCGGTTGGATTAAAAGTTAAATCACAGTTTACAATTACTCCGGGTTCTGAGCAAGTCCGTGCAACAATCGAAAGAGATGGTCAATTGAAAGCATTGACAGATATTGGAGGTTTGATTCTTGCTAACGCTTGTGGTCCTTGTATCGGAATGTGGAAAAGAATGGACATAAAAACCGGAGAAAGAAATACAATAGTTACTTCATTCAACCGAAATTTCGCAAAGAGAAATGATGGCAATCCAGAAACACTTGCTTTTGTTGCTTCTCCGGAGATAACTACTGCTTTGGCAATTGCAGGAAAACTTTCTTTTAATCCCTTGACTGATGAATTACAAAATGAACAAGGTCAAAAAGTTAAACTTTCACCACCTGAAGGAGAAGAATTACCTGCAAAAGGTTTTGATGAAGGTAATTCGGGGTTTATTCCTCCTAAACAAAATGGAGAGGATATTGAAGTAATAGTCAATCCAAATAGCGACAGACTGCAATTACTTAAACCTTTTGATCCTTGGGATGGTAATGATTTCATTGATCTACCAGTATTACTAAAAGCTGCTGGTAAATGCACAACAGATCATATTTCAATGGCTGGACCGTGGCTAAAGTACAGAGGTCATTTGGATAATATTTCTAACAATATGTTTCTCGGAGCAATAAACGCATTTACTGGAGATGCTGGTAAAACAAAAAATATTTTTACTGGAGAGTATAAATCTATTCCAGAGATTGCACGTGAATACAAAGCAAAAGGTATAGGATGGGTTGTGGTTGGTGACGAAAATTATGGTGAAGGTTCATCTCGTGAGCATGCAGCTATGGAACCAAGATTCCTTGGTGGAAGAGCTATTATAGTTAAAAGCTTCGCTAGAATTCACGAAACTAATTTAAAGAAACAAGGTATATTACCTCTTACCTTTGCTAACCCTAGTGATTATGATAAGATTAGAGAAGATGATAAGGTAACGTTGTTTGCTTCAGAACTTCAGCCGGAGCAACCAGTTAGGATGATTGTAAAACATTCCGATAGCTCTGAGGATGAGATAATGCTTAATCATACGATGAATGCTTCGCAAATTGAATGGTTTAAAGCTGGTAGTGCATTAAATCTAATCGCTCAAAAACAAAATCGAAATTAACAGAAGATATTTCTCCACTCTGAAAACACTCAGAGTGGATTTTTTATTCAACAGTTCGAAGCACAATTATACCAATATGTTTTTTACTATTTTTAACATATTCGTATAAAGGTTCCGAAGTTATTTCTACCTTTTTTCCAACAACTGGGGCGTGTAAAAAATGAGTTTTGCCATTTTGATTTTTTATTGCAATTCCAACGTGTCCAATATCCAATCCATTTTGATTTGTAACTAATGCAATAAAATCACCATTCTTTATTTCATTATCAATACCGGATATTTTGTTTTCTGGAATGAAGTAATAATTTCGTTTTGATATTTCACTTTCTTGTTTTTTAATAATTGGAATAAACTTAGGATTATTTTTCAAATGTTTATACAAATGCGGATTGCTACTCATAAAATTTACATTAAACTTTTTTTCAACTCCTCCGATTTTTTTTGTAACATCTTCAATTAAATTTTTCCTTTGATTATCATAAATCCAATCTGAAAAATAATGTAAGCGAGAAGTGTAATTCTCTATTTTTCCATTTCTATATCTGATTTTTTTGAGATATGATTGAAAATTTTCAAATTCAGTTTCATTATTTTTTATACATAAAGCAAGAGCAAAAGTAGTTTCCAAAAATGTTGTGCAATCGAGACCTCTTAAGTTAATGATAAGCTCCTCATTGTCGGTTACTTCAAGAGTATGAGCGATATAATCAGTTGAGATAAATGTTTTACCAATGGCAGATATAATTTCATTTAATGGTAAATCTTTCAGATTATTATTTTTTGCGAATTCTATTTTTTCAAAGAAGATTGATACATCTTCTTCAGTAAAAAACTGAGGATAAATTTCTGTTGATAGAATTAGAAGAAAGAAAGAAATTGAGACTAAAATTAATTTCATGCTTTGTTCTTAAAATACATCTTCTTCTTGTATTTGGGTATATTCTGCAATTTGACGAGCGTGAGCAAGATTTTCAAATCTTGCATACTCTTTGATAAAAGCTAATCTGACTTTACCAGTTGGTCCGTTTCTTTGTTTACCAATAATTACTTCAGCAATTCCCTCTGTAGGATTATTATCTTCATCAGTCTGAAGACCATATACTTCGGGACGATTTAAGAAAATAACAACATCAGCATCTTGCTCGATTGAGCCAGATTCTCTCAAATCTGATAACATTGGTCTTTTATCAGACCTTGATTCAACTGCTCTATTCAATTGTGCAAGTGCAATAACCGGAATGTTTAATTCTTTAGCGAGAGATTTCAATGAACGAGATATATGTGAGATTTCTTTTTCTCTGTTTTCAGCTTTGGGAGGTCCCTGCATCAACTGAAGATAATCAATAATAATCATTCCAATTTTTTTCTCTGCTTTTAATCTTCTTGCTTTCGCTCTGATTTCTAATACAGTTTGAGCAGGCGAGTCATCTACATAAATAGGAGCTTTAATTAGCTTGTGAGCATTTTTACTAAGTTTGGCTCCATCTTCGTGCGGAAGTTTTCCTGTTCTTACTAGATGCGCATTCAGCCTTCCTTCAGCACAAAGTAATCGGATAATTAACTGCATAGTTGACATCTCCAAACTGAAAATACCAACAGGGATGTTATGTTCAATCGCTGCATTTCTCGTAACAGAAAGTGCAAAAGCAGTTTTCCCCATCGAAGGACGAGCTGCAACTATAATCAAGTCTGACCTTTGGAATCCACCGAGCAATTGATCGAGTTCATAAAAGCCAGATGGAACTGCAAAAGTATGATAACTCTGAGAGTGAATTGCTTCGATATATTCCAAAGCATTTTTTACAGCTATATCCATTCCCTGATAATTTCTTTTGATTTGCATTTCAGAGATCTCAAATATCCTTCTTTCTGCTTCATCAAGAATATCGAAAGCATCTTTTGTCCCCTCATAAGCATCTTTTTCGATCAGATGAGCATTAGTTATCAATGAACGAAGGATTTGTTTCTCAGCTACAATTTTTGAATGAAATTCTATCATTGCAGGAGAAGAGACATTTTGAGCAAGTTGACTTAAATATGCTGCTCCACCAACTTTATCTATTAGACTTCTCTTTTTCAACTCCTCGTAAACTGAAACTGTATCAACAGGCTCATTCGATTCAAATAAAGAAATCATCGCTTCAAAAATCATCTGATGAGCAGGTACATAAAAACTATCTACATTTAAGATATTCAATACTTTAGCTATTGCTTCCTTATCAATTAACATTGCTCCTAATACAGCAGCTTCAACATCAGGGGATGATGGAGGAACATTCGTTGCGGGAGATATTTTTTCGGACATTCTTTTTTTAACCGTCTTAGCCATCTTTCTTTGAGATAATTAATTTGAATTACTTTTTATTTCGTCATATAATTTTCTGAATTCCTGCACATCTTTCCAACAATCTCTCTTCCACCCTGGATTTCGCAGCAAAGCAGCAGGATGAAATGTAACCATTACTTTTATTGAATTATTAAAATTAAAAATCTTCCCTCTCAAAGATGTCAAAGAATCCTTTTTGCCTAATAATCCTTTTGCAGCAGTCAAGCCCAAACAAAGAATCAGTTTCGGTTGAATAAGTTCAATTTGCTTCTTCAAATATGGCAAACAAGTATTCATTTCATCCTGAAAAGGAGTTCTGTTATTTGGTGGTCTGCATTTAACAATGTTAGCAATATAAACTTCATCTCTTGAAAATTTAATTGCTTTTAAAATATCAGTTAAAAGCATTCCGGCTCTGCCGACAAATGGTAAGCCTTGTATATCTTCCTCAGCACCCGGACCTTCACCAATTATCATTACATCGGAGTTTGGATTACCAGAACCAAAAACAAAATTCGTTCTGTTTTTATGCAACTCACATTTCGTACAAGTGTTAATTTTTGAATACAAATCGTTCAAATCTTTTGCATTTGACCAGAGATCGTCTTCAGCTTCGAATAGAAAACTCTCATTTGAATCGGAAACTTTCAAAGGCTGATTTTCTAAAACATAATTTTTACTTGAAAATGATGAAATTAGTTCTTCTTTTGAAATAAATAAATCATTTCCGAAAATCTCCATCTGTTCTATTAAAGTATTCAAAGGATTTTGATTTTTGTTATAAAAAGTCATAACATCTTTTATAAAATAAAAAATGCGGAGAGATTATAATCCTCCGCCTGAAAGTTATTAAAACGAATTTATTTTGTTTTATATCGAAATTGTATTTTATTTTCCAATAACTCTTCGAGAGCTTGTAGATGAGGCTTTTCTCTTTTCTCAAATTCAAGAGCCATTTTTAATTGATCCAGATTTGTTACATCTTCAGAATCATCATCCATTCCTGATTGTGGAATAGTTTCTAATAAAGCTTTGAATTCTATTTTGTTATCATCATTGATTGCTCTAGCTCTTTTTGCAGCAACAATTATAGCCTCATAGACATTAGCAGCACGGCTTTCTATGGCTTTCAAATCAACCGGATTTATATTCATTTCATTACTCCTTGTTTAATAGTTTTTTTATTAGATTTTTTACTTCGTTAGTAACTTGATTTAGTTCATTGTTCACAAAAACAAAATCAAATTGATTCTTATAACTCAATTCCATCTCAGCTCTTTCTATTCGCTTTTTCAAATCCTCTTCTGACTCTGTTTTTCTGGATTTAAGTCTTTTAACAAGTTCATCAAAAGACGGCACATCAATAAAAATTGTGATCGAGTCAGGATAAAGTTTTTTAACGCTCAAAGCACCTTTAACATCCAATTCCAATAAAATAGATTTATTGTTTTGTAAAGTTTTATTTACCAATTCCTTTGGAGTACCGTAATAATAATCATAAAATCTTTCCCATTCAATAAATTCCTCCTTATCTATTTTTTCTAAAAATTCTTTCTCAGTTATAAAAAAATAATCAACACCTTCTATCTCATTTTTTCTTTTTGGGCGAGTTGTAGCAGATACTGAAAAAACAATTTCGGGAAATTTTTTCAGAATCTCTTTTACTATTGATGTCTTTCCCCCGCCACTGGGAGATGAGATTACAATTACTTTTGAAGTTTTCTTTTCAGTATTACTCAACATTTTGAATTTGTTCTCTGATTCTTTCAATTTCCTCTTTAATCTCAATTGCTTTATGTGTAATCTCAAGCGATAAAGATTTTGCAGAGATTGTATTTGCTTCTCTATTCAATTCCTGACAAAGAAAGTTCAGTTTTCTACCGGGTTCATTTTCTTTTTTCATAATTTCAAGAAAATATTTCAAGTGACTTTTTAATCTGACACATTCCTCTGAGATATCGGACTTTTCTGCCAATAAAGCAAGTTCGAGTTTTAATCTGTCATCATATAATTCTGATGAATTCTCATTCAATAGTTGAAGAACTTTCGTTTTATAATTTTCAAAATGTTCATTTACACTTTGCGATGTAAACGATTCAATTTCCTGAACTTTTGCTTCAATTTTTTTTATGCGTTTAGTTAAATCTTTTTCTAATTCAGCTCCTTCATTCCTTTTCATTTTAATTAACTCATCCAAAGCAGTATTGATCGCAATTTTAAGCTGTTCAAATTCTTCTTCAGGTAACTCTTCGCCAAAAGAAGAAAAAATATCTTTGTTTGCAAGAATATGCTCGAGTTTTATTTTTTCTTTCAGCTTGGCTTGTTTTTTTATTTCTTTAATTAATGACAAATATGTTTTTAATTTGTTATTATCGAAAGAAACTATTTCGCTATTTCCATTACCGTTCTTTTTATTATTAATGATTAAGGTAATTTTGCCTCTGTTGAATTTTGATTTAATAAGTTCTCTAAGTTCATATTCTTTATTTGAAATTGATGAAGGAACTTTAATCAAAATATCCTGATATCTGCTGTTAATACTTTTAATCTCAATTTCGAAGACAGAATTATTGCAAATTGCAGTTGCTCTACCAAAACCTGTCATACTTACTAACATAAAAAATCCTCAAATGAAGTTGCAAAAATAAATATCATATATCTGTAAGCCAACATTTAGAAAGCCTCTCCAATACCGAAATGGAATTCTAAATTACTAAAAAATTTCTTTGTGAAAATGAAAGACTTATCATCGGGATTGTATAATTTAAATCCGAAATCTATTCTGAACGGAGCTATCGGAGAATAATAACGCAGACCCAATCCAGTAGCAGTTGCAAACTGATTAAAAGCAATTTTCTTGTAACCATTCCATACATTACCATAATCAAGAAATACAGCAAAGCCAAAATCTTCTGAAAACTTTCTTCTAAATTCAAGCGAACCTTCGATTAAGAAAGTTCCACCGCGCGGAGTATTGTCTCCACGATTAGTGATTCCAAAATATTGAACTTCGTCTTTTGGCAACAATTCTCTTGATCTCCATCCTCTTACTGAATTACTCCCGCCACTAAAAAAAGTTTTGTTCGGTGGAATTAAATCATAATAGCCCTTTATTGACTGAATATATCCCACTTTAAATTTCCATCCGAGTGCACCGTTTTGATCTCTTGAAACCGGGAAGAATTGAGAAAAAGAAGTTTGAATTTTCCAGAACCAGCCTGTCAGACTTAATTCTTCTGATGAGTCTGATTGAGAGATTCTCACATCAGTTTTTGCCTGAAATACTTCCGGATAAAAATACAAATTATACCCAGATATAGGGAAAAAAAGATTATTAGTTTTATAAGAGCCTAATTCTACACCTAAAGCCGGAGTAAGACTTTTTGCATTAATTGAAATTTCAAGTGATGAAAAATTTAAATCAAATTCCGTCAGCTCTAATGAAAACTGCGGTTTTAATAAGGTTATAAAAGTGTACTCTGGCATTTCAAAATCAAAACTTTGACTTGCTCCGATGAGTCTTTCTGAATCAGTTTTAAATTTAGATGAACGATAATATGCTTTAGTGGCAGTTAAAATTGGTCTTCCGAATAAATAAGGTTGTTCAATACCTAATTCTAAATCTATAACTCCCTGATAAGTTGAATCTCTACCAGCTTGGGATTT
Source organism: uncultured Ignavibacterium sp. (assembly GCA_937125135.1). Classification (GTDB taxonomy): domain Bacteria; phylum Bacteroidota; class Ignavibacteria; order Ignavibacteriales; family Ignavibacteriaceae; genus Ignavibacterium. Next base: position 12,800 of record CAKZLD010000122.1, read on the forward strand.
AAATAAATTTCTGAAATCGAATTTTAGAATATCAATCAGTCTGAACGAAGTTGATAGATTAAATTTTCTTGCATTACCTAGAAAATTTTTTCTTACAAGATTAATTCCAAGACCTGTGTTAAATGAATTAAAATCATTATCTACTTTAACTTCGGGTGAAATTTCATTCAGCGTTCCGACTTGAGCAACAATTTCAATCGGGACAAAATTATTTTGTGTATCCTTAATAACCGGATTAACTGAAATAGAATTGAAAAGTCCTGTGCGCAATAATCTTATTTCACTCCTCTCTAATCTTGACTGATCATAATTTTCACCGGATTTAAGTGCAACAATATCTTTTATTAAATCGTTACTAATATCTGAAGAACCTGCTCCGGTTTTAATGATTTCTATTCCATCTACAAGGTATTTATTTCCTGTATTAAAATAGATTTTCACATCCGCTCTGAATAAAGATGTATCCTTTATTACAACTGCACTATCATATTGAGCAAAAAGATATCCGTTGTTTGTTAGATATCTTAAAACATCGCTGATGCTTTTTTCAATTTCTTTTTGCTTGAATGATCTTCCTTCTGAAATATTTAAAAATCTGCTTAGAAAAGATTGTTTTTCATCCTCTTGTAAAGATTCGATTCCGTAAATGTTCAGTTTTCCAAAAGTAGAAGGATTTCCTTCTTCTATAATATAAATCAACACTGCTTTTTTATTTACTGAATCTAATTCAACAGCATTGCTTACTGTCGCAAGGAAAAAACCATTTGTTAAATAAAAATCTGTTAATGCTTTTATATCAATTGGAATATTAAGTGAATCGAAATATTTCTTTTCACTTCCTAATGGAGTAAAAGACTTCAAAAATTTCCAGAACCACCATGGAGTTTTTTTGCTTTCTAATTGAGCTGTTAATTCTGAAGCTGAGAACGATTTATTACCCTGAAATCTTATATCAATCAGTTCATATCTGAAATGATCTTGAGCTTCAACTTCTATAAAAGGCAAAAGGAAAAACAGCATTATCGCAGTTGTAAAAACTCTTCTATGAATCAGGGATTTAATCGAGTTTAATTTCTTCATCAACTATTTTCAGACTTGGATAATCTTTTTTGAAATTCGAGATAATAAAATTTCTAATCATTAAATCTTCTGTGTTTTCGGATATAAATAAGGAAGCTGGATAATCAATATCGTTAACAAAATGAGCATAGTAAACTTGTTTTTCATTCAAGTCAATGATATATGAGTAAATTTCTCCCCCACCGGTTCCCATAAAAAAGTTCAGAGAGTTATAATAGATTAGTTCAAATGGTTTATTCGAAATTTTTATTTTATCAAGCATACTCTCTTTTAAGGAGCCGGGTAAAATCTCAGTCTCATACTTACATTTAATTTTTTTATTTGATTGCACGATATGATAAAATTTAATTCCCCAGTTGATGGTATCCATTTTCTCTGCACAGGCAATCACAGAAAGATTATTATCATCAAAGTTTCCGACAAACACTCTGCTAATATCCGCATCAAAATGATTTTTAACTATTTCAAGTACTTGATTCTTATCTTCCATATTCAATTCGGGTATTGGTTTATCTTTTTTCCCTGAACAGCTGATAATAAAAACTGCTAAGACAATTAATGAATTACTTATTATTTTATTTGATAACAACTTTAGTTCCTTTGCTTATTACTGAATAAATTTCATTAATGTGTTCATCACTCAGAGCAATTGAACCATCTGTCCAGTTAAAGACAAATGGCAAATTACTTAAAAAGAAATTGAATCTTCCTATACCGTGTATTCCAATATTACCACCAAGATTAGATTTATCTGTCGGACAATCTCCGACTGTCAAATCATTCATAATTGAATCAAATTCTCTTTGATTTATTAGTCCATTTCTTAGAGCATCAACAGCATCGGATTCGTTTGGATAATTCAACTTAAAAAATTTATTATACTTATGATTTGTATCTATTTCACAGATATAATAAACTCCAACAGGTGTGGCTCCATCTTCTTTGAATTTCTTTTTATTAATCAGATTTCTTCCAAAGCTTGCTCTATATTTTTTTACTAATGTTGTATCTGAATATAGATAAAGTGAGAATAATTTTCTATCAATAATAATATTAAAATTATCGGAATTTTTTTTTCCTGAATTGATTAGAAGTACTTTAAGAGGAACATCTCTGAGATTTAATATCATCCCATAAAGAATGACACAAAAAAGAAAAAAGGTAATTGTTACAATTGTAAAAAGAAAGTTCTTAAACAGATTAAAATTTTCAGGTAAGTTACTTTTTTCGGTAAATGTATCAGTATCCTTTTCCATATAAAATCGTTAAATATCAATAGAGAATCTTCTTAATCAACAAAAAAACCCAACTCGTTATTTGAGTTGGGTAGAAATAATTGGTTGAAACAACTCAAACTTCCATTATTTCAGTTTCTTTGTGCTTGAGGATATCATCAATTAATTTTATATGCTGATCGGTCAGTTTTTGAACTTCGTTTTCTGCAACCTTGAGGTCATCTTCAGACATTTTCTTTTCTTTTTGTTCTCTTTTGAGATGCTCATTTACATCTCTTCTAACATTTCTAATTGCAATTTTAGAATCTTCACCGAATTTTTTCACAAGTTTTACAAAATCTCTTCTTCGTTCTTCTGTTAATGGAGGAACTGGAATTTTAATATTTGTTCCGTCCGAAATTGGATTAAATCCTATATTCGCTTCTAAAATTGCTTTTTCAATAATAGGTACTAAACTTTTATCCCATGGCGTAATTGATAAAGTATGTGCATCCAAGACAGAAACATTTCCAACTTGATTTAATGGCGAAACCGAACCATAATATTCTACTTTTATTCCATCGAGCAGAGCAGTGGTTGCTTTACCTGTACGAACTTTGGCGAGCTCACTTCTGAGAGCTTCTATTGTTTTATCCATTCTATTTTTAGCATCTTTGATTAACGGGTGCATATAAACTCCAGAAATAATTTAGCTTTTGAAAAGACTAGTTTTCTCATTGTTTATGATAGTTCCAATACTTTCACCAGTAACTAATCTCAAAAGATTGTCTGGAATATCCATATTAAAAACCATCATTGGTAAATTATTTTCCTGACAAAGACTAACAGCAGTCAGATCCATAACTTTTAAATTATTCTTCAGGATATCCAGATAAGAAATATTCTCGAACATTATTGCTTTGGGATTTTTTTCAGGATCGGAATCATAAACACCATTAACACGAGTGCCTTTAAGAATAACATCAGCATTTATTTCTACAGCACGAAGTGAAGCAGCGGTATCAGTAGAAAAATATGGATGTCCTGTTCCAGCTCCAAAAATAACTACTCTACCTTTTTCTAAATGTCTTATGGCTCTTCTTCTAATGTATGGTTCAGCTATTTCTTCCATTTTCAATGCGCTCATTAATCTGGTAAAGATTCCTTTTTTTTCCAAAGCATTTTGAAGAGCAAGCGAGTTAATCATTGTAGCAAGCATTCCCATTTGGTCTCCGGTTGCTCTGTCAATTCCTTGTGAAGAAGCACTCAAACCTCTATAGATATTTCCACCACCAATTACAATTCCAAGCTGAACTCCAATAGAATGAACTTTCCGAATTTCTTCAGCAAAAAAATCGAGGACTTCAGAAGATATTCCGAATCCTTTTTCCCCCATAAGCGATTCACCGCTTAATTTTAACAGTACTCTCTTAAATCTTAATTTCTCCACATCACTTATATTTTTTATTAGCAAATATAAAAAAAAGGTCTTAACTAAGTTAAGACCTTTTAGAATACTTATTTTTTCTCATCACCAAGATGGAAACGTTTGAATTCTGCAATTCTGATTTGTGCGTTTTTTGTCTTATTATATTCGGAAATTAAATCACCGATTGTTTTAGTGTTATCCTTAACAAAAGTTTGTTCTACGAGACAATTTTCCTGATAAAATTTATTTAATCTACCTTGAGCAATTTTTTCTAAAATATTTTCAGGCTTACCTTCTTTACGAGCTAATTCTTTATAAATCTCAACTTCTTTTTGAATTAAATCTGATGGAACTTGCTCTCTATAAACACAAATTGGATTCATCGCAGCAATTTGCATCGAAATATCTTTTGCTAAAGTAGCTAAATCAGAATCGGTTGAATTTACATTCTCAAAATTCAACAGCACTCCAAGTTTTGAACCCATATGGATGTAATCAACTATATAACCATTATCTGCTTGGTAAGCTGCTAATCTTCTAATCTCGGTTTTTTCTCCGACCTTTCCCATTACTTCATTCACGAGTGTCGAAACATCGGGATTCTTCTCCAGAAGTTCTTCAATGCTGTTTACTCTCGAATCGAATGCTTTGTTTACTATTTGATTGACAAGCTCAACGAAGTCTTCACTCTTTGCAACAAAATCAGTTTCGCAATTTACTTCAACGATTAAACCATATTTATTGTCGTTTGAAACTTTAGTTGCGATCAAACCTTCATTAGCTGTTTTCTCTGCTCTTTTAGCAGCAACTGCAGCTCCTTTTTTACGTAAAAATTCTATAGCCTTTTCGAAATCTCCGTTAGATTCTTCCAAAGCTTTTTTACAATCCATCATACCGGCGCCGGTTTTCTTTCTTAATTCATTAACTTGAGCAGCACTAATTGACATAACTTTTCCTTTCTTGAAATATTTTATTCTGATTTTGGTATTTCGCTTTCAGTGTTTGTATCAGATTCTTTTTTCTTCTCTTTAATTTCAGATTTTCGTTTTGCTTCTTTTTCTTTTTTGATTCGCTCTTTTTCTGCAACTTCTTCAGCTTTCTTCTCTTTGAATTTAGCTTCTCCTTCAATAATTGAATCCGCGATTTCTTTTGTAATTATTTCTATAGTTTTTACCGCATCATCGTTTGCTGGAATTATATAATCAATCGGATCAGGGTCACAATTAGTGTCAACAATTGCAAATACCGGAATATTCAATCTCTTTGCCTCTTTAACAGCGATGTCTTCTTTCTTTATATCAACAACAAATATAGCTCCGGGAAGTTTTGTTAAAGACTCAACTCCGCCTAATACTTTTTTAAGTTTGTCTTTTTCTCGGCTTAAGAACATTCTTTCTTTTTTGGTAATTTTATCAAACGTTCCATCAATTTCCTGCTTTTCAATGGTGTTAAGTCTTTTGATACTTTTTCTGATAGTGCTAAAATTTGTAAGCATTCCACCGAGCCATCTTTCACTAACCCAGTTTTGATTACATCTTTTAGCCTCTGTTTCAATAATGTTTTTTGCTTGTTTTTTAGTACCGACGAAAAGAATTTTTTTACCTTCGGCAGCAATTTTTGAAATTTCATCGCAAGCTTCAGTAATAGCAGTCTGAGTTTTCTTTAAGTCAATTATGTGAATCCCGTTTTTTTCCATAAAGATATACGGTTTCATTTTGGGATTCCAACGACGAGTTAAATGTCCGAAATGTGCTCCAGCTTCGATAAGCTGAGTTAAATCAATTTTTTGCATGTTATCTCCTGTTTTTCATCTACTTTCTTCATCTTTACCGTCCACCCCTTTTATTGGGGCACAGGGGTAAATCCAAAAGTATGGTTATTGTTATTAGAAATGTTCAAATTAAGTTCAAATTAAAGAATGAACTGAACCTGAACTGGTAATTATTATCTCTTAGAAAATTGAAATCTTTTTCTTGCTTTTGGTCTGCCGTATTTCTTTCTTTCGACCATTCTTGGATCACGACTCAAGAATCCCTGAGCTTTTAATACTGTTCTGAACTCAGGATTTACATCAACTAATGCCCTTGAGATGCCTAGTCTAATAGCCTCAGCTTGACCCGATGTTCCTCCACCTTTAACGTTAACAAATACATCATAGTTTCCAATTGTTTGGGTAAGTTTTAGAGGAGCTAAAATATCTTCTCTGCTTAACGATTGCGGAAAAAATGTTTCAAATTCTTTATCATTAATTGTAACTTTTCCACTACCGCTTCTTAAAATTACTCTTGCTGTAGATGTTTTTCTTCTTCCAACGAAAATCTTATCTGCCATTAAATTACTCCATAAAACTTATTGGTTCGGGCTTCTGTGCTTGATGAGGATGTGTTTCCCCAACATAAACTTTAAGCTTTTTTATTAATCTTTTTCCTAATCTGTTTTTAGGAAGCATTCCTTTTACTGCATTTTCAACAAGGAACTCAGGTTTTGAAGATCTGATCGTTTTTACAGAAGTTATCTTTTGTCCACCTGGATAGCCTGAGTGACGAATGTATTGTTTCAATTCAGGTCTTTTACCTGTGAGAATCACTTTTTCAGCATTAATTACAACAACAAAGTCACCTGTATCCGTATTTGGTGTGAAAGTCGGTTTATTTTTGCCTCTAATTATTTTGGCAACTTCTGAAGCTAATCGACCTAAAACCTTATCTTTAGCATCAACTAAATACCATTTCTTGTCAGCATCTTCAGACTTAATAAATCTTGTTAATTTTTCTTGTTTCACTAATATTTTCCTCCGAAATACAAAAAACCATTATTAAAGAGTTTCAAAACTAATCTTTTATCAGCGAAAAGTCAAGAAATTTGAAGTTTTAATTTTATTAAAAAATTTCAAAATAAGTTTTTTTGAATCGTAATGACTTTAACATTGCTAAAAATTTTGGACGAAAGGATTCAAAATTCTTATAGCCCTTTACATTTAATTTGATTTTGTAATCTACTTCTTGCTGAGTTTTAATATAAATTTCTAAAGTTATATAATCATCAATCATTTCAGGAGAATTAAAATACCAGATTACTTCTGATTGTTTCAAATTATACTCATAGTTTTTTTCATTGAAAAGATCTTTCTCCGCTACCTCCAGATGAACATAGGGAATATTGTCTGATTCATCACCTCCAGGCCAAAATGTTACTCCATCAAATTTTGAATTAACTTTTTGATCAATGAAAGTCCAACCAATGGGATATTCAATGACCAAACCTCTAGAATCATCAAAATAAACTGAATCTAATTGGGTAGAGTCAACAATCTGAATTAAACTATCTGTGATTAAATACGAGTTGACTGATTGGAGATTATCACTTTGAATTTTTTCAGAAATTGATTCGTCCACTTTGCTTTCACGAGTGTTTGGATGATCATTCGATAGCCCAGTTTGAGTAAGATTTTCAATATTCAAAGACAGATAATTTGAATTTGAAATGTTGTCGTTGATATTGAAATAATCCACAAACGAAAAAATAATCAGAATTATAAAATGAATTATTACTGATAATAAAAAATTAAAGTATTTTCTATTTACTAAGCCTAATTGCATAATTGGTTTTACTTCATAATTTGAAGCCGCAACTTAAATTACTAAATTTGTAAAAATATTTATAACTTTTTTTTAATTACTATGAATTTTCTTATAACTGGCGGTGCTGGATTTCTTGGCATTAACTTAGTAAGATACCTGTTTTCAAAGGGTCATCAAATTGCTTCTCTTGATATCGTTCAATTTGATTATAAAGATATGAATGATAAAATTGAAATTTTTACTGGCGATATAAGAGACAAAGCAATCGTTGAAAAAGCAGTTAAAGGACGAGATATAATTGTTCATTCTGCAGCTGCACTTCCGTTGTACAAACCTGAAGATATCTTTTCAACAGATGTTGACGGAACCAGAAATATGCTTGAAGCAGCCAAAAATGCAGGAATAAAAAGATTCATTCATATTTCATCTACTGCTGTTTATGGAATTCCAGATCACCATCCTCTATTGGAAGATGATAAACTCGATGGTGTTGGTCCATACGGCAAGGCAAAAATTCTCGCCGAAGAAGAATGTTTGAAAATGCGAAATGAAGGAATGTGTGTCCCAATCCTCAGACCGAAATCATTCATCGGTCCTGAAAGATTAGGTGTTTTTGATCTGTTATACGACTGGGCACTTGACGGAAGAAGCTTTCCTATGATTGGAAACGGTAAAAACAGATATCAACTTCTCGATGTTGAAGACCTTTGTGAAGCGATCTATCTTTGTGCAACTCTCGATGAGAATATTGTCAATGACACCTTTAATATCGGGGCTAAAGAATTTTCTACTATGAGAGAAGATTATCAGGCAGTGCTCGATTTTGCAGGATTTGGCAAAAAGATTAAACCGCTCCCGGAAAAACCAATTATTATGACTCTAAGATTTCTTGAAGCACTTAAACTTTCACCTTTATATAAATGGGTTTATGAAACTGCTTCTAAAGATTCTTTTGTTTCAATCGAGAAAGCAGAAAAAGTTCTTGGTTTCAAACCTAAGTATTCAAACAAAGATGCTCTATTAAGAAACTTCCAATGGTATATCGAACATCGGAATGAGTTTAAAGATACAAGAGGAATTTCTCATCGAGTTCCTTGGAAACAAGGAATATTAAGGTTAGCTAAATTATTTTTCTAAATTAAGTGAAGTAATTGCAAAAATGAATTTATATTTTAATAAACAGAATAAGGAGAATTATTAAGGAGGTTGCTATGGCGACAAAAAAAGATTACTTAAAAAAAGTAGTTGAACATATTGATATAAAAGAGCATAATGTTGTTCAGCTTGTTGATGCAATGGAAAAAATGGCTTTCTCCGCCAGAGATTTGAACAGAGCAGCCCGCATTTACGATATGATGATTCAGGATAAAGAATGCGGAATTATTCTCACTCTTGCAGGAAGTTTATTTAGTGCTGGACTTAAGAGAGTTGTTTACGATCTTGTAATGAATAATATGGTTGATGCTATAGTTTCAACAGGCGCAATAATGGTTGATCAGGATTTCTTCGAAGCACTTGGTTTCAAACATTATCAAGGAACTAAATTTGTTGATGATAACGAATTGCGTGAATTAATGATAGACAGAATTTATGACACATTTATTGATGAAGAAGAGCTTAGAATTTGTGACGATACTACAGCTAAAATCTTTGATAGCCTTGAACCACGACCATATTCCTCAAGAGAACTACTTTGGGAGTTTGGGAAATATCTTGAAGATAACGGAGGTCCTAAAGTAGAAGATTCAGTAATTTGGGCTTGCTATAAAAAGAATGTTCCTATTTTTGTTCCTGCATTTTCTGACTGCTCAGCAGGATTTGGATTTGTTGTTCATCAGACTAATAATCCCGAAAGGCACGTCTCAGTTGATTCTGCTAAAGATTTTCTTGAGTTAACCAAAATAAAAATAAATTCTAAAGTTACCGGAATCTTTATGATTGGCGGAGGTGTTCCTAAAAACTTTACTCAGGACATCGTCGTAGCTGCTGATATCCTTCAGGAAGAAGCGGAGATGCACAAATATGCAATTCAGATTACAGTTGCTGATGAAAGAGATGGAGCATTATCCGGATCAACCTTGAAAGAGGCAAGCTCTTGGGGTAAAGTTGAAACAACTTATGAACAAATGGTTTATAGTGAAGCTACCATTGCAATGCCTTTAATTGCTGGATATGCTTATCATAAAGGAAACTGGAAGAATCGAACAGCTCGTGAGTTTCAGAAAATTTTCCAGAAAGAAGTAGTCAATAGTTAAAAAAGGTTCGACTCAATTTTATGATTGAATATATATTCTCAAGACGAAGTATTAGAAATTATATTGATAAGGAAATCCCTAATAAAGATATAGAGCTAATTCTTAAATCAGCGATGTATGCACCAAGTGCCATGAATTTACAACCATGGCACTTTATTGTTTTTGATAATAAAGAAATTTTCCAAAGACTAATTTCTGCTATTCCTCACGCAGAAATGATTAAGGGAGCAGACAAATGTATATTAGTATGCGGAGACTCCATTAAAGAAAAAAATGAAAGTTGGCTAATTCAAAATTGCTCCGCTTCAATACAAAATATTTTATTATCTGCTGAAGCATTAGTAATTGGTTCGTGTTGGATAGCGATTCACGGGATGGATGAAATTGTTAGTAATGTTAAAAAGGAATTTTCGTTACCGTCCGAAATAATTCCTATTGCTTTAATTTCATTAGGCTATCCGAATGAAGTAATTACTGCTGAAGATAGATACGATTTGGGAAAAATTCATTTTAATGGCTGGTAAAACTATTCTCTCTAAAAATAATACAGATACTTTACCTTAAAGACTCCTATTCTATCTACTGTAATCAGTTTAGAGTTCAGAATATTATTATTATCAAATTCGTTAACACGACTTTTTAACTCGTTAACTGCGAGATAAATCCAACTTTTGGGAGAAAAATTCCAACTGAATAAAAATCCAATCAGTAATCGTTGAAGTTTATCAGATGATTTCAGATATAAATTATCTACATAAAGTCTGATATTTAGGTTATTAAAAGGAGTCAAAGAAATAAATGGTCTTGAAGTGAGAGTTATATCCTCGATTTTATTTTCCGGATTTCCTTCAATAAAAATTTCGCTCGAAGCACCCAAATTCAGAAAACCAAAAGGCCGTGCGTTAAATTGAATACCAAACCAAGAATAAGATGCTAAATAATTTCTTCTGAAGTTAAAAGTGTTTGAGTAACCAGACCAAAAATTTGCACTCCAATTTTGAGAAATGTTAATCCAAGAACCTAAATTTAAGTCAAGTGAATTGTAAATAATTGAATTGTCTTTACTCTTTCCCGATGACATATTAACTTCAAAACCCCAGCCATCTCTCATACTGACACTAACTCCAAGTATAAATCCTCTATCATAAAAAAAATCCTCATCTTCATAATTAAAATTTGCTCCAGAGTAAGTAAAAATATTACGAATAAATCCCTCATCGAAAATGAATACAGGACCAGTAACTATGGCTGAGGAGAATGTCCCTAGCCAAGGGACGAATCCTATTTCGGAGACATTGAAATTTTTTCCTATTCCTCTCATTTTGAAAAGCGTGCCCCAGTATTTAGTAAATTTCTTAAATCCGGTTGAAAATGCAAAATCTGATTTTGAATCTTTCAGAGAAGCTGCTATTTGATATGAGAGTTGCCAATCTGAATTTCTGAATGCACCGTCAATATCAAAAACAGAGTTTGAACCATTTTTTGAATTCTTTGTTACAAACAAAATTCCTATTGATGAGTTATCAAGGATTTTTCTTTTGATTCTGAATGCACCAAAATACGCCTTCGGTTCATTGAAGTTTTTATTGTTAAGACTATAATCCGTTTCCCCTGTCATTGAAATAAAAGCACCATAGTCGTAGTCATTAATTTTTCCAAAAATCTTTGATCCAAAATTAAGAGGGACTTGTTTACCATCAGGCAAAATTTTTCCTACTCTTCGCGAATAGAATAACTCTAAAGGACTATAAAATCCTGAATTACTTTCTTTCCCTGATGGTAGGAAGATTTCATTTCCTTGAGTGAAGAAGGGCCTTCTTTCTCTAAAATAAGTTTCGTATCTGCTTATGTTAAAATTAAACGGGTCTGCTTCGATTTGAGCGAAATCGGGATTAGCTGAAAATAAAATTGTTAAGCGCTCAGAAGGATTATAAGTTATATCAAGTCCGGCAGTTGGTTCAATTTTATATTTATTATTATGATTTAGTATTTTGCTTATCCCTACGGGATAAATTTCTAAGTTCAAACCACTTTGTTTTGGATTTCCTTCAACAAATTTCAATTTCCCAAATTTAGATACTCTCTGACCCTCATTCTGCTCATATTTACACCAATATAAATCCTCTCTATTATAGGATCGCCAGCGATCGAAATCTAATCCCCATTCAGTCAGCTCTTTGTTGAACTTCAATGTTTTATACGGAATTTTAATTTCAACGACATAACCCCATTCATAAATTTTTGCAGCAGAAGACCAGACTCCATCCCAAGTATAATCTCTATTTCTTCCATCATCTAAAATTTTTGAATCAGCCATAACACCCGATGCATTTACAGCAAATTTATAAGCTGTTTGTTTATCCCCATAAGTATCGAGCATCAAAGAAACAATATCTCCGGTAAAACCATCGTGCATGCCACGGTTTGCAAGTAATTGATCAATATTATTTTCGTAACATAAAAAAAGACAATAAATATTCGATTCATCTGATATTATTTTAACTTTTGTGAAAACAGAGGGATTATGATTGTAGTAAGGTTCCAATTGAAAAAAATCTGAAGTAGAATCAGCGCAAGCCCACAAAGAATCAATAATTCCATCAATAATTATTTCACTGTTAAGTTTTTTGAGATAAAGAATTTTATCTTCATTCACAGTCTGAGCAAATAAACTTGTTAATGAGAGTATTATTAAGTAAAAACTTTTCAAGGTCAACTTTAATTATTTAATATTTACTCTTCAAAAATAGCTCAACCTAAAACAACTAACTGAGAGGGTTTTATAAAAGGTCAATTTAATATTTAAGTTGAATTTTTTAGGGAATTTTGGTAATAAAAAGAGGCTGTCTCAAAATTATCATTTACTATGAATCTGAATTTATCGATTCGTAATTTTGATTGAAAATGTCAGTCTTCTATAAAATTAGACTGACATTTTGCGTTTTTGAGACAGCCTCTAAAATAACTATCCGAGGTAAGCTTTCAATCTTGTGCTTCTTTTTGAAGACTTTAAGTTTCTTAAAGCTTTTTCTTTAATTTGTCTTACTCGTTCACGAGTGAGGTTGAATCTTTCTCCAATCTCTTCTAAAGTTGCTGAATGGTCTCCGTCTATTCCGAAGTAAAGTTTTATAACTTCTCTTTCTCTTTCTGAAAGAGTTGAGAGAACATTTGCTACTTCTTTTTTAAGAGATTCAATCATCAGTTTTTGATCGGGATTCGGCATTTCTTCATTTGGAAGAATATCCACAAGAGAATTTTTTCCGTCATCCCCTTCTTTAAGAGGAGCATCCATAGAAACTTGTCTGCCAGCTATCTGAAGTGCATAAGCTACTTCGTCTGAAGTCATATCGAGCATTTTAGCAAGTTCGTCAGTGGTTGGTTTTCTTTCATATTCTTGCTCTAAATCTCTATATGCCTTGCTGATTTTTGTCAAATTACCCACTCTGTTAAGTGGTAAGCGAACAACACGAGATTGGTCTGCAATTGCTTGCATAATTGATTGTCTTACCCACCAAACGGCGTAAGAAATAAATTTGAAACCTCTTGTCTCATCGAATCTTTCAGCGGCTTTGATTAAGCCGATATTTCCCTCGTTTATTAAATCTCCGAGGGACAAACCTTGATTTTGAAATTGTTTAGCAACACTTACCACGAATCGCAAATTTGCTTTAATCAATCTTTCTTTTGCCTTCTCGTCACCCTTCTTTATTTTTATAGCTAATTCTATTTCATCCTGAGGAGTGAGAAGTTCAACCTTACCGATTTCTTGAAGGTATTGATCTAACGATTTGCTTTCTCGGTTGGTGAATTGCTTTGTGATTTTCAAGTAGTTATTACTCCTTTGATGTTAAGAAATAATTTCTAAAATTTTTAGATAGCAAATGCAAACTTATATTTTTTATTAAGGCTATAAAAGACAAAAATTACTGACCTTAGTTAAATTTCTAAAATTTCCCCCGAATCAGGTGCTAATACATTTTTATAGCCTAATTCAATAACTTTTTCTATTAGCGGCTTTTGCTGATCTTCTTCTCCATGTACAAAAAGCAAATGTTTTAACCTCTCAGGCGGACTGAATTTTATATAATCAATTAACTCCTTCTGATCAGCATGTGCCGAGAAATAATCGAATGTTTTGACGCTACAGTTTACAGCAAAAGTTTCACCAAAAATATTTACCTCTTTTTCACCATCAATTATTTTTCGGGCTAAAGTATGTTCAGCTGCGTATCCGACAAAAAGTATAAGATTTTTAGGATTCTCTATATTATTTCTTAAATGATGTAAAATTCTACCACCTTCAGCCATTCCGGATGCTGATATTATTATCATTGGCTTTTGTAAGGAATTCAATTTTTTTGATTCTTCAACGGTTTTTAAGTATGTGAGTCTCTCAAATCCAAATGGGTCTTCACCCTCCTGAAGAAAAATTCTGTAAGTTTCTCTATCCATACACTCCGGGTGTGCTCTGAATACATTCGTTGCATTGAAAGCAAGTGGGCTATCAACATAAATAGGAATTGATGGAATTCTGTTCTGGTCAAATAATTTATGAAGCATATAAACGATTGTCTGTGTCCTCCCAACTGCGAATGCTGGTATGATAACTTTACCGTTTCTCTCAATTACCTCTCTAATAGTTGACGCAAATTCTTCTTCAACAGCCTCAGAATCGGAATGTAATCTGTTACCATAAGTTGATTCCATTATAAGAATATCTAAATCACGTAAAATATCTGGTGAACGAATAACAGGAGAATTTGGTCTGCCGATATCACCGGAAAATCCGAAACGTATTACATTTCCATTACCATCGCGAATGTCAAGTTGGATTCCTGCCGATCCGAGTATATGTCCAGCATCCCTGAAAGTTGCTTTTACACCCGGACAAATTTCAATTTGCTTATTATATTGAACTCCGATAAAATGTATCATTGCATTTTCAACGTCTTCAATTTCATAAAGTGGTTCGACGGGTTCTTCTCCTTTCTTTTTTCGTTTCTTGTTTACGAATTCAATATCCATCTCATGAAGATGTGCGGAATCTCTTAACATAATCTGACATAAATCTACTGTTGCAGATGTTGCATAGATATTACCTCTAAATCCGTTTTTAACAAGATTAGGTATGTTGCCGCTGTGATCAATATGAGCATGAGACAACAGCATAACATCTATTTCAGAAGGATCAAATTTGAAGTTTTTATTTTTTTCATAAGTATCGCTTCGTCTTCCCTGAAATAGTCCGCATTCAAGAAGAATTTTTTTTCCGTTGATGTGTAATAGATGTTGTGATCCCGTAACGGTTCTTGCACCACCAATAAATTCAATTTTCAATTGTACCTCTGATATTTTTGAATTTTTGAGTCACTGCAATGATAAATTTAGAACATGTTCAATTGAGTCGTATTAACAATGTTATCAAAATTCTTTCCTAATAAAATTAGGACAGAATCCGCAATTGGTTTTAATTGCTTTTCAATATAATGATTGTAATCAATATCATCGTACTTTAGCTGAATTGGAATAGGACCCCGATGAGTTATAACATAATAAACTGTATCGCCAGGATTTTGTAAAAGTTTTGCAGCTTTAACATGGGGTGGAATATTTTTAATGTATTCCTCAACATCTTTTCTTAATCGTTTTTTGTAAATAAGTTTTTCATCAAACTCACCTTTTTTGAGTTTATCTACCACTGAACGTATCCATTCATTTACTTCTTCATTTTTGAAAATTCTTTTATAAAGTTCTGTTTGAAATTCCTTTGCTAATTTAGTCCAATCTGACCTGACAAATTCCAATCCAACAAACTCAATATCTTCTTCATTGCCTTTCATCAATAAACCGGCATATCTTTTCTTTGCTCCAGCTTCGCTTCCACGAGCAGGAGTAACAATAAATTTTTTATAATATTTCTCAAATTCTATTTCAAGGAAAGATTTTACATTATATTTTCCGCTGAGTTCATCTTTCCAGAAATCATTAAGCATCTTTGCTAATTCTTCTCCTGCTTTTTTAGTATCTATATTCATCTGTTTTTTCAACATAACAAATAAAGAATCAGTATCACCATAAACAACTTTATAACCTCGTTCTTCAAGAAATGATTTACTACCAAGCAGAAGATATTTTCCTGTGCTTGTTATCGCAGAAGGTAAATCTGGATGATAAAATCTGCATCCATAAGAGCCCATAACTCCATAAAAACTATTCATCAAAATTTTGATAGCCTGTGATAATGATCTATCATTTTGCTTTATTGCTTTTGCTCTTTGTTCCATTAAATTTTCAATAAACTCCGGCAAGAAATTCTGTGTTGAAGAAAATTTGTAACCTTCTGGTGTATTGACAGTATCAATATGTGAAAGCAGTCTTGATAAAGGATCAATTTTAAATGTTCTAATTATTGAAGGATACAAACTCTTAAAATCAAGCACAACTACATCATCATAAATTCCAGGGATTGGATCAAGCACGTGCCCACCAGCTGAATGCTCCGAAGTTTCAAGGTTTTTTACATCAGGTGCTACGTAGCCAATTCTATGAAGCCTTGGTAAATAAAAATGATCAAATGCTGCCGTCATCATTGCAAGTTGATCTATTAATAAACCAGATAATTGTGCCCGTTTTATGTAAAGTTCAATGATACCGGTTTTATTAAATATTTCCGAAACAAGTACAGCATCCTGAAGATTATATTCTGCAAGTGCGAGCTTATCCTCTTTAAATAAACGTTCAATTTCTTTCGCTTTATTTTCTTCAGACGTTATTGTTTTCCCCGTTCCCAGAATTTCTTGAGCAACAGTTTCAAGTTTGAAATCTTCAAAACTAAAAAATGAAGTTCGTAGAGCTGTCGGACCATCAATAACTACCCTTCCCGGAACAAAGGCAAAAAATCCCCGTGGTTCTCTTTTCCTGATGGTTACTTTTCCTTCACTTCTACCAAGTTCAAAATTTATGTTCAGCTCTTTGCATTTATTATCAAGAAACTGAAGATCAAAACCTATAATGTGCCACCCGATTATAACATCAGGATCAATGTCTTTAAACCATTCAAAAAAAGATTGAAGTAAAATTTTTTCCTCAGGAAAGAATGAAATTTTATGCGGATGGTTTTTAGGTGGCTCACCAATTATAAAAATCCGCTTATGCTCACCTTCTCTACCTGTTATATGAACTGCTATCGAATAAAGATTATTTCCTTTCACTGATGTTTCAATATCAAGCGATGCTACAACCAAATTAGGAGTAAAATCACAAGGCTCTACTTTAGGATTGGTAAAAGTTGTTATATTATTTTTTACTGTTGCCTGACCAGTAACTTTCATCTGAGCATTAATGAAGCGTTCCATTAAATATCTTCGAACAGGATCAACATCAGATTCGTAAGTTGAAATGCCCAATTCTTCAAGTTTATCCACAGCTTGACGAAAATCTTTCATTGTATTGAAATAGATTGCATCGACAGTTTTGCCAGAAAAAGTTTTCATCTCTACTTGCTTACGAATATAATTCGACTTCAAACCGGTGAGCAAAGAATCTCTTTCTACAAATAGAACAGGTTTATTATTATCTATGATGACTTTGATTGTCCCTAATTCTTCTGAAGTTCCAAAGAATCGAAGTATATTTCTTCCTTTGAAATCGAGCCAATCGCCTGTAAGTAAAAAAATATTTGTGGAAATTTCTGACATAATTTTTATCAATTAAATTATCCGAAGTATCCGTTAAATCCTTCTTCCTCCCTCAGAAATAATTGAACCCTGCTTTACGGACTAAACGGATTTTACATATTCATAAAAAATATTTTGAATTAACTTAGTAACTTTCCCTGGAATACCATCTCCAACAATCCTATCATTTAACTGTATGACAGGTGTAACTTCTGTTGTTGTTCCAGTAATAAAAAATTCATTAAAGGTTTTTAATTCGTCCACTTTGATATAATCTTCAACTACTTTTAGATTATTCAGAAAACAGAGTTCAATTACTACTTCTCTTGTTACACCTTCCAAAATAAAATTTGATACCGGTGCTGTATATATGATGTCATTTCTTACAGCAAAAAAATTTGTATGCGAACCTTCTGTAATAAAATTATCCCGATAAAAAACAGTCTCATATGCATTAAAACTCACTGCCTTAGTTTTGGCTAATACTGATGGAAGAATTGAAATGGATTTAATATCACACCTCAACCATCTTATATCTTTTTCAAGAATCACTTTGACTCCTTTTTCAACCTGTTGTCTATTATCAATTAGTTCAGAAACTGAGACAAATACAGACGGACTAAGATGATTTTCAAAATTATGTTTTCTGGGGAATTGCACACCTCTTGTAATCTGAATGTAAGTAGAAAATTCTTTTTTGTGGAGGTTATTTATTTCAGCAAGTTCATAAGAAATTTTTTCAATCTCATTGAATTGTTCAAAATTTATATTCAGTTCATTAAGACTATATTTTAATCTTTTTAAATGTGAATCAAAACGAAATAATTTTCCATTATAAGTTCTCAATGTTTCATAAACACCATCGGCAAATTGGAAGCCTCGATCATAAGGAGATATTTTTACATCATCGAGAGGCAGGTAATTTCCATTGAAATAAACAATCATCAAAATTCAGAATTTTTGATAATAAAAAAGGTCAGTCCGATTAATTTGCAGACTGACCAAAGTAAGTTTAGAAAAGTTTTAAGCAATAGTAACTTCTTTAGTTAAGTAAACATCTTGAATAACATTTAATAATTTAACGCCTTCTTCCATAGGACGCTGGAAAGCTTTTCTACCGGAAATCAAACCCATTCCACCAGCTCGTTTATTTATAACAGCGGTTTTTGCAGCCTCTGCAAAATCGTTAGTTCCACTTGGTCCTCCACTGTTTATCAAACCAGCTCTACCCATATAATTATTTATCACCTGATAACGACATAAATCAATCGGGTGATCTGATGTTAAATCTGAATAAACTTTTTTGTGAGTCTTACCGAAATTTAAAGCAGTGTAGCCACCATTGTTTTCAGGCATTTTTTGTTTAATAATATCAGCTTCAATTGTTACTCCGAGATGATTAGCTTGTCCAGTTAAATCTGCAGAGATATGATAGTCTTTTTCTTTAGTCTTGAAAGCTGAGTTTCTGGTATAGCACCATAAAATAGTAGCAAGTCCTAATTCATGAGCAAATTTGAATGCCTGACTAACTTCTTGAATTTGTCTTGTACTTTCATCTGAACCGAAATAAATCGTAGCACCCACGGCAGCAGCTCCCATATCATAAGCTTGTTCTACACCTGCGAACATAATTTGATCGTATTTATTTGGATAAGTAAGTAACTCATTATGATTGATTTTAACAACAAAGGGAATTTTATGAGAATATTTTCTCGCAACAATTCCTAAAACACCGAGAGTTGAAGCAACTGCATTACACCCACCTTCAATAGCTAATTCAACAATTTTTTCCGGATCAAAATAATCTGGATTCGGTGCAAAAGATGCACCTGCACTATGTTCAATTCCTTGATCAACAGGTAGAATTGAAAGATAACCTGTTCCGGCTAACCGTCCAGTATTAAAAATCCATTGAAGATTACCTAAAACTCTATTGTTTCTGTCTGATTGAAGAAAAATTCTATCAACGAAATCAGAGCCCGGAAGATGAAGTTTTTCTTTTGGGAAAATTGCCTTGTAATTTAACAAGTCATTTGCTTCTTCGCCTAAATATTCAACTATTTTGTCTATCATTTTTTATCTCCATTTTGTTATGATTTCTTAATGTGCATACAAAAATAAATACGTTTTCTCATTTTATAATCTTAAAATTTTCATTACGGTGTTAAATTTTTAGTTGCTGATATTTATCCGCATTACATATCTTTGAAAAAAGATAAAATTCTGATATGACTTTAAAATTCTTAACAACTTTTTTTCTTTTTACCGTAATAGTATTCTCACAAGCTGATAGCTTAGTTACTTATTATCCGAACGGCTCCATCGAATCAATTACATACTTAAAAAATTCTTTAAGAGAAGGAAAATCAATTCTTTTTTATGAAAATGGAAATATTAAAGAAGAAAGAAATTATCAGAACGATAAAATCAATGGTGTAATTCGAGTTTATCATCCGAATGGTCAAATTAAAGAAATTTTTAATATTGAAGATGGCAAACGTGAAGGTGTAACTTCATTTTTTGATTCCAATGGTGTACACATTGAAGATGTTCTTTTCGAAAAGGGTTTACGAAAAGGACAAGATTTTAATTTAGTCGGAGAATACCGCTATGAAGATTACTTAAAGTTGCTCGAAGCATGGAAACGAAGACAGGAAGAGCTAAAAAAAGAAAACAGTGATTTAATCCCACCTTCTACTGTTGAAGAAACTAATTTCGAGGATGATCCTGCTTACTTCATTAATGTTGAAATACTTCCGGAACCAATTGGAGGATGGAATAGTCTTTATAACAGATTATCATATCCAAAAGAAGCACGAGAAAAGAAAATTGAAGGCGTCGTGAAAATCCTCGCTTTTATTGAAAGGAATGGCGAAGTTTCAAGTGCTTCTGTAATTCAAGGTATTGGATACGGCTGTGATGAAAATGCAAGATTAGCAGTTTACTACACAAGATTCAAACCCGGCATTTTGAAAGGCAAACCAGTAAAAGTTCAGATGGAAATTCCGATTGAGTTTTCGATATCAAAATTCAGAT
>CAKZLD010000123.1 GCA_937125135.1 uncultured Ignavibacterium sp.
GCGTTTGTGAAAAGCAAAGTCGGATCATCGAATGGAAAAACCGGAGAAGAATTAACTATCCGATGGTCTTTACTTTTGAAAAAATCTAAAAACTGTTGTCTTATTTCTTTTGAAGTCATAACTACCTGTAAATGATTTTTTGAGTTGTAAAAATAGTAAAATGAGTTTTAATGAAAGAGACTCATCTATTTAGATCTTTAAAGTTATAATTCAAGCGCATTCGATTGGAAATTATTCACTTTATTTTCTTTCACAGAGATTTCATAGAGAACCAATAATTTTATTATTCATAGTATTTAATAGGAATTCTACAATCATCAATATGCAAATAAGACTATGCAATTAAAATATCTCAATCTTACTCATAATCATCCTCTTAATCTTCATCAAATAGCATTTTCATCTCTTCAAGACATTATTACTTGCTTTCACATCGGGTATATTCTCATCTCCAATAACTATTTGATCAAATTCAATTAAATCTGTAACGAACTCAAAAAATCTATTTCCTGATTTCCAAATATCAGCTTTGAAGTAAAAATCTTTTATAACTTCATTTTTATTTATCATTTTCACTTTTAGTGGTATTGGCAAACCACCGATTTTTTCTATTTTGATTTTAACTTTATTCTTTTCTATTCGATATGAATGAATCGCTAAATCAGAATAAGCAAAATCAAAGAACCAAGGTTTGAAAAACCAATTTAAGTTCTCTCCAACTGCGGCATTAAAACAGTAAAAGAAATCCCAGGGAATAGGATGTTTTCCTTTCCAGGTATTCATATAGTGATGTAATGCTCTCTTGAATAAGTCTTTTCCTAATAAATCCTGAAGCATATCGTAAGCAACACTTGATCTGGAATAAGCAGAAATTCTATATGAAGAGCCTCTTAATAAAAATGATGGGACAAGCAGTGGCATTTCAATTTCAGTTCCAGCAACCATATTAAAAGATGAGATATTTCTCGTACGATGTTTTACATTTTCAACCATTCTATCCTGAAAATCAAGCGGGAAAAACACTGCCCAACCTTCATCCATAAAAGCATATTTTCTTTCGTTTGTTCCCATCATAAAAGGCATATACTGGTGAGCTATTTCGTGGGCAGTTACTCCAATTGTTCCCGCTTTGGAGTTTGCACTACCATTATTCACAATCATCGGATATTCCATTCCGCCAGAACCATTCCATACTGTGCAACTTGGATATGGATAAGGAAAACCCGGCATTTCTTCTGAAAAGTATTTAATACTTTCTTTTGCATAATAAGTAACATCTGGAAAATCTTTTGAAGATTCTCTATACGCAGCACAAATGTAAACTCGCTTTCCATCAGGTGCTAAATAACTTGTAGCATCCCATAAATAATGATTACTCATACCAAAAGCAAAATCAGGAACATCTTCTGCTTTGAAAATGAAAGTGTGGGTTGGCTCTTTCGTTTTGTATTTATTCTGATTTAAAATATCATTCGCTTTGAATATTCTTATTATCTCATCACTAATTCTTGCTTTCTGATATAATTTCAAATATTCATCGGATAAAATTTGTTCCGGGTTTTGCCAAACACCGGTAGCCCAGATATGAAAATCCCTGGGTACAGTTATTTCAACTTCAAAATTATTAAAATCGTTATACATCTCTGTGTAGCCTGTGTATTCTTGAGTGTCCCACCCATCAATATCATCATAAACAGCTATTTGAGGATACCAATAAGCAACGAAGAAGGATGTTGAATCATAAGTTCCCATTCTTGCAAAATTAGTTGGCGATAGTTGAAAACTCCATTCTATTTCCAGTTCGATGGAAGAATTTGGTAAAAATTCTTCAGGAAGAAACAAGCGGACATTAGTGCTGGTATATCTCAAAACTTTTTCATCTTTTATATCGAGTTGGGAAGAATTAAACTTTACAGATTTAAGTTCAACTCCATCAGTAATTCCTTTTGCAGAGATGGAAAAATCTCTCATTGCTGTTGGTTTTGTAATATTCGGATAAAGTCTTATTAAAATTTCTGTTAATGAATTAGGGCTGTTATTGTAATAAATAATTTTTTCATAGCCAGAAATTTTTCTGGACGTTGGCTCAACTTTTACTTTAATGAAATAATCAGATTTATTTTGCCAATAGTTTGCTCCGGGTTTTCCATCAAGACTTCTTGTCTTTTTAGAATATGCTGAAAGAATATTTAATGGTGTATGTAAATCCTGAGCTACAAGCTGAATGAAAAGCAGAAATGAAAGAAATATGATTTTCAATTTTCCTCCTTAATTATCAAATAGACTTGTTGTATCACTGAATTTTTTTCTGCCAAATTTTTTATAAGCAAGATTAGTTGCTTCTCTTCCACGTGGTGTACGTTGAATAAAACCTTGTTGAATTAAAAATGGTTCATATACTTCTTCGATAGTTCCCGGATCTTCATTAACAGAAACGGATAAAGTATTTAATCCAACTGGACCGCCATTGTATTTATCAATTATAGTTAAAAGAATTTCTTTGTCCATTTCATCAAGACCGGATTCATCAACTTCCAAAGCACTCAAAGCCTTCTTAGCAATTTCTAAATTAATCTTGTTCATATTTTCAAAATCAGCAAAATCACGTGTTCTTCGTAATAAACGATTTGCAATTC
Organism: uncultured Ignavibacterium sp.; assembly: GCA_937125135.1. Classification (GTDB taxonomy): domain Bacteria; phylum Bacteroidota; class Ignavibacteria; order Ignavibacteriales; family Ignavibacteriaceae; genus Ignavibacterium. The sequence continues at coordinate 2,637 of CAKZLD010000123.1, forward strand.
TTGGAGTCCCGCGCGATCTTCTTGCAATTTCCTCTGCTGCATCTTCATCAATGTTGATTCCAAGAATTCCAGCAGAACGTTGAATGATTTTTTTCAACACTTCACTATCATAGTAATCCAATCTGAATTTTATTCCAAATCTATCTCGAAGCGGAGAAGTAAGCATTCCAGCTCGTGTAGTAGCTCCAACTAAAGTAAACTTCGGTAAACTGATTTGAACTGTTCTTGCATTTGGTCCACTTTCTATCATTATATCAAGTTTGAAGTCTTCCATTGCTGAATAAAGATATTCTTCAACTACCGGACTGAGCCGATGAATTTCATCAATGAAAAGAACAGATCGCTCTTCAAGATTTGTTAAAATTCCTGCAAGATCGCCGGGTTTTTCTAAAACCGGACCTGAGCTGATTTTCATTTTAACATTCATTTCATTTGCAATAATATGGGCGAGTGTTGTTTTACCTAATCCCGGAGGACCCGTCAAAAGGCAGTGGTCTAAAGCATCTTGACGCCTTTTAGCAGCAGTGATAAATACATTCAGATTATCAGTAATTTTTGTCTGACCATTAAACTCTATAATTTTCTGAGGACGTATATTTTGTTCGAAAGATTTATCCTCATCATTTTGATTCGGATCAGTTGTAGTTCTTTTAGCCATATCAGGTTACAAGTTGTTTGTTACGAATTTTTAATTTGTTGAGTGCTAACACCATTAACACCATCAATGTAATCATTGTAATGGCAATTAAAATTGTCAGTTCTGGATTTAATTTGTTTCCCCAAATAATTATTACACCGGGATTTATGACACTTCCATAAAGAATTAAAAGATGGACTACATAAATCAAAAGAGTATTTCTTCCAACTAAAATTAGCACGTGTGGAATTGAATGAATTGATTGTGATATCAAAGAAACTACTCCTGTCAAAGTCAATACAAAGCCAATCCGGAATGCAATAGTTTGATAATTATAAGAATCAAATTGAATATTGAAATTTGAAAATGAAATAAAGTTATATAAATAAACCAAACCGAGAATTATTAAACCACTTAAGATTGTCTTTAAACTAAATGATGTAGTGCGAAATATCGTAGGGTTCTTTGCCAGTTTACTCCCAAGAATAGCACCGATTAGCATATATCCAACCCAAGGAAACAATGGAAATAAAGAGCCAGCACCTTGATAGAAATAATTTGCAAATGGTTTCGGCAAATACATTAACCAATCAATTTTATTGAAAACCGGAGTAGGTAAGATGAAAATTAATGCAGCTAGAAGAAATGTAGCGGTATCACCTAATTTTATTTTTTCAGATATGAAAGCAAAAATCATTATGAATAATAAACCAAATCCAATTAAGTGAAGAACATCAACAGTATAAAATACATTTAACTGACTTTCAGTTATGTATTGAAAGTTAAACGGATTTAATGTGGGAAATCGAAGTAAATATCCAATGCTCAAAAGCAGTAAAAATCTTTTGAATCCTTTTACAACTCGAGGATTTTTTTCAAACGGCTCATCAACTAATCTAAACAGATAAGTAAAAACAGTTCCTGAAGTAAACATGAAAATCGGGGCTGTCATACCACGCATAAAATGCCAGATAGAGTAACTTAATGATTCATAAGTTCGAAATTCATTTGCAAGGAGAACATCAACAGTATGTCCCTGAACCATTTGCAAAACAGCAAAAGCTCTTAGAAGATCAATAAAAATTATTCTTTGTTTTTTTTCTGCTTTACTCATTAAGTATTGAAAATAAAAGTCGTGTTAAAGATAAAAAGACTTGAACATAAAGAAAAAATAAAGCTGTCTTAAAAGCAGGAGCTTAAACTTCCAAGACAGCTAAATATGAAATGAAATAGTTAGTTAAGATTATTTCTTATCATCATCAACTACTTCGTAGGAGGCATCCTGAACATCTTCTTTCTTATCTTGTGCTTGACTGCCAGAGCTACCTTGAGATTGGGCTGATTGATAATTTGGTGCTCCCTGTTGTGAATATATTTGTTGAGATATTTCATTCCAGACTTTCATTAATGAGTCAGTTGCTGATTTAATCGTATCTGTATTATTCGTCTTCATCGCATCTTCTAATTTCTGAATTTCAGACTCCAATCTCGACTTCTGGTCTGGATTGATCTTATCTTTTAATTCTTCAATTTGTTTTTTGGTTTGGAATATTAGAGAATCCGCTTGATTTCTTGCCTCAACAGCTTCCTTCTTCTTTTTGTCTTCTGCAGCGTGTTCTTGTGCGGCTCGTTTCATTCTTTCAATTTCTTCTTTTGATAATCCACTTGAAGAAGTAATTCTTATACTTTGTTCTTTGTTGGTTGCTTTATCTTTTGCACTTACGTGAAGAATACCATTAGCATCAATGTCGAAAGTTACTTCAATCTGCGGAACACCTCTCGGTGCTGGTGGAATTCCATCAAGATGGAAACGACCTAAAGTTCTGTTGTCAGCAGCCATAGGTCTTTCACCTTGTAGAACATGAATCTCTACCGAAAGTTGATTGTCAGCTGCAGTCGAAAAGATTTCGCTTTTTCTTGTAGGAATAGTGGTATTCGCAGGAATCAATGTGGTCATTACTCCACCGAGAGTCTCAATACCGAGAGACAATGGAGTTACATCAAGAAGAAGAACATCTTTAACATCGCCAGCTAAAACGCCACCTTGAATAGCGGCACCAACTGCAACAACTTCATCAGGATTTACACCCTTGTGAGGCTCTTTGCCAAAAATCTTTTTTACTAATTCTTGAACCATAGGAATTCTTGTTGAACCTCCAACAAGAATAACTTCATCGATCTGACTTGCAGTTACTCCTGCATCTTTTAACGCCTGCTCACATGGAATTCTGGTTTTTTCTACGAGGTCGTCAACTAATTGTTCAAACTTTGCCCTAGTTACTGTAATATTCATATGCTTGGGTCCATCCTGAGTTGCAGTGATAAAAGGCAAGTTCACATCTGTCTGCATTGAAGATGAAAGTTCTATTTTTGCTTTCTCTGCAGCTTCTTTCAATCTCTGTAAAGCCATTGGATCTTTTCTTAAATCAATTCCTTCCTGATTCTTAAATTCATCAGCAAGATAATCAATCAATCTTTGGTCGAAATCATCTCCGCCAAGATGAGTATCACCATTTGTGGATTTAACTTCAAAAACTCCCTCACCAAGCTGAAGAATTGAAATATCAAAAGTACCGCCACCAAGATCGTAAACTGCAACTAATTCTTCTTTATGTTTTTTATCCAAGCCGTAAGCTAATGCTGCTGCTGTTGGTTCATTTATAATTCTTCTCACTTTTAATCCGGCAATTTCACCTGCATCTTTTGTAGCTTGTCTTTGTGCATCATTAAAATAAGCAGGAACGGTAATAACTGCTTCGGTAACTTCGTGACCGAGATAATCCTCTGCTGTCTTTTTCATTTTCTGTAAGATCATTGCTGAAATTTCCGGAGGAGAATAAAGTCTATCGCCTATTTTAACACGGGAAGTATTATTCTCTCCTTTTACAACTTCATAAGGAACTTCAGATCTTTCTCGATCAACTTCATCATAAAATCTTCCCATAAATCTTTTAATAGAAAAGATAGTATTCTTAGGATTGGTAATAGCTTGTCTTTTTGCAGGAGTACCCACCAAGCGTTCGTTGTTCTTTGTAAATGCAACAACTGATGGAGTTGTTCTCCCACCTTCAGAATTAGGGATAACAACTGGATCATTTCCTTCCATCACTGCTACACAGGAATTTGTTGTTCCTAAATCTATTCCGATAATTTTACTCATTTTTTCTCCTTTTTTAAATTTTTTAATTCGTTTAGTATTCGCAATCGACGTGCCGTATAAAAATCTCATTTATTGCAAATTTTGAAGCTTTTTGTTTTATGATATTATTAAAATCTGACATAATTTCACCTCAAGCCGACATTTTAACACACTTATGTGTTTTTTTGTCTCTATTTTATGACCGGGACTAAGATTATTTTTGTAATAAAAAAAATAGGTCAAATGCTAAATCTTGAGAATTTTGATATAAAACTAAATACCGATTTTATCGGAAGGAATTTCATCTACTTTGAAGAAATTGATTCTACAAATAGTTATCTGCTTAATAAAAATAATAACATTGATATTTCAGGAACGGTTGTATTTGCAGAATTTCAGACTAAAGGTCGAGGCAGATTAGACAGAGTTTGGACAAGCGATACCGGGCAAAATTTAACTTTTTCAATCCTTTTTGTAAAAAATCAGAACTTATTTCAAAATCTGAATTTTCTTAATTTTTCAGCTGCTTTAGCCGTCTCAACATCAATTGAGAATCTCTATCAACTCAAAACAGATTTGAAATGGCCTAACGACGTACTTCTTTCAAGAAAGAAAACTTGTGGAATTTTAATAGAAACTACATCAAACAAAGGAGTTATTGATAGAGTTGTGCTTGGAATTGGAATAAATGTAAATCAGAATTACTTCAAAGGCGAGTATAATTATCCACCTACCAGTATCAGAATCGAGCTTGGGAAAGAAGTTGAGAGAGAAAGGTTATTAGCTGAAGTTTTAAATAATTTAGAATATTATCTAATTAAGTTAAAAACCGATAAGCATCAAATTATCAACGACTGGAAGATGAAATGTAAAATGATCGGAGAGAAAATTTCCATCAGACAAAAAGATGATATAAAATTCGGAATCTTTGATGATATTGATGAGAATGGATTTTTGTTATTAAAAACAAAAGCCGGCATCGAAAAAATAACTGCCGGCGATTTGATTATTCAATAAGTATATAATCAGATAAGAAGATTAAGAACTCTTACAATATTAGTCTTCAAATCCTTTCTATGAGAGACAAAATCAACAAAACCTTTTTCCATTAAAAATTCTGCTCTTTGAAAACCTTCTGGTAAATCTCTGCCAATAGTCTGTTTGATTACTCGAGGACCGGCAAATCCAATCAGTGCTTTTGGTTCTGAGATATGAATATCGCCCAACATAGCATAACTCGCAGTAGTTCCACCTGTTGTCGGATCAGTCAAAACGGAAATATAAGGAATTGATGCTTCAGCAAGTTTAGTTAATCTTGCACTGATTTTAGCTAATTGCATTAGTGAATAAGCTCCCTCCATCATTCTTGCACCACCGCTTCGGGAAATAATTACTAATGGAATTTTTTCTTTGCATGCCTTATCAATTATTCTTGCAATTTTTTCACCGACTACTGATCCCATACTTCCACCAATGAACTCAAAATCCATACAGGCGAAAGCGATTTCGATTCCTTCAATCTTTCCGACACCTGTCCTGACAGCATCATACAAATCAAGCTTTTTGATTGTTTCAGCTATTCTGTCTGTATATTTTTTTGTATCAGTAAAATTTAGAGGATCGGCAGAACGCATTTTTTTATCAATCTCTTTAAAAGTTCCTTTATCGAAAAGAAATGAAATATATTCTTTACTGCCAATTCTCCAATGATAATCGCATTTCAGACAAGTCCAATAATTCAACTCTAATTGTTTTTTATGAATGATTTCACCGCAGGAAGGACATTTTTCCCACAATCCATCGGGTAAGTCTTTTTTCTGAGTATCGGGAGAAATATTCTCTTTTGATCTTTTAAACCAAGGCATATTAATTTTTTAAAACCTCTGCATAAATTGTTAAAACTTTATTTGTTTGCTCTGCATCATTCGAAACTATTGTAATAGTTCTGCTCATTTTTCCAACTCTGTTTTTTGTATCTAAATCAATCTTCAAAGTTCCGGCTTCACCAGGTTTAATTATAGAATTGCTTAACATTGCTGCTGTGCATCCACACGAAGTTTTGATATCTTTTACTTCAAGTTCTTCCTGACCCTTGTTTACTAATTGAAAAGTATGGCTCACAACACTTCCTTCTTTTACTTTTCCGAAATTATATTGTGTTTCTGGTAAATAAAGCAAAGCACCTGATTTTGGTTTCTTTTCAGGAAGTAAAATATTGCATCGAATATTTAGCTGAACTTCTTTTCTTTCAGGATCATTTGAAGTAACATAAACTGATTTTAACTGAGGACCAACTCTCCCTTTGGAATTGAATGTAACTTTTATATTTGTTGATTCACCGGGCTTAAGTTCTTTTTTATCAGGTTGAGCTGCAGTGCATCCGCAGGAAGCCCTCACATCTGTAATTCTAAGTATATCGCCACCACTGTTTGAAATTACAAATGTGTGAGAAACTTCTTCACCTTGTATGATATCACCAAAATTATATTCAGAAGATTGAACGCTAATTTTGGGTCCGATTAATTGTGCAAATATTGAAAAACTAAAAACGATAATAGAGAAAAATGTTCTTTTAATCATTTTTGGTCTCCTTTACAATAAAATCTTTAATGTAATTTGGTTCTAAAAAATCTACATCAAATAATAACTTATCAATGCCAAAATTCAATGCCCACCTCGCAACATACTCGGCTGATGGTGAAGCAACAGCAAAAGGATTTTTGCTCAAATTTCCAAAAATCAGACAATCTTCGTATTGATTCAGTTCAGATTGACTGATTAATTTTAACTCTCCATCAAATATATAGTTATTACCTTTAACAAAAAATTTGGCAAAATAGCATTCATCCTTATTAGCACGATTAACAATATAAAATTCTGTGCTTTGAGGGAGAAATAATGAAATCTGAAAAGCTAATGCTTCAAAAGTTGGAACAGGAATCAAAGGAATCTTCAAACCTTCAACAATTCCTTTTGCTGCTGATAAACCAATTCTTAATCCTGTGAATGAACCGGGTCCCATTGATACTGCAATTGATCTGAGCTCATTTAATTTTATTCCTGAGTGATGTTGAATAATTTCAATTTGTTCAAACAATTTTTCAGAGTGTGAATGTGCTTGATTTGTTTCAATTAAATAGAAGTCATTACTATTTGTCATCAAACAAACACTACAAATTTTATCAGAAGTCTCAATAGCAAGAATAGGGGTTATTTCATTCATATTTAGTTATCGCAATTTTTCTTGAATCATCATCATTTAGATAAAATTGAATTTCATATCTGGAATTTGGTAAAATATCAGGAAACAATTCTCCCCACTCAATGAAAGTAATTGATTCTGAATCTGCTATATAATCTTCAAACCCAATGTCGTGCAATTCATTGATTGAGTTAATTCTATAAAAATCGAAATGATAGATTTTTTTGTCCCCGATATATTCATTAACAATTGCAAAGGTTGGACTTGATGTATTATAAATTTTATAATGTTCAGCTATTTTTCTTACGAAAAATGTTTTGCCGGAACCCAAAGGACCATTCAGAACAACAACATCGCCTGATTTTATTTCATTAAGAAAAGTTAATGCAATGTTCTCAGTTTCTAATTCAGATTTTGATAAAAACTCTCTTATTTCACTTTTCACTTTGGTTCCATTGTTAAAACAGGAATTATCATTTCTTCCATCGAGATTCCTCCGTGCTGAAAAGTATCTTTGTAATAAGAGAGATATTTATGATAATCTGTCGGATAAACAAAATAATAATCTTCTTTCGCGATGATATAATTTATCGTAACTCCAACTTTAGGAAGTTTGTAATCTTCACTATTCTTTATGAAAACAGCTTGTTTGTTTTCAGCTTTAAGATTTCTACCAAACTTAAATCTCAGATTAGTTGATGCTTCTTTATCTCCAAGAACTTTTGCTCCTCTTAAACATCTTATACTTCCGTGATCAGTTGTTAGAACAACCTTAACATTTTTCATCTGCGAAATTGACTTTAACACATTGAATAAATATGAATGAATAAACCAGCTATTAGTTAACGATCTATAAGCTGATTCATCGGGAGCAATTTCTTTCAAGATATCAGAATCAGATCTGCCGTGAGCAATCATATCGAGAAAATTTACAACAACTGCTGTTAAATGATTAGTCTGATAAGAGAAAATGTTTTGCTCAAAGTTTTTACCAACTTCCGGATCTATAATCTTAATGTATTTATAATCATTTCTTAACTTAATTTTTTTTCTTTCTAAAAGATGCCCGAACAACTCCTTTTCGTATTTGTTCATTGTTTTTTCGTCTTCATTACGGTTTGTCCAATAATCAGGGAATCTTTTTTCAATTTCACTTGGAAATAAACCACTAAACAATGCGTTTCTTGCATAGGGAGTTGCAGTTGGAATTATGGAGTAATAATAATCTTTTTCGATTCTAAAAAATTCGTTCAAATGTTGTTCCATTATCATCCATTGGTCAAGACGTAAACAATCAATAACAATGAAGAAGATTACTTTATTATCATCTTGAAGATGTTTGAATAAATACTTTTCAGCTATCTCCGGGCTTAAAGTTGGTCTGTTATCTTTATCGGTTTTATTAAGCCAGTCAGGATAAAATCTTTCAACATATTTTGAAAACTCTTTGTTTGCTTCTTTAAATAAATCTGAAAGAGTTTGTTTTAAGCCGAGTTCAGGATGTTTATCGAGTTCAATTGACCAGTTAACAAGTTTTACATAAACATCAATCCAGTCAATATAATCTAGTTCATTAATTAACATCTGAGAGATTTTGTTAAAATCCTGCAAATAATCTTTTGCTGCATACTCGCCAACAATTTTTTTTGATTCCAATATTTTTTTACAAACCAGCAAAATCTGACTTGGATTAACCGGTTTTGTTAGATAATCATTTATTTTACCGCCGATAGCCTCATTCATCAAAGATTCTTCTTCTGATTTTGTTATCATCACAACCGGAATAGAAGAATTTATTTCTTTAATCCTTGATAAAGTTTCCAATCCACCCATACCTGCCATCATTTCATCGAGGAAAATTAAATCATACGATTTTTCTTTAATTGATGTTAATGCATCCTCACCATTGGTAACTGTATCTACTTCATAACCTTTTTCAGAGAGAAAAATGATGTGCGATCTTAAAAGTTCTATTTCATCATCAACCCATAAAATATTTTTCTTTTCCATAACTTCCTTTAATTAATAACTATATTTATATCAATACCTGCTTCATTTGTAGTAGTTGGAGGAATACGAGAAGCTCCTGACGGTTCAACAGAAGTTCTCTTGTAAAAAATTGATAAAGTTACTTTGGCACTCAAAATATATTTTATTCTTGGTTCTAAAGTTACTCTCGTTGTTCCGTCCTGAGGAATGCCTTCTTCACTGAAATTATTCATCTCAAATCTTACAATAGAATTTTTTGCCTGATTATAAGACAAACTGATTTCAATATCATTCTTTAATGAAACACCAAACAAAGGAATTTCAAAACCGGTTTTTGAATACTGCATTGTAAATCCAATGTCTCGGGTAAAAGTTTCATTGATGTTATTTGTAGTAATGCCAAGATCATAGCTTGTTCTAGTTCCATATTTAATATTACCGATAAGATTACCAGACCATACTTCACCAAAAGATATATTCAATCCTGCTAATGGACTAAAGCCGTATTCTATTTTTTGTGTTTGAATTTCTTCAGCTCCATCTCTGTTCAGTTTCCAACCTTCATTGTAATTAGCTGTATAAGCGTGATCTAAAGAAATTCTTTTTGCAATTGAACTAAGAAATGGCAATTTCTCTAATCCATCCCATGTAATTCTCCAGTTTGGTCTTGGAATATATTTAGAAAAATTCTGAAGAAAACTTAACTTAGATATTAAAGGGAAACTCTCGAAACCTTGTACAAATGCATTTGAAAGACTATTTGCCGGATCACCAGAACTTGGATTATACAATTCGTGAACTTTTTTTATACCACTATTTGAAAAAGGAAATAGAAAAAACGGAGGTAAAGAAAAAAATGATCTTGAGATTGTTCCGGATGAATTAATATTAGCTACAAATAAATTTCCATTCTCATCAACTGTTAGAGTAACGCTTTTATTAAGTGACCATCCAACTTTCCAGTTCAATTCTATTTTAGCACCTTCCCACAAAGGTCTGGAAGTTTTGAAATCCAAATTATTTTTTTGGCTGAAATTATCACTGAGATTAGTATTCGGAGCTGATACTCTTGGACCAGCATCATTAGACAATCCTAACATAAATAATCTTGTAGGACCAGCATTTTCATTATAAAAAATTCCGAAGAAATTATTGAAGCCTGTTCCTTGTGCTTTCAGTCCGGATTTCGAAAGAGTATTATCATTTGTAAAATTGGCACTGATTGTTTCGTAATCAAACAAAACTGTTTTTAGAAACAGTTTCAAGTAAGAAAATCCTTTTTCAATTGGCGAAGGACCAGATGGTAAATTCACCGAGTCTTGAAATTCTCCAACTTCAGTTGTATCTGAATTTTGAATATTTATAGTCGAAATATTTTTATTTGTAATAACCGTGTTTTGCTGAGGATTAGTATCAACAAACAACGGCGCAAATAATGCTTTTAATCTAAAATTCAGACCTAAATTCGATCTGTTATTGAAACCAGCACTTCTACCTAATTGCTCTTGTCTAAAATCATAATCCCATTGATAACCTGCCGAGTAACCAGCTGAAATCGAAAGGAATTTATTTAAATCAAAAATTGAAGGTAATCGTGGGTTAGTTCTTAAATCGAGAGTTTGTTGATATCTAAAATCTTTTCCGAAAAATTTATTTGTAAAAATGTCCTTCCAAATTTCACTTTCAGGTCTTTCATTACCCATCGCATCCAATTCAACATTAGCAAGCGAAGAACTTATATTAAGATTATAGCTTGTGGTTAAATTTATAAATCCGCCTTCTGTAATTTTCCAGTTTAATGTCGCACCTCGTTGAGTTGTAAAATCTCTTGAAATTGCTTCTTCTGTTTCAGTAAATTGATTTGTTACCGGATTAAAAGTTGATCTGGATTTACTTACATTTTTATTTCTTTTAACTGACAAAGTGAAATTAAAACTCTGTGGAGTAAAGAAAATTTTTAAGTTTGAATAATCTTTTAATAAGGCAAAGAATGTCCCTAAGATTGGAATATTAATCGGTTGAAAGAAATAATCTGGACTTAAATTTAATGCATAGTTTGCATTCACATTCCAAATCCAATTTAATGATCTTTCAATAGCTGGGCTTCTTGAATAAGTCTTATTGTAGTTGACGCCAAAAGTGAGCGAGTTAAATGTATCTCTAATCAACCACCATGAAGATGGTATCTTGATTCTGATATTCGAAGCTGACCATGTATCAGAAATCGTTTCTGTTTCAGATTCTTCTCTCAACTGCTGAGGTGTTTTTGCTTTTCCTGTTGTATCATTATTGTAAATTTCCTGTTGACGTTTTACAGCTTCATCAACGTTTATATCTGTATTTGGTAAGTATAATGGTTTGCCTTTTTGTTCTGTATGAGAATAATTAATTCTAAAATTACTTTCTGGCAGAGAGATAGGAATTAACTTCAATAAATTCAAATCGGTAGATAAAGACCAATTTGTATTATCAACACGAGATCCAAATCTTTCTGAGAGTCTGTGGAAATAAGGATCTTTTTTACTATATGTAAAATTAACGGTTAAAAGATCTGCAAGTTTTAATGAGGTATTGATACTATAAGCCCACCCGGGAGAATCGTCAGCACCGACAACTCTTAATTCATTAACCCATAACTGACCGGATAAATCACCCTGATTAAAATTGTTATTAAGATTATAAATACCGACAGAGAAAAATTTAATTGTAGTCAGTGATGGATTTCCTTTGAACGAATAATAGTGGAATGGTTTTCCTTCTACGGGAAATTTTCTATCCAGATTTGTTGAATCTAATCTAATCTGTTTAATTGCAGTAATCTTCTCAAAATCGATAGTTATTTCGTTCCATCCTGGGAGAATTGGTTTTCGATATTCATAATAATTATTTGTATCTGTACCAAATCGAAAATATACTTCTGTTGAATACTTATAGCTTCCACCTAATGTGTCATTGTATGATATTGATCCGGGAATATTATTCTTATCGCCATGAACGAACAATTTCATTTGTTTATAATTAAATACATCTAAAGGTCTGAACAAATATTTAACAGCTTCTCTATTTTGTCCATCAGGTAAACCATTCAATATCAAATTTAATGATTGTTCATTTCTTAAAATATTTTCATCTGGTCTTGTTCTATCTCTTTCCTGAAATACTCCGGGCGGACTTGAATATTCCGGATTTTCTTCTATACTCACAACAGACACCGATAAAACTGTATCAGCTTTATTAAGTTTTTGCCACTGGCTTCCCACTAAATTAAATTCTCCTATTCTATAATGAACCCTATTCGTTACTCCAGTGAGAAAGATTCTAATAAATTCAATATTTGAAAAAGTGGCATCACCAATATTTTTTTGAAAATCTTTCAATGGAATTCTAAACAAGTACCAGTTAAATTCTGTTAATCCACCACCTGCAATAAATGGATTTCTTGAAGCAACAGTATCTAATGGAACTTCATATCTAAAGAAACTTGTTGCATTATCAAGATTACCATTTCTGTTTAAGTCTTCCGTATCGGGAATTCTTCCAATATCTGTTAATACGGCATTTCCTTGAGTTCCATTTATATTAAAATAATCGAAAATGTTAGGAGGATTGCTTCTTTGGAAAAAGAAATTATCTCCTGATGGATCAGATTTAGTGCTTTGATATTGAATTCTCTCCTGATCATCAAAGAATCCATCTATTCCTGTATCTTCTTTCCCTTCAGTATCTATTGCATCATTTCTATCTTTATCTTCGGTGTCTAATCTGTTATTAGGAATAACATCTTCACTAATTCTTCCTAAATCAATATACATTTTAGCATTCGGTTCGGCATCAAGAACCTGCATCCAGAATTCAATAAACTCTATATTTTCCTGATCGAGATTACTTGCAGTTGAAGAAAGGGCTTTCATATGTCCACCCCAGACTTTTGATCTTTCTGCTAAATTGGGAACCCAATTATAAGTACCGGGTGTGTCTGGCATAAAAACTACATCCATAACGGTAACATTATAATCAGAACGGGCTACTTGTTTTCGGTCACCATAAATCTGTTGAACAGTAACATTTGAAGGCGTTTCATTGAACCAAAAAGTTTTTCCTTTGTAAGGCATCTTTTCAGCTCTGCTTAAATTTGGTAAATTATTCAATGAATCCGGAGCACTCAAATCTCTCCATGAAGTATAAGATACTCCAATAGGAATTGTTCTTTTTGCACCCTCAAAATCATCAATGTAAGCAATACTCTTACCGCCATCAGAAGCAATAGTACTTTTCTTTGTGTTGGGATCAGGATTTATATAAGCAAATTCACCTGTGAGATTGAAGGTTGACATTTCTCTTGTTGAGAATACTTTATCTATCGAACGTGTAATAAAAGGTAAATCTGCAGAAGTATTGAAATCCAAACCATAAATAGTATTACTTAATGGTTCTTCTCCGATTCTCACTTTATCACTGAGAGTTTGTTGATTCAAATTCAGAATTGAAAAACCAAGATTTGTTTTCTTAGAAAATTCATAAACGCCACGAGCTCCTAACAAAGTTTTTGAAGCTAATTGGAAAAGATCATTTTGTTCATAAGTAATTCTTAAATTTGCCCCTGGCACCAAAGCAGCACTATTAGTAATTGTAAGCTGACCACTGTTATAGTCTATTCTGTAATCAACTCCTTCTTTAAGTGGTCTGCCATCCAAAGTTACTTTCACTGAATTTTCGACGAGATTAAATCCAAGCTGATAACTGGCTGATGATGAACCGGAACTTTTTCCAACCAGTACCCATTTATCTTTTGCTTTATCTTGTTGAGCGATAGTTTTTAATGTGTCATAAATTGTTTGATAAGTATATTCAGAAGGAATTCCAACTGGCAAATCTGTTCCAAATGGTTCAAGTTTAGGGAAAATTACTTCACCTGTTTCTGTGAATACTGTAATGTTCGGACGGAAATCGAATTTGTTATCTGGATTCGGTTGTTTACTCGCATCAAGTAAATCTAAACCGAAAGAATTAAGAAATCTTACATTACCAATTTCTCTTATTGGTTCAGCTCCAGAGATCTCATATCTTATTTCAAATTCAAAACCTTCTTCTCTAATTCTTGTAACTCCGGTTGGATAGATGTTTTTAAGCTGCAATTTCCAAGCAGTTTTATACTGTGGTTGAAGATTTTTAGGCTTAATTAATTTAAGAACCATTCTTCGGGTTGTATTTGTATCACCGGGCGACAGCCATTCTCCGAAGTATTGATCATTTGCAGTACCTGGACCATTTTCTCTTCCGTAAGATACCGCAATAACATCATTGTCATTTATCGGTGTTTTGAAAGTTAAGAATCCAGTCTCTCTTTGTACTATGTAGTCAACTCCCTCCTGAAGAAGCAAAAACCTTCCTGCTTCCTGAACACCGGGTATTGGATTTGTAAGTGGCTCCCGAAAGCTTTCAGGATAAGATTGATTCCTACTTATGGCTGGTAAATCAATATAAGCATTCGCTTCACGTTCTCTTGATTTATCAGTAGAAATAACACTAATAGATTTCCAAACCTGAACTTCTGTAACAAGATAAGTATTATTGACGATTGGTGTAGGACTTCCAAAATAATTGTTAAAAATATTTAATGTTTTACTTGCATAAACCGTATCTAGAAAGTAGTGATTGGTTGAATAATCGTAAGCTCTTTTTTGAAATTCAGCAGCAGTAGTTCCGCCTGAAACTTCAACTTCTTTTGTTTCACCTTTTTTCTGACTTGCTAATGTGGTTAAAGAAAATGGTCCCATTTTAAACAGAGCTTTTACTCCAAACAATGCTTCACTACCACCGACTAAAGGTGCTGTTTGTAGTGAAACATTTCCGGCTTCAATTGATTGAATAATCTCATCTTCATAACCAGTGTACTTTATTTTCAGTTGGTTTTCATACTCGAAAGTTCTCTCTGTATTCCAATCCGCAGAGATGTTCAGTTTATCTCCGATTGTACCATTTACATTTATTTGAACTTGCTGTTTAAAATCAGGTTCGTTTCGCGTATTACCTAATCTGGAGGCTGTGACGCCTTCGGTAGTTTCACTTCTCCAAGCTCCGTGAATTTGAACTGCTCCACCAATTTTCAAGCTTATTTTTGGTTCACCAAAAATGCTTAATACCCCAACCTTAGGAAGTGGAATTTCAAAATCAGTAAAACTTTTCATCAGTTCCTGTAAACCTAACTTTTTATCTTTCAATTCATAAGCGTATCCTAGTGATTCCCAATTTTTACGTTCTTCGATTTTCAAACGTTCGTTAATATATTCTTCAATTGGCATTCTAAGTAAAAGTTTGCTGTCTTTACCGCCAATCATTTCACGAATTTCGACAAACTTTCCTGTTGAGTCTATAGTAATTTTTCTTTGTTTTATAGTAGGCGAAGGTTCAACAAAGAATTTTGAAAGTTTTTTTTGCTTTAATCTAACCACAGGAAAATCTTCGCGTTGATATCGGAAATATTCAAGACGAGCTGTTGAATCTCTAGACCATTCTACTAACCGCAAGGAATCTTTATTTACTTTGACAGGAATTGAATCAATTACTGAAACGCTTGAAGTATCTTCAATTGAAATAAAAGAAGAGTCTATATCATTGGTATCCGTAGGAGATAATACATTTTTAAGACTTAATTTAAGGTTTTCACTATCATCCTGATCAGTTTTATTTAATTCGATTTGATTATCTCTTCCTTTTTCAGAAAAATGGGAATCCATCACTGAGTGATTTGAGAGATTATTTTCTGGACTATAACTAGACTGATTTTCTAAAAACAAGAAGAGCATATCAGTCCACAATTTTTTATCAGGTTTTGTGTAAGAATTCGACATAAATCCAAGATTGATACCTGAATAAAAAATCAAAACTGATCCTAGAAGGATTTGAATAGAATCTCTAACTGAAAATTTTTTGTTTGTTCTTTTGATAAGGAACACCTAACAAAATGTTATTCAAAATAGTAGATGTTGATTCGATATGACTCCGATTATTTTGAGATAATTTGAATGTAAATCATAAAATTTTAATGTGTTTAATTAAACATAAATTTATTGAAAATTTCAATTAAGGCAATTTTTCGTGCATAAATTTAATCAACTCTAGTGAATTTTCGAATAACTGCTTCGTGTTGAGGAAATAATTTTATCAATTGATCTCTTTTTGCTAATTCAAAATCTTCAAAGTCAAAACCCGGCGAGACAGTACAACCAATAAGAGAAAAAGAATTTTTATTAATTACTTCTGCAGCAAACCAGCAATCTTTTTTTATTGTAAACTGAAAAACTTCATTCTCTTTACCAAATAAAATTTCTGACAAATTCCCAAACTCATCAATGATAAAAATTCTCAAATCCGAGCCGTCATAAAAATGCCAGATTTCATCAGAATTTAATTTGTGAAAATTTGATTTATCATTTCCCTCTAATAAAAAATAAATAGATGTTGAATAGTTACGTTTCTTTTTACTTAGGGAATAATCCGGGATAATGAAATGTTCACCAGAGCGATATACTTCTTTGTAATAACCACCTTCGGGATGTTTGTTTAAGTCCAACTTTTCAATGTAATATTTTGCTTTGTCATTCATAATTTAACTCTTGTTGAAACTATCGTTAATAATTTCTTCTGCTGCAATTCTGCCACTTTTAATTGCTCCTTCTATTGTTGATGGAAGCTTCGTATCTGTCCAATCTCCGGCTAAAAATAAATTGCTTATAATGGTTTTAGATTTAAACCTTTTTTCAAGAATTTCTTTTGAAGGAATGAATGTAGCTCTTTTTTCTTTGATAATTAAAATTCGGATAATCTCTTTTGATAATCCTGGAATAAATTTATCTAATTCATCTGAAATAATTTCCTCAATTTCATTTTTAGATTTTTCAACTAAATTGATTGCATTGCTTATTGTAATATTAATAAAACTACCTTTATTAAAAATCCAGTGTATCGGTGAATTAACAACAGAATAAAAAGGTTCAGTTAAAGGATTTGAATTTAGCCACACATAGATATTAACAATTGGCGAATATGTTATTTCTAAATTATGCGTATTTAGAATATTAAAAGATTTAAATGAATAAAATGGAACAGCAATTAAGTAATAGTCAAAGTCCTTAAAGTTTCTCTTATTAGTTTGAACTCCAATGATTTTATTATCATCAATAAAAATTTTCTCGCACTTTTCTGATTTATAAAATTTCACATTATTTCTAAATAAGAATTTTTCAGCTGGATTAATGAAAGTTTCATTTAAAGAATATTTGGGTAAAATTATTTTGAATGAATTTCCTCCTGTCCAAAATATTTGTTTTAATATATCACAAAACAACTTTGCTGAGGCTATTTCAGTAGAAATATTTAGTGCACCGACGCAGATAATTTCCCAAAATATATTAGTTGAATTTTGTGTTTGATTTTCTTTTAACAACCAATCTTTTACTGTTAAATCATTTAGAGAATTTGAATCAATAAATTTTAGTTTGAGAAGTAATTTGATCAATGAAATTTTATCATTAAAAGATAGCAACTCAAAAAAGATAAAGCCATGTAATAAATTAAGAGGATAAAAAAAGTTTACAGATTTGAGCTTAAATATTTTAAAGTCTTGTAGGAGGTAATTAATGGAAAATTGTTCTTGAATTTTTAATGAATCAACAGAAGAAATTAACCTTAGAAAATTCAAAGTTTCAAAGTAACACCCCAAAAGAATATGCTGACCATTATCTATTTCAACTCCTGTAGCTCTATCCTGTGTGGAATGAGTTTTACCTCCAAGCTTATTTGTTGATTCTAATAAAGTTACATCAAAATTATTATGAGAAAGATAAGCAGCAGCGGTTAAACCGGATAATCCACCACCAATTACTAAAACTTTTTTCATATAAAAATAAATTTATGTTTCATCCAAACCATAAAAGCAAGATAAAATTTCTCAAAATTGTTAACTCTGATGTTTTTGTTTAAGACATCATAGTTGTTATCAATAATCTTTTTGAGAAGCTTGTAGTAAACACATTGCATAGCACTTGCAGGGAACATATTTGCTCTGTCCTCATCTGAAAGAAACGAAGAAGCTTTTTTGAAAAAAGATTCTGCTCGCTCAACTTGATATTTAACCAGAGAGATGAAGTTATCATTATACTTTTTATTAAACAGATCTTCTTCTGAATAAGAGAACATTCTCATTTCATCAAGAGGAATGTATATTCTATTACTTTCCAAATCTTTTTTGATATCACGGAGAATGTTAGTTAGTTGAAGAGCGATACCAAGATTTACAGCAAAATTTTTTGTATTTGAATTTTTATATCCAAAAATTTCAATACTAATTAACCCCACAGTTGAAGCAACTCTGTAACAATATTCTTTAAGAGCTTCAAAATTTTCATATCTTGAAATATTTATGTCCATTTCCATTCCCTTAATCAAGTCATAAAATGGTTCATGAGGAATTTTAAATTCCGATATTACTTTGGAAAGACTTAATAATAATTGATCACTACTTTTACCAATTAGGGATTTATCAAATTCTTCTTTCCAAAGATTTAAATTATTCAACTTTATTTCATTGGAATTTTCATTATCCACAATATCATCAGTCTTTCTACAAAAAGCATAAATCACATTCATAGCATCACGTTTAGCTTTTGGCAATAGATTAAAAGCATAATAAAAACTACTTTTACTACGTTTGGAGATTTCCTTAGCTGATTCTGGCATCTGAAAATTTTTTATGAAAATATTAAAGTTGAAAAAGTGTTATCAATACTCTTCAAATATTATTGATTTAACCACTAATACAAAATTTATTTATAGACAATTTATTTTATTATTTCGTTTATGGCGAAAAGCTACAACTCGAGCTAATATTTGAAGGCTAGAAAATTATGACAACCTAAGTTGGATATTTGGAATCTGAAATAAAACCTCTTTATTAAGGTTCTCATTTAATTAACAAAATAAAAATCGGGAAAACCTTCTGAAAAACCAGTAAAATTTTCCCGAGCAAAATTATTTTATCAAATGTTTTTAATTAAAGTAAAAACTAAACTGAAACATTTGATTTCTCCTTCTTCCCTTGTGTAGATTTATTGGAAGAATAATAATAGTAATAGTATTTGTAGTACGAACCATATCCATTCGTTGATTCAAATCTATTTAGAATAACTCCTGCAAATCTTCCTTTAATTGAATCTAAAGTTTTTATGGATTCTTCTAAAAGATCAAGTCTTGTTTGGTTCACAGAAGCAACAAGTAGAGTAATATCACAGAATTGAGAGATAACTCCAGCATCTGAAACAGCAATAATTGGAGGAGAATCAATCATGATAAAATCATACATGGTCTTTAATTGTTCAATAAATTCTTTTAATTGAACAGAGGAAATTACTTCTGCTGGATTAGGAATAATTGTACCAGCAGAAATAAAGTCCACGCCCTTAAATTCCGTCCTCTGTATAATTTCTTCCATCGAAGCGAGATTAAATAGATAATCTGTAACACCTTTACTTTTTTCTAAATTTAGTGATTTATGAAGTCGGGGTTTTCTTAAATCTAAGTCAACAGCACAAACTCGCTCCCCAGCTAAACCATAAGTTACGGCTAAGTTTGAGCATATAAAGGTTTTTCCATCTTTTGGTGTTGGACTTGTAATAAGTATTGTTTTTATAGGTGTCTGAGAAATTTTAGAATATTGTAGCTTCATTTTTGTACTCAAGAATGATTCTGTAGGAACAGAATCTGGATTTGAGTTGACTATAATTTCATGGTCTGTATCAAAAGTCTCAATAAAATCTTCAGCTTTGGGAATCCATGAAATTACATTAGCACCACGATTTCTGACATCCTCAGGCGTCCTTATTGTAACATCAAAGTATTTTCTAATAAAAATGTATCCCGCGGACAATCCTATTCCCATTACAAATCCAATGACAATAATTAAAGTTCTATTTGGTTTTGATGGTAAAACTGGTTCCCTTGCCTCATCAATAATTACTACATTAGAAGGTACAGATTGCTCAGAAATCATTGCTTCTTGATACTTTTCCTCCAATAACGTGAAAAGTTTTTCATTACCCAATCTTTCTCTTTCTAACCTTGCATACTCGATGGACTGAACGGGTAATTTGTTAAACTTTGCTTCATAATTTCGTACTGCTTTCTTTAATTCATTAGCTTTTGCCAAAGAAGATTTTATTTCGAGATCAAGTTTTAATACATCCATTGATAACTGTCTGATGTCGTCGGGAGTATAGGCGACCAAACCTGATTCGAGAGTTCCCATTTGTTCATCAAGTTTTGCTTTCAAATCTTTAATCGTTCTATTATAATTCTGAACAGATAAATCATTACTTGGATTTGAAAGACCCAAAGAAGAAACTACTAATTCTTTTTGAACTTCAAGTTTTGCAATTTGTTCTTGAAGAGCTTTTATATATGGTTCAGCTGATAATTTTTCAATGTATTTGGCAACGTCATTGTCTTTTTGTTGTAATCTGGCTTTGAATTCCAATAAAGCTTGTTGTTTAGAGTTTGCGTCAATTTCTGCAGCATTCATCTGCGCTTCTAATTGTGAGATTTGTTCTACAAGAGTGCGAGCTTGTTCATCAAGAACTACTACATTATTTTTTTGTTGAAATTCACTGACAGCAGTTTCTGATTCTTTTAATTTGAAAGCTTTATCTTGTCTTTGCTTCTCTAAAAAGTCCTTTGCAAGAGTGTATCTCTCACGGTTAACTTTAAGATTATAAACATAATAAGCATTTATATAAGAGTTGACGATTAAAGCGGCTTCATAAGGTGAGGGAGAATCTGCTTTAAAGACAATTATATCTAATCCTCTTTTTTGCTCAATATCAATATTTTTTTGTAATCTTTTTACCAAATTTTCAAATCTTGCCAATCCCGAATCCGGTTTTTCTCTATCTTTTAGTAATATATTAAAAAGTGAATGTTTATTATTGGTTATAAATGTGTCAACAATTGATTTGGCTGCAATTTCTGCAATAGCACGACTTTTTAACACTTCAATTTCATTAGCGATAAATCTATCACTGCCAAATTCTTGAAACTGTTCAAATAAAGGACCTGATAAAGGGCTTGATTTGGGAATTGAAACCTTTATTGACCCATTAGCAGTATAAATATTGACAGATAAGTATGAGTAAACTAAAGCAGTTATTACTGATACCAAAAAAATTGCAATTACAGAAAACTTTTTCTGATAAAATATAATTATATAGTCTCTCAGCTCGTTTTGTTTGATTTCTTGAGTTGAACCATTGTTGCTCATTATAACCTCTAAAATTATTTGGCTATGTTTAAAACTAAAATTGCTAAAGATATCAAAACAGAAGTGATTGAAGCATAAATTGACACATAATCGCGGAAATATAACTTCGGCTCTCCGGGAATAATTATTATATCTCCAGGTAAAAGAATTGGGACATCCATAGCTTTTATTGAAGGATTTTCGCTATTTACAAGTTCATCGTAATTTAATTTGTTTACAGAATTGGTTTGCTGAGTCGAGCCCCTGTATAATCTGATGTCATCCAGAAATGCATCAGGAGTCGGACCTCCCGCATAAGAAATTAAATCTAAAACTCTTGAATTTTCAGGAACATAATATTTGCCAGGATATCTTACATATCCCCAGATGTTGACCATTATATTCACATATCTCGGATCACTATAATCGAAAAAGCCCCCTTGGCTATTGTAACGACCTTCTGATGATGCACCGATTCGAATATCCTGAGAATATAATAATGTCGTTAAAAATAAAATATTAAAAAAAAGAATTCTTAGAAAGTTCATATTTCCCTTTAATTTTAATGAATCTTAATTTGTATAATTTTTCAATATGTAAGTAACCAAATAATAAACTAAAAAAAGTAAGATTACTGACTTTAACAAGCCAACAAAGCTTAACTTTATTCTTAAATTTCTTTTGACAATACCACGCCATCCACAACTCATACATCTGTAGATGTGAAAAATTTTGGTAAAGTTTAATATGCTTTCAAATAAATTTTTGGCTCGAGATCTTCTTAAACTACCAACTGAGTTACAATTTGGACAAGGTTTATACATAAAAAATTTAATCTAATTTTGAGATTCAAATATATAAATAATGTTTAATCTAATAAAAAATAATTTATATCTTCAATTACTTCTTCTACATTTATCACACTTCCAGTATAATTTTTTCTTATATATCCTTCTTGATCTATTAAAGTCAATCTGTCAGTATGAGTGATGTAGTAACTTAAATTTCCAGAACTATCATAGGATGAATCCGTTTTAACAGCTTTAATCCCAAATTTAAGCATTACTTCTCTTGTATCAGTTTCACTTCCTGAAAGATATATCCATTTTGCTAAATCATAACCTCTAACTTGTGCATAATCTTTAAGAACAGATGGTGTATCTCTCTCTGGATCGAAAGAAATCACTACAAATTTTACATTCTCTCTTACCTCGTCTCTAAGTTTTTCATAGACCAATTGCATATTATGTGTGGTCATAGGACAAATATCAGGACAATGAGTATAAATCATCGCAAACAAAGTTATTTTATCTTTAATTATTTCAGGGAAACTTACTTGAATACTATCCTGATTCAAGAATTTATTTTGAGTCCTTTTAATATCCTGTTTTAATGGAAAATGTTCATAACAAGAATGACTAGTAAGCCCCAAAATTCCTATTAGAAAAATCAAAAACTTTCTCATCTATTACAATTCAAAGTAAGAATTATTATTATATACTTAAAAATAAAGATAATTTTGAAAATAAAGTTATATGATTTATAATTTTTGAAAAGGCAGTTCTTATGGACTATCAAGAGTTTTCCGAAAATCAGAAGATAATATCTGATTGGATATTAAATTATTTTAAGAAAATTGAAGAAATTCCGGTTTTATCTGATGTTAAACCAGGTGAGATTAAAAAATTGTTAAATAAACAACCTCCTCAAAAAGGGAAAACTATTCCAGAATTATTATCGGAATTTGACAATTTTTTATTCAAAGGAATAACTCACTGGAATCATCCTGGATTTATGGCATATTTTAATTCGACTTCTTGTGAAGCAGGAATATTATCTGAATTTCTAATTTCTGCCCTTAACCTCAATGGTATGATTTGGAAGACTTCTCCTGTGGTAACTGAACTTGAAGAAAGTATGATGAATTGGTTTAAAGAAATGATTGGATTGGATGATCAATTTTGGGGAATTATTTATGACACGGCTTCGATCAGTACTTTCCATGCTTTAGCATCTGCAAGAGAACAACTAAACTTAGAAATCAGAGAAAAGGGAGTTTCTGGAAGAACTGATTTACCTAAATTATCAATTTTTTGTTCCGAAAACGCACATTCTTCTGTGGAAAAATCTGCAATTGCTCTTGGAATTGGACAGGAAAATGTTCGGAAAATAATTGCAAATGAGAATTTCGAAATGGACCTTAATGAACTTAGAGTTAAAATAGAAGATGATATCAAAAATGGAATAAAACCAATATGTGTTATTGCAACAGTAGGAACAACCTCGTTTGCAAGCATTGATCCAGTAAAAGAAATTGCTTCTCTCTGTAAACAATTTAATATTTGGCTTCATGTTGATGCTGCTTATGCGGGAGTTGCAGCGGTTCTTCCTGAAATGAAATGGATATCAGATGGTTGGGAAGATGCAGATTCAATAGTCATAAACCCACATAAATGGATGTTTACTCCGATGGATTGTAGCATCTTTCTAACAAAGAAGAAAAATATTCTCAAAAATGCCTTCTCTCTTATTCCTGAATACTTAAGAACTCAACAAGATGATGAGGTTGATAATCTGATGGATTATGGTCTTCAGCTTGGAAGAAGATTCAGAGCTTTGAAATTATGGTTTATCATAAGTAACCTTGGAGTATCTGGTATTCAGGAAAAAATCAGAAATCACATTACTTGGGCAAAGGAATTTGCTGACTGGATTACAAATCACAAATATCTGAAGCTTGTTGCTCCGGTTCATTTTTCAACAGTGTGTTTTCAGTTCATTACAGATTCAAATTCATCAATCGAAGAAATAAACTCTAATAATCAAAAACTTCTTGATTTGATAAATTCTTCAGGCAAAATTTTTATCTCTCACACGAAAGTCAAAAATCAAATTGTTCTAAGATTAACAATCGGAAGTTACTGGCAGGAAAAAAGACATATCGAAGTTGCTAAGAACGTAATTGAAAATTCAATTATCGGATTATTAAAAAAAGATTAGAGATATTCTGTAACCTTTGTTTTAGAATTTCATCTTACTTCAACAAAAAGAAAAAAGGACATTTTATGGCAGAGAAAAAAGCATACTTAAAGCAAGTAAGTGGAATCACATTTATTGGTAAAACTGATTCAAACCATTGGATTACATTGGATGGACCTGAAAATTTTGGAGGCAGTAATGCCGGAATTAGACCAAAGGAGCTTCTGTTACTCGCATTAGCAGGATGTACTGCAAGTGATGTGGTTACAATTCTGGAAAAGAAAAAAGTAAAGTTGAATAATTTTGAAATTAATATTACTGCTCAGATGCAGGAAGAACATCCACAAGTATATACGGAAATTAACCTTGAATATGTTTTCTATGGAAGTAACATTTCTCACGAGGCTGTTGAAAGAGCAATAGAGCTTTCACAAACTAAATACTGCAGTGTTACTGCTATGCTGCAAAAAGCAATTAACATCAAGCATTCTTATAAAATTATCGAATAAAATTAAAGAGACTTGCTTTAGTAGCAGGTCTCGATGATTAGAGAAATAAAATCTTTTCAAACTTTAATAGGAATGTTCATTCAACCTTTCTGATACAGTCCTATTGTGTTTCCATCTAAATCTGTAAAAAGGGCATAAAAACCCATTGCAGGAATTGTGGTTTTATTCCTCTTTACTGCTCCATTGTTTTCTTTTACTTTTTCTAAGATTGAGTTTATATCAGGAATATTAACGTGAAAAACCGGCGTATCTCCTGTATTTACATTTTCAACTAATCTCAATCCAACCATAATACCTTTATGATTATTAAAAAGCAGATATCCATTTCCAAATGGTTTAAAGTCCCAACCAAGAACTTTATTATAGAATTGTCTAGCTTTTTCTAAATCTGTTGTAGGAATTTCGATGTGTCCAATTAATGTTTCTGCCATTTTTAAACCTCATTATTTGATTAAAGTCATTCTGTTATTTTTGATAAAAGTTTTGCCTGTATTTGTTGTCGCATTTAACTGATAAATATATACTCCTGAAGATAAATTATAAGCATCAAAGAATTGATGATGCTCTCCTGCTGATTTCTGCTCTTCAACAATAGTAGTAATTTCTTTTCCTAAAATATCAAATACTTTTAGTTGAACAAATGCTTCTTCAGGAAGTTTATAGGAAATCACTGTTGTATTATTAAATGGATTTGGATAATTCTGTGATAGAACAAAATCGCTTGGCAACTCAATATCAGGATAAACTCCGACTGATGCATCAGCATTCACTACTTGTCCTGCTCCAACAGTTACTGTTCTTAAATAAGCACCACTTAGTGAACGAATTGTGTAAGTCCCCGGCTTAACATCACCTATCGCATAGTTTTCATTATAGGTTTCATCACTTCCAATGTAGGGATCATTAAAATTATAAGTTAGTGCATAACTAAAAGTTGTATAAGGTGGACGAGGTTTGGGATCTGGGAAAATATCCACTCTGGTACTATTTGCCGCACCGGGAACTCTGCCGTAAATAGCTCCCATTCCACTTATTGCACACCAAAGTTCCGGATTTTTTGTTCTTCTACTTGTTGATTGTGGATAGTCCAAACGAATTTCAAAATGAAGATGAGGACCAGTTGAACGACCAGTGTTCCCCGAAATTGCAATTGGTTGACCTGTGAGAATTAAGTCATTTACATTGACTAAAGGTTTTTGTAGATGCATATAATAGATATAAATCCAACGTCCCTGCCACTGACTTTTGATGGTAATATAATTACCTGCTCCATCCGGCTCATAACCACCTATTGTATCATTAGGATTGTAACCGACGAAATGAACCATCCCAGCCGATGCTGATTTAACTGTATCCCAACGCATTAAAATATCTATTCCTCGATGTGCATTTTGTGGATCTTGATATCGAGGTTCACCAAATAAATAACTGCCATTAGTTTCAACATTATCTTTTGCTGGCCGATTTAACCTGAAGGTTTGTGCTTGAATAGATGTTAAAATTATTAAAAGAAATATTATTGTTCTCATTTTCTAATTTTTATGAATCTCAAACTAAGATATAAATCAATCATCATAATTATCAAGAAAATTCTTACTTACTAAGATTTAACATAAGATTTGTGATTAAGCAAAAGGTGTCAGAATTGCGAATATCTGACACCATAAATTAAATTTTAGTTAAAATAAAAATTAAAAATTCAGACCGACTGAGAAATAATGCAGATTAGTTAGTCTTCCAAAATCCTGATAAGCATAATCAAGTTTAAGTTTCACTACGTCCATTAGTCTGTAATTCAATCCGAAACCAAGAGTCAATCCTTTTTCTGAATCAACTTCGAATAAAGAATTGTAGCCTGCTCGTATAAAAATTATCTCCTCCCAGGCATATTCGAAACCTGAATTAATAAATTCAGAATGATCATTTGGATGAACTGCATCAAAAGATAAAGTGAATCTATTAGATTCAGTTTTTAATATGTCAGAAGAGATTCCAAATCTAAAAATCAGTGGGAGATCAAATTTATCTAGTTCATAATTCACAGGAACGAAATCTTTTCCCCCGGCGCCTGAGTTAACAGTTCGAGTAATATCTCTTCCGCTGAGCTGCATTTTTGTTCCAAAGTTGGAAATGGAAGCTGCTATTCTTAATTCGTTCAAAACTTGAATTTTGTAAAGTGTTCCGACATCAATTGCAAATCCAGTCGCACTCATATGCCATATGGATTCATTGATGTATTTTGCATTAAAACCAATTGCGAAATTTTCTGTCAGAAACCTTGAATAATTTAATCCAATTACAAGTGCACCAGCATCAAAATATTCACCTGTTCCTTCAGGCTGACTTGTAGTTCTGACAAGCATTTCCCCCATTGAAAGCACTGAGACAAACGCTCCGATTGTTCCGAAGTCTGATAGATTTGTGGCAAATGCCGCATAATCATGTTTAATATCCAAAAACAAATCTGTATGATTAAAAAATGCTTCGTTTGATTTTATTTCTGCTGTACCTCCGGGATTCCAATAAGTAGATAGGATATCATTCGCTACAGATGTATAAGCTCCACCCATTCCGATAGCTCTCGGACCAACATTTAATTTCAGCACTTGTGCAGAAGTGGTTCCGGTTTTTAATGTCTGTGCGAAGATATTAGTGAACTGTAAAAGAATAATTATAACAATAAAAGATAAATATATTTTTTTCATTCTAATTCTCCTTCTGCACTTACTTAATTATTGCAAATTTTATAAGTTTCTCACCAATTCCGGGAGCGTCAATGTGAGCAAGATAGATTCCATAAGCAACACTAAAACCATCCCGATTCAATAAGTTCCAGAATTCTCTGCCATTATCAAATCCCGAATTGTGTTCAATAGTTTTAACCAATTCTCCTGAAAGAGTAAAAATTCTTATAGTACATTCGGGTGGAAGATTTTCGAAATAAATTCTTCTTTCACCTCGATTTTGACCTGGTAGTCTATTGCCGGGTTCAATTTCATTTGCTGCTACATAAGGATTCGGTACAACATAAATATTATCTAATCTGGATTTTGCAATATCATTATCAACTTTAGGAGCTCTTGTACTTAACTTAAACTTATCAGAAGGAGTAAAAGGTCTTTGAGTATAAAAGAAAAACTGATCACCTGATTTTGGATTAACAGTGTCTGTTGCTGTTCTCTGTGCAACAATAAATCCCCAAGTCAATGTATCTGTTGTTCCGCCTGTCGAACCCGGCTTATAAAAAATAATTTCATCTCCTCGAGACCAGGCTGTATCAACAATTTGATTCTCTTTTAATACTGTCAAAATTCTTTTGGGAACTCCGCTGGTGATATCTTCAACTTTATATTTCACAGCTATTCTTCTCAGTGGTTGACCAAGTCTGAAATACATTGCAGAGTCAATAAAATTATCAGAGAAAGTAATAACGTAATCCGCTGGCCAAAGTACTTTTCTGTTTGCAGCACCAATTGAAGAAATAGCAACAGAAACAGGAATTTTTAAGTCACTTCTACTCCATTTTGATTTCTTGTCATCATATTTTAGAGCGGGATAATCAGAAACAAATAACTTCACACCATTAAATACTGGATTAACATCTTCTCCATCCAAAGCTGTACTCTGATAAAGCATAAAATATTTATAGGATACATTGACTTGAGAGTTGTTTGGAATAGTAGAATTACTTGTTCTTCTGATGGTGCCTTTATCAAAGTTAATAATATAGTCTGTATTGATATTATAGATTTTGCCTGTCTTATCTTTTACTACAAGATTTTGATCTTTAATGATATTAGTATGAGTGAGCTTTGCAAATTTCTCATCATACAATGTTACATTCTCTGAAAAGATTTTTTCTCCTGTTACTGAATAATTCTTTCTTGTTATAAAAGTAGTATCATTCAACCTAAATTGATTAGAAAATTGAATGGTATAGTTTTCATCAATAGTTACCAGATCATTCAGAACGACTGGTCTCACCTCCCCATTTCCAACTCCAGATTCCTGTATTAAATCATTTTTACTAATTTCGGGATAAACATAACCTGATGCTCTTGGACCTGGAATAACCTGAACGGTATTAACATCAAAAGTCAGTTGGGAAGTTATCGGATCAACATTAATTTTTTTAGTTGTTTCAGTTGGCGGAATACCTAATGAATCACCGTGATCATAAGCTACAACTGCATAATAATAAGTTTGTCCATTGATCACATTATTCGAATCAACAAAATAATGTTTAAGTCCGACATCATCTCCGAGATAATAATGAATTCCTCTGCCTTGATAAGCAACAGGATGATAACCTTTCCAATTGTTTTGTAGGTCAAATTTAGCATCAAAACCTTTTAAGTCTTTTAAAGGCTCGTAAAGAAAGCTTGATGCACGCCCATCAGTAATTTTCTGAATGTCCGCAAAATCAGGGCGAGTGCTTCGATAAATTACATAGCCCTCAAAATCTTTTCCGGTAATTGGATCAACACTTTCTTCAGCTTTTGTATCCCAAACCAGAGTAACTTTTTTATCGCCAGGAATTGCAGTTACAGTTGGCAGGTCTGGCGGTCTGAAGAAGCGGTAATTTTTGTTATAAATATCCTGAACAGTTTCTGCGGTAACTAATAAATCTTGCAAGTTTTCGCCAAATAAAAATGCCATAGAAATTCGTTTGGTTTCACCTTTTTTCAAAGAAATTTTACCCGAACCAAAAATGAAAACGATATCTTCATTATTAGTTATCTCGCTAAAATTATCTGGCTCAAGTCTATTCCAAATATCAGCGTCATTACCAAGCAAAAGACTTGTAGCCCAAGATTCACTATTGAAGCTTGTCAATCCAATTTGGTCGGATTCATCAAGATCTGTGTAATCAAAATTGGGCTCCCCTGGTGATAATGGATCTGGTCTTCCATCTGCTAATCTTAAACCACGTGTTGGAATACCGTCACCTTCGCCAATATCGCCAGTATTTGGAATACCATCAACGCCAAGATCATCAGTCTCAGGATTCCAATCGCCGTCATTATCAATTCCATCATCTTGCCGCTCGTCAACCATTCCATCTCCGTCGTTGTCAATTCCATCATTCGGATTTCCGGGGCTTTCTAAGAATTTACAACCCAGATAACCAAGTCGAACTCCTCTATCGCCAGTCATATCAGGGTCCCAGAAATAAACCATACTCCTTGCATAAACAGGAATATTTTGAACACCTGGTCCATAAGGTCTAATAAAAAATCCATTATCATCCTTATTGTCCTTTCCACCGACATCCGGATCACCATAAATTCCGAATACAACCGAATCCAAATCTTTTTCGCTAATATTGGTTATTGTCCAAACGAAGAAAATGGCATTTGCCGCCAAAGAATTACTCCACTGAAAAGCTCTTCCATCTATTTGAACACCTAATCCTCTCCTTAAAGTATCATTTGGAAAAGGGAAATATCTGAATTCACGATTAAATCTATCATCCATTGCCCAATAAACTTCAAGGTCTGCATTATTTTCACCTTGTTTCAAATAACCTGGCCAAACATATTGTCCTAAAGTCGGATTATACCAATCTCTTGGCCAGCTATCTGGCTTACCATCTCTATCAGAATCAAAAGCGGGATTTGATGCCATAAATTCTTGATCAGGATCTGCATATCCTTTTAATGGTTCAAATGTCCACCATAAACCTGTAACTGGATCTCTATCCCTTAATCCTAATCTATCATAATCATATAACCCATCACTTACAATATAAACTGTATCCCCATTTTCAGATTTTACCTTTGCAGCAACAAGAGGAGTAAATTGGAAAATATATGCAGCATCTTTCCAAACCATTGCTAAAAGTTCTCTCAGATTAGCACCCGGATAGCCTGGTCCAATTCCACCATAATTCCAGATTTCACAAGTAATATTATTCCCATTCATAAGATATCTTTTTCTGTCCTCAAAAGCGGATTTTTTAGCGAGATTATAATTACCGCTGTACTTCAGTTTGTAAGTTGATCGTGGATTTGGATTTACCGGATAATTAGGATGATTGCTTCGGATATAATCAATAACCGCCTGATGCTCTCTCTGTCTCCTTTGTTCAACTGTTTCCTGAGGAAAGATAATCGTAGGAATGAAAAGCATCAGGAAAAAATAAAATATTCGATTTTTAAGTTTTGACATACTGTGCTCCATCTTCTTAAAATTCTAATGATAAACCGAGTCTAACTTCTCTCGGTGCTGAATAATAATTTGGTCGGACAAAATATTCATCTGCCGACTTCAAACCAGGAATTCTTTGTGATAGCCTGTTAGTTTCCTGTGCACCACCTTTTGTTGATTCGAGAGTATATGTTGCTCTTCCTGTATCATCATAAACAAATCTTTCATTGAGAGTGTCGAATAAGTTAAAGACTTTTACAAAGAGAGTTGCAACAACTACTTTAAAGTCGAAAGACTTTTCAAGAAGAAGATCAACGTTCATCGAAATTGGTTTTCTTTCACTATTATCTTTTAGATAAATATTCTGTTCCCATAAAATAGGTGTATATGGTAATCCAGTACTTATTGAACCAACGAGAGTAGCTACCCAATCTTTATAATTACCAAAAGTAATTGTTCCATTTAGAGTATGGTTCTGATCCCAATTAAGTGGAACAGGGATTTTTTCACTTTGTCTTCCAGACGATAAATCCAGAAAGAAAGCTGAAGAGCCAATTTCATTTCCTTCAGCAATCTGGAATGTATAATCTAAAGTAGCTCCGAACAAATCATCAGGTAATTTACGTTTGGTAAGCGAGAACGTTATTCCTCTGATATTAGCATAATCTTTATTTACATACTTAAAATAGCTTTCACTCGTACTAATCCTTATTTCCTGAAGTGCAAGTAAATCACGAACATCTTTGTAAAAACCCGTAATATTAAATGCTATCGTCTCTGACAATTGTTGTTGTAATCCCATCTCATAAGTAACTGTTTTTTCAGGATTCAAATTTGCATTCCCATACGTTGGTGTACTACCCGTTTTTTTAAAGTCAGGATTGGTGTATAAATATCTAAAAGGTGGTAATTGATAAAAATGTCCATAAGAAAAATGTATTATTCCCTGATCAGTTATTGGGAATGAAATACCCAATCTTGGACTGAAAATGCTTTTTGCCTTTGCTTCTTGTAAATTCGAAGTTGGTTTGAATATGTCAGGGGCATACTTAGCCTTTGGATTGAGATAGTCAAATCGAAGACCGACATTTAAAATCATATTAGTGTATTCCATTTTGTCCTGAATATATCCCGAAAATTGAACAGGTTTTCGGCTGTAAAGATCGTGGTACAATGAATTCAATGGCGGTATTGTAGGATTTCTGTAATTTGTCGTATCCCTGAGAACAGAGAAGTATTGATAATCCAAAATATCATATTTACCTTTCAATCCGAACTTAACTTCATGCTCATTGGAAACCTGACTTGTTATATCAAACTTAACTTCAGTAGAGTACGAACGTTGATAAAAATGTTCATTTAATGTTCCACCAGATAAAAACGTGTAAGGAGTAAGTTTGAAACTTTTATGTGAAGGCTGATATCTTGGGTCAGCCTTAAGATTTGATAAATCCATTCCGGGTTTGAAACTAACTTCATTTCCTGATAGATCTAAAAGCGGGAAAAGATATCTTTTGAAATCATAAATATTATATGCGCCCTTTAATGAATAAAAAGTATTGGTGCCGATTGTCTGTCTGATTTCTAAAGAATTGATAAGTCCCCATTCATATCTGTTGTAATTAGCATCAGGATTGTATTTCAATTCGTGATTATAAGTTTTGTAATTTGAATTGGAGAAAACAATATCATAATTGATCTTTAATGTTGTTAATGGTTTTAAGGTAAACTTACCTGTAAGATTTAAATCCTTGGTTGGATTCATTGTAACAAAAGAATTATCACCAGTTATAGATAACGTAATATCGCTTGGGTTATTGGGATTTCGGTAAACTGAATCGTAAATAGTGTGTTGTCTCTGTCCATAATAATATCCTTTATCATCATTATATCTGCCTGAGAAGAAGAAGGAGACAATGTTATTAGTTAAAGGAACAGGACCTCCAAGAGTACCTTCGATGACCTGATTATTTACTGGGCTGATTGAACCTATGTTCATAAAAATATTTTTGTGCGAACTTATATGGTCTCCGGTATAATATGTTAAAGAGCCAATGTATTTTGCCCCGCCTTCCTTGGTAATAGCATTAACAATACCGCTAAGTGCATTTCCATATTCAGCATTGAAAGTACCACTAACAACAGAAAGTTCCGCAATTGCATTAGTAGAGATTTGAACGGTACGTCCATAATCATAAGGATTAACTGACGAAACACCATTTACATTATAGGCAATTTCGGTAGATCTTCCTCCGCGTATATGAAGCTCTCCGCCAGCTCCTTTAGTAATTCCGGCTTGAAGTGCTAACAATTGATCTACGCTTTCTACTGGCAACGCTTCTATCTGAGTGTTATCAATAACTGTATGTGAAGAAGTTAAATCTTTTCTTACCATTGGTCGAGTGGCTTCAATAACAATTGTTTCTAATCCTATTGCTTCGCTGCTAAGTTGTACATCAATTCTTGTAGTAAAGTCACTTGAGACTTTTACATTTGTTATAATTTTTTTCTGATAGCCGACACCAGAAAAAATTAAAGTGTATGTCCCTGGTTCAACATTGTTGATAACATAATTTCCATCAATATTTGTTGCAGCTCCTAAACTGGTTCCTTCTATAATAACGTTGATTCCTATAAGTGCTTCTCCAGTTTCGGCATCAGAAACTTTTCCTGCTATTTTACCGGTAATTCCAGCATACAAATTATAATTTATAATTAGAGAAAGAATTAAGAATAGTAATAGGGAATATTTTTTATTTTTCATTTTTACCTCATTGGCAAATAGTTAATGCCCAAAGATTTATTCATTAATTCGTGAACGAAGAGTTAAATTAAAAAGAAAAGGGTTGTCAGAAGTTAAACCCAAAAAATAAATTCTTCCGACAACCCTTATTTACTATCATCTGAATAATTATTTAATCAGTTGCATCTTTTTAGTGAGTTCAAAATCACCTGCTTTTAGTTTATATAAATAAACCCCACTTGATAGTCCCGAAGCATCAAATTTAGACGAATATTTTCCTGCTTCCATAAATTGATTATCAACCACAACTGCAACTTCTCTTCCTAACATATCATAAACTCTCAAATCAACATTAGCAGCTTTTGTAATTCCGAAATTAATTACCGTTGTTGGGTTAAATGGATTTGGATAATTCTGCTCAAGATAAATACTTGCAGGGATAAAATCTTCAATTTTTTCAACTGACACTGGGGTGAACTGAACATCAAGAATAACAATGGGGACAAAAGTATCTGTTGGATTTGCTCTTGAATATCCCTGAGTATAAAGAACTTCGTGGGCTGGGTCTCCGTCAACATTTGCAACTACAATCACATCATAATCTCCACCAACAGGGATTATTGCAGAGTCAATGACACTTGCAACATAATTTGCAGCATTTGTTAAATCTCCGCCTTGATGTTCTAATCTAAATATCATTGCATTAGGTTCAGAAGTTCCACCTCTTGTTCCAAAAACCAAGTCCAATCTACCGTCGTTATCAATATCCCCGGCACCAGCACCATTCAAACGCAAAGCAGTAGCTGGATTCTGATCGAAAACATTAAAATCTGCAATTTGATAAGAAAGTAATGTATCAACATTATCTGCCTTAGTAATGTAAAAAGCTTTTGCACCGGCAAACCAAGTTCCAACAAAAACTGCAGCACTGTTATTATACTGAGTAACTACTGAACCTTTAAAGCTACCTAATTTATTAGCAACTGTATTTTGAGGTGGATTAACAACGTAACCTGTAGGTGCTGGATTATATTTTATCAAATATGTTTCACCGCTATTACCCCATAATCCGATATAAGGCGGAACAACGGTTAAATCCCATTTGTTACCTGTTCCAGCTAAAACGAAATCACCAACGCCAGAGAATTTTGTTGTCCAAACTTCTAATCCACTTCCATCATTAGGAATAGTGTTAACAGAAAGCACTCCAACATGATAGTTACCATTGGCAGCTCTTCTGTCTGCAAATATTATTTCCTGATTATTGTCATTATCAATATCAGCAATCACAAATCTAATTGGTCTTAATTCAAACATATTTTCTGTAACAATTGAAGTTTTTGCATTTGGTAAAAATCCACCGAATCCATCGCTAACACCCATATTGTTTGAACCATCACCAGGATATTCAAATACTACAATTCTTGGAGGATTGGGATTTAAAGTTGCATCTAAGTAATTCACTGGTCCCCAATAAATTTCTTTTCTTCCGTCTTTATCCAAATCACCCCACGCTAATGCAGGCCATGTATTTTGTCGAGGAATATCGGATACATAACCCCAAACAGAATCCCATCTTGCCTGAACAGGATTCCATTCAAATTTGTATAATCTTGGGACTAATTCATATGCACCATCAACAAAGTTACTATTGCATGCATAGATTTCAGGAAGCCCATCATTATCAAAATCAACACCTGCAATTACATTACCAAACCCACGCTCTAATTGTGAGGGATCACGAATTAACGCAGTTCTTTGCAGTAAAGTTTGAGCCAGCATTTGTGTTGAAATAATTATAGAAAGGAAACTAAGAATTGTAAATAGTTGTTTCATTACGACCTCCTATTTTAGTTTGTGATAATTTATTTATTAGTTCGAATTATCTACTCAAAATTTAATATTTAGAATTGTTTTTTTCAAGAATTATTTAATCGACAATAAGGTTTTTTCAAAACGACTTAAAATTCTTAACATTACTTTTCATTCAATTTTAATTCTATTGCTTTTCGGACAAAACCATCAGCCTTTTGAAGAAGCTTTTGTGCTTCTTGAAAATCAACATTGGCTTTAATCATAACTAAAGCGCTTTTTACGTGAAAGTTTGATTTAGTTAAAAATTCCTGAGCTACTTCATAAGAAACTCCTGTTATCAACATAACAATTCTTTTAGCTCGTTCAACTAATTTTTTATTAGTCATTTGCAAATCAATCATCATGTTCTCGTATGTTTTTCCCATTCTAACCATAGCAGTAGTAGTAATCATATTCAAGACAAGCTTTTGTGCTGTTCCGCTTTTCATTCGAGTAGATCCCATAATTACCTCCGGACCCACATAGGGACAAATGGCAACATCAACTTCTTTAATGTTAAAATCTTCTCTCGGATTGGTAGTTACAAAAAGAGTTTTTGCTCCAAGCTCTTTTGCTTTTTTAACTGCACCTATAACATAAGGAGTTCTTCGGCTCGCTGCAATTCCACACACAACATCTTTTTCATTAACATTTGCAGTAATTACATCATTAGCACCATTTTCTTCATAATCTTCAGCTCCTTCCTGAGCCCGAAACATCGCTTTCCGACCACCAGCTATGAAACCATCAATCATTCCGAAAGGCGTTCCGAAAGTTGGGGGACATTCTGAAGCATCTACTACACCAAGTCTTCCGCTTGTCCCTGCTCCGAAATAAAGTAATCGTCCACCATTCTTCAGTGCCTGAACAACAATCTCCACAGCTTGTTCAATGTATGGAATTTCTTTTTCTACAGCAAAAGGAATTGTCTTATCTTCTTCATTAATAATTTTGAGAATATCTAAAGTAGGAAGTTTATCAATATTAATTGATTTTGGATTTCTTTGCTCTGTAGTAAGCTTACTTATTTCATCAAATATTTTTTTTGAGTCGCTCATTATCACTTTAAGATTGAAATTACAGTTACAAATATAGTGTCAAATGAATTTAGACTTTTTTAATGATTATTCTTGCATAATTTTTATTTTTGAAGAAACGATTAAAATTTATTAACAACCTCAAAGACCTATTATGTTATCAAAAGTTGAACAATATTATTTAAATCTCTCCGGAAAAGAATTAATCTATAAACCCACAGAAAAAATACCTGTAATTCAGGTTTCAAATTTCCCTGAGTTGGGAAAATTCACAGCTTTAAGATTTATTGAATGGATGCAGGAAAACCCAGGTGGAGTGATTTCTCTTCCAACTGGTAAAACTCCCGAACATTTCATCAAATGGGTTTCTCATTTCTTAAAGAACTGGGATAAAGAATCTGTACAAAATGAACTAAAAAAAGTAGATATTGACCCCACGAAAAAACCAGATATATCAAGCTTTAGCTTTGTTCAAATAGATGAGTTCTATCCAATTGATACTAATCAACACAATAGTTTTTATTACTATATTCAAAAATTTTATTTCAGTAATTGGGGCTTAGATCCAAAGAAAGCTCTTTTTATGAACATCAATGAAATCCCAACTCCAAATAATCTTTCGCTTGATGAAATTTTCCCCGATCAAATTGTAGATTTAACCCTAAGGACAAGATATGCAAGCACAACTCAGGAAAGATTACAAAAACAAACTATAGAAATTGTTGATCAGTTTTGTACAAACTATGAAAATAAAATCAGAGAACTTGGTGGGATTGGTTTCTTTTTAGGTGGAATTGGACCTGATGGACATATCGGTTTTAATGTAATGGGTAGTGACCATTATTCAACAACAAGACTTATTGCAACAAACTATGAAACTCAAGCTGCTGCAGCATCCGATCTCGGTGGAATTGAGGTTGCAAAAAAGAGATTGGTTATTACTATCGGACTTGATACAATTACTTATAATCAAGATGCAACTGCAATCATAATTGCTGCTGGAGAAGCTAAAGCAAACATAGTTCGTGACTCAATTCAAAGTGAGAGAACTAATAAATACCCAGCTACTGTTCTTCAAAGATTAAAGAATGCAAGGTTCTATTTGACCGACGGAGCTGCTTTCAGACTTATCGAAAGACGATTTGTTGATGTTAAAAAGGAAGAACCTATTTCACAAAAATCAATAGAAAGAGCTGTGGTTAACCTTGTAATTGATGCAAAAAAATCTTTATTGGATTTGACTAAAGAGGATTACAATTCTAACAAATTAACGAAATATATTCTTCAAAAGACCGGAATGTCTCCAAAACAAATCGGTCAGGAAATTTTTGATTCAATAATTCAAAGAATCAATAAAGGTTTAGAGCACGTAACAAATCAGGTTATATTACATACGGGTCCGCATCACGATGATATTCCATTAGGTTACTTACCATATATAAATCATCTTGTGCGTGACCCGAGTAATCATCATCATTTTGTTACTATGACAAGCGGATTTACTGCTGTTACAAACTCTTACATGCTCGGACTTTTACAAGACTTGAAATCTTTTCTACAGTTGAATGATTTTAAAGAGAGATTTAAAGAAAGGTATTTTGATCCTGAGTTCAAAGATGGTAAAGACAGAGACTTACATTTATATCTGGATGGCTTAGCTGAGCATAGTCGAACTGTAAGAAAAGAAGCTGTATCTAGAAGATTATTGAGAAACTTAATTGAAATTTATGAAGAAGACAATATTAATTATCTTGAAGACAGAGTTGATGAGCTAATTAATTACTTCAAAACACAATATCCCGGCAAGAAAGATATTCCTCACGTTCAAAAGTTAAAAGGAATGATGAGAGAATTTGAAGAAGAGCTTGTGTGGGCTTTCTTTGGTTTTGGAACAGAATCAGTTACTCATATGCGACTTGGTTTTTATCAGGGAGATATCTTTACAGAAAATCCGGAAATGACAAGAGATGTTATCCCAATTCTTAATCTCTTAAAAAAAATTAAACCGACTATTGTAACTGTTGCGCTCGATCCTGAAGGAAGCGGACCAGATACACATTACAAAGTTTTACAAGCTACTTCTGAAGCATTAAAATTGTATGAAAAAGAAACCGGAATTTCAAATATAAAAGTCTGGGGTTACAGAAATGTTTGGTATCGTTTCCATCCGGCTGAAGCAAATGTTTTTATACCTGTCAGTTTGAATTCGATGGCAATTATGGAAAACACATTTCTAAATAGTTATGGTTCTCAGAAAGCCGCAAGTTTTCCGAGCTGGGAATATGATGGTCCATTTTCAAGACTCGCTCAGAAAATTCAGGTTGAACAATATCAAACAATAAAGAGATGTTTGGGTAAAGATTTCTTTTTAAAACATCCTCATCCGAGATTGCGTGCGGCTTATGGATTTGTATTCTTGAAAGAATTGACATTAGAGGAATTTTACTCTCATTCAATGGAATTAAGAAAATTAACTGAAAATTATTAGAGAATAGTTTAAGTGGGACAAAAGAAGATTACTTTTATCCCACTTTTTCTT
>CAKZLD010000124.1 GCA_937125135.1 uncultured Ignavibacterium sp.
AAGTATAAAGTTATCAGGATACAGAGTACTTATTGCGAACAAAAACGATGGAATTCCATTCTTGCGGATTTAGATTACAATTTTCTGTTTGATTTGGCTGTTGGTAAAAAGTGCATAGTAGTAGATTATAGTTCTAAAAAAGATAAACCACGAGCTATTTATCAAGGTTTAGAGTGGATTAAATATGTAATCAATAGGATATGGTTTAATCGTGAGATTATCACTTATGTTAAAGGAACGAATGTTACAAAATATTTTAGGCGATGTTACAGAGCAATAAGCAAAAGTACACGGAATAAGATAAAATACTTTAGAAAGTTCCTATTAACTGATGAAATTAAAATAGAGGTAATATGCAAAAAAACAAATAATGATAGCAATGTAAATTTTTATAAAAGTATATTAAAAGGGGGAAAATGAAAGTCGATAGTTTATTTGATATTTTTAAGATACACACTTGTAGTATCGATGACGGTATTCAACTAAACTTAAAATATTAGGAGGAATATATGTTATCTAATTTCGATTATAGTAAAACATATTACAAAGTAACTAATGTAAAAGAAAATCATCACGGATTGCAATACAAAGATGGGTTAAATACTTTATTGCCAGATGAGACATTTAATGGAAATCCATCTGATTCTTGCACCGGGAATAGAATTTATTTTACTGATTATGAAAATTTACCAAAGTTTTTTGATTATGGTGTTTTTATCCGTAAAGTCAAAATACCATTAGATGCAAATGTGGTTAAAGACCCATCGGGAGATAAATGGGGAACTGATAAAATTATTTTTCTTGAAAGGTATTCGATTAAAGATGATTTTGATTTATGGTTTGACAAAGAAAAATATAATTACAATCATAGTTGGGCTTTAGCAAAATATTGTCATAAACATTTTGACAAATGGTTTGACAAAAATAGATTTAATTATGAACATAGCTGGGCATTAGCAAAATATTGTTCCG
The DNA here is from genome assembly GCA_937125135.1 of uncultured Ignavibacterium sp. Classification (GTDB taxonomy): domain Bacteria; phylum Bacteroidota; class Ignavibacteria; order Ignavibacteriales; family Ignavibacteriaceae; genus Ignavibacterium. Next base: position 973 of record CAKZLD010000124.1, read on the forward strand.
AACATTTTGATAGATGGTTTGACGAAAAGAAATTTGATTATAAATATGGTTCTTCAAATTTAGCAAAATATTGTTCTGAACACTTTGATAGATGGTTTGACAAAAAAAAATATAATTATGAATATAGTTCTTCTGATTTGGCTGTGTGTTGTTCACAGTATTTTGATAAGTGGTTTGATAAAGAAAGGATAAATTACAAAAATTCATCACTTGGATTAGCAGAGTATTGTTCCAAATATTTTGATGAATGGTTTGACAAAGAAAGATTTGATTATAATTACAGCTGGGCTTTGGCAAAATATTGTTATAAACATTTTAATAAATGGTTCGATAAGGAAAGATACAATTATGAATATGGTTCTTCAGAATTAGCAATAGGTTACCCTGAACATTTTGAGATATGGTTTGATAAAAAAAAGATAAATTACAAGAACTCCTCATATGAATTAGCGGAGTATTGCTATGAATATTTTGATATATGGTTTGATAAAAATAGATTTAATTATGATTATGGTTTTGCTTTGGCAAGATATTGTCCTAAACATTTTGACAAATGGTTTGATAAAGAAAAGTATAATTATGATCATAGTTGGGCTTTAGTAATATATTGTTCTGAACACTTCGATAAATGGTTTGATAGAGAAAAGTTAGATTGTAAAAACTTATCATATGAGTTGGCAATGCGTTATTCTGAACACTTCGACAAATGGTTTGATAAGGAAAGTTTTAATTACGAAACAGCTTCAGGTATGTTGGCAAAACACTGCTCTAAACATTTTTATAAATGGTTTGATAAACAGAAGTATGATTATAGAGATAGTTCTCCTGAATTAGCTGAGTATTGTTCTGAGTATTTTGAAGAATGGTTTGATAAAACTTTGTTTAATTTTCGAGAAGGATTACCTTATTTAGAAAATTATTGTGATGAATATAAACACATTTGGAATGCAATATGAAAGAAAAGAGCTTACATGAAAATCATTTTGCGGTATTCCCAGATTTGATTCCTGCAAAACTAATTATTTATTTTACAGATATAAATTATTTTTCTAAAATATTAAAAAAAATAATAACAAATAAAGGAGAACAAAAATGAAACAATGCAATAACTATGAGGACGCTCTTTTTTTTGACTGTTTTAATTGCACCGAAGAGTGCGAATACAGAAAACAGCCAGCAGGCATGTTTTATCTGCTGTATCTACTCATAATTATTATTTTATTATACATTGTAATATAAAAATCAAATATCAAAAAATATTACAGGAGTATTACCATGGAAACAATAGACAAACTAATTGAAATTTTACAAAACCACTCAATAAACAATCCAATACATTCATTTGAATTGGAGCAAAAGCTAAACATAACTCCAGTGCAATTAAGGAGGCTTATAAGCAGAGCAAGCAAAAAAGTTCC
>CAKZLD010000125.1 GCA_937125135.1 uncultured Ignavibacterium sp.
ACAACAGGAGCTAAACAATTTGTAGTACAGGAAGCATTTGAAATAATATTGTGCTCGTGATTTAATTCATCATCATTGACACCCATTACTACTGTTTTAACATCACCTTTACCAGGAGCAGTTATAATAACTTTTTTAGCACCTGCGGTTAAATGTCCTTTTGCTTTTTCTGAATCAGAAAATAGTCCAGTGGCTTCGAAAACATAATCAACTTCCAACTCTTTCCAGGGAAGTTGTGATGGATCTTTTGTTGCAAGAATACAAAGCGTTTCTTCTCCATTTATAACAAGAGTGTCATCTAATTCCAATTCAGGTTTACTTTTCTTGGAATAAATTTCTCCGTTGAATTTACCGTGAACAGAATCGTATTTAAGTTGATATGCAAAATATTTTGCGTCGTTGCTAACGTCAACAACTGCTACTAAATCAACTTCTTTTCCGAGCAAGTTTCTGTCTGCTAAAACTCTTAAAATTAGTCTTCCGATTCTACCGAATCCATTGATTGCTACTTTTACGGGCATATAAATGTCTCCTTGATTAAATTATAAATTTTGGCAGCTAAAATTAGAGAAACAGGAAGGAATTATCAATCTAATAATTAGGTTTTTAGTATGATAATAATGTTAAAAAAATATCTTAGCACGGAACCCGGCGAAAAAATAGTTAATATTAAACTTTTCAAATTTTGTGTACTGATATCCACCTGAAAAAGTTATTTCATCAATAATCGAATAATCTAATCCTGCGCCAGCAACAAATTTTTGAACGTCGTACTGATTGTAAATAGTAAGTAAGTCATTATCAAAATAATATCTTCTATTACCGAAAGTAAAAGATAAGTTAGCAATCAAGTCAGAGGAGAACCAATAAGTTAGTTTTGATGATAATGATAAAAATTTCTTACTAGAATTTTCATAGTAAAGGTTTGGTCGAAATGATATGTAAGTATTGTAATCTAAAAATTTATCGAACCTCAAAGTGAAGTTCGATGCCTTTAAAGTCTGAAATCCTTTAGATGAACTGAAATAATTATATGCTACTCCAAAGTAATTCCAGTTAATATCATAAACCAACTCGGTAGTTAACGATATATTTTCATCACGGTAATTAAATTCAGAGAAAAAGTCATCCTCATAGCTACCTTTTATGTAAGCACCAGCTACTTTAAGATATATTGAAGAAAGTTTTTTTATTCCTAAAAAAAACATTGAATTTTGGTTGTAACTCCAGTTTGTATTGTCTAACTTTATCAAGTCCACACCAGATGAGAATATCAGATCACCATTGAAGTTCACAGAGCCATATACCGCTTTCGAATAGGATGGAGTTTGATCACTGTATTTTCCATAAGTATAAAATGGAGAAAAAGAAATTATTGTATATGATTCCTGTGCTAAGAGGAAGTAAGAAAAAATTAGAAAAATAGATATTATTTTCATCTTGAAAGATTGTATCCGATAGTAGCTAAAGAATCATTAGGTGAAAGCATTAACGTATTAAAAAATAATTCTTTAGCACGTTTTCTATTACCTATATAATACTGTGTCCATCCAAAAGATAAATTTGACTCATAATCTGAAGGATAATTATTAAAACTAACTGACAAATATTTATTTGCCTCCTGATATTTTCCACGAAATAAATAATATTGTCCTAAACGTAAGTTAGCTGTATAATTCTGAGGATCAATCTTGAGAATCTCCTCATAAATTTTTCTAACCTCATCCCATTTTTCAAGTTTAGACAAAGGTAAAGTTAAGCCAATCTTTGCTTCGATGCTGTTTGGAAGAATTTTACTGGCATTTTGATAGTAAGTCAAAGATTCACTATTTAGTCCAAAATTATAATATAGCCAGCCTAACCTTAGATTTAGCAAGTAATTGTTCCTGTCACTATCATAAACATTTAGTAATTCTCTGATTGCAGCATCATAATTCTTTTCTGTTTCATAAGCCAAAGATTTATTAAATGCTGATATTTTGGGATCATTTTTTTGTTCGAATGCCAGAACCGAATAAACCACAAAAATTATTACAATTATTGATGAACTAATTATGATATAATTTCTCATTTTTTCTCCAAATTATTATTTGCTTTAAATATAAATTTATTTTTTTCATAAAAGGCTATTTCGGAAATATTCCCATTTTCATCAATTTTTATTTTGCCTCTTTTGGTGCTATTCATAAAACTCATTATGCCAAAGCCTTTCATCTTAATCTCAGTAATAATCAAAAAACTATTATCATCTTCCTCATTTTCAATGAATTTTAATTCTCCATAAGCCCTTAAATAATTCTTATATAATAGCAGTAACTCATTCAAATATAGTAACTTAGTATTAGTTAATTCTGTAACAGAATATGGCGCTTTCCAGCTTAATTCACTATCAAAAGTAAACGGGATAATCGGTGAAGAAAGATAAAAATAATACAACGCTGAATTTTTCTTCCCCACATAAGAAGTGAAGTAAAACATCTTATCTGATAGTGAGAAGTAAGCTATTTCACCAAAATTATTTTCCAGATAAAGTAAATTATAAATATCAATTTTTACTTCCCATTCTTCTTCAAATTTTTTGTTTTTAATTTCATAGGTAAAGTTAAGTTTATTTCCTAACTTAAAATCAAACGCATTTTTGATGATTTTATGAGTCTCAATATTTTTAACCAATTCTCCTTTTTGAGGATATTCAAATATTCTCAATTTCTTTTCATTGTCCGATTTGGAAATGAATATTCCAAGCGGATATTTGAAAGTTTTTTCACCAATCTTATCTGTAAGTTGAAATTGAAAATGTATATGAGGATAGGGAGAGCGTCCACTATTACCACATTTAGCAATTATAGTTCCTTTTCTAACCTTTTCTCCAACCTTAACTTCGAAAGAACCTTCTTTCAAGTGAGATATCGCCGAGTAAAAATCCTCTGCATGCTTTAAGATTATTGTATTTCCCCAGTTCTTATCAATATTTACTTCGCCAATGGGATTATCCATTATTTTATCAACAATTTTCACAACTTCGCCATCAAGAGGAGCTAAAACTGGTAAATTATAACAAAAATAGTCTTCAGATTTATTACCATTATTTTTATATTCTTTATCATTTTCATCAACCTGAACGAAATCCCAGGCAAATTTCCATTTATCTTTATGAGTATATTCACCGTTGAATCCCTGAGAAACTTTCCATTCACCGAAAAATGGTAATTCAACTGAAAAATATTTGAATCTCTCAAACCGAGCTTTTCGATTATGATGATAATAATAATTTTCTTCAGGAGAGCCAGGTTTGAAGTATAACAAAGTTAAGTCAGTATGATCTCTTCTGAATTTCAAACTATAAATGACAAGAAGTACTATAAAATTAAATGGCAGAACGAATATTGGAAGACGAGATGTCAAAAAAACTTGATGAAAAAATCCTATAGTGATTACAGTCATTATTATTGAAATAATTACAAGAAATAAACTTTTTCTCGATGGGATTATCAAACTTCCGCCTAATGCAATACCTACCAAAATAGAATTTACTGAAGAAATTACCATCAAGCCATCAGTCTGAAAAGGCAAAATAATTTTTATAGCATAAAAATTTACAATGAAACTGATGATTGATAATAAAAATAAAATCCTTGAAAAGAAAAAAATTGCAATGAGTATTATCAATCCGGCTATAACGGACGGCTGAAGAATAATCAAACCTAACGATTTTAAAAAAATTGATACAGGTTGACTGAAATCAGTTGGTATATCAAAAATTTGTAAATTTTTCGAGAATTGGATTTCACCATAATTACTTAGAAATATGATAAAAATATAAAATGAAATAATAAAAGGAAGACTCAATCCTGGTAAATTTAAAGCTACAGCAAGATAATGTTCAAGAACAGAAGTAATGAAAAAAGTAATTAGAATAAATACTGGTAGCAAAAGAACTATGGACAAACTTAGTTCATAAAAGTAACCGACAGCTGCACCAAATAAAATTCCATTAAAGCCATAAAAACCAGAACGGATTTTACTTAAGTCAAATTTAAGAAAATAAGCAATTAGATTTGCTGTAATTACACCGAGTAAACCGAGAAAACCTATTTTCGGTGTCAATAAACTGACTAAAAAAATTACCAGTCCAAACCATTTTCTGTTACTAAAAAAAATCTGAGCGTAACTGAATAGAACTGAATCGATTAAAAAATTCATTTAAAGTTCTTTAATGTTGCTGGTAAAATTTCCTGCTGTTCAATATAATCAATATCTTCAGATTTTCTTATTAATTCCACAGTTCCATCTTGCATAATCATTACAACATTTGGTCTCATATTTATGAATTGCATCCATTGAGTCATATCGTAAGCTCCGACATAATCAATAACAAGAAGGTCATCTTTCTTAACGTTTGGGAAAACTATACTTTCTCTAATACAATCAATATTCATACACAAAGGTCCATAAATTGCAGATTCTTCTGTATGCACTCCTGTTTCATTTGCCGGATGGATTTTATGTTTATACCAGAAACTTGTAAATAAGATATTCACTCCAGCATCAATTATAATAGCTCTTTTACCTGTAGATAACCTTTTATTTGCCAATACTTTTGTGATTAAATATCCTGCATCATCAATTAATGCTCTACCAGTTTCTAAAATCAATGTAGGTAATTCATCGAGACTACCTGATAATTCAAATAATCCTGAAGAAATAGCATCCGCAAATTGTTCTATTGAAGGCACGACTTCTTCTGCTGGAAGATATTGTCCAAGTAAAGTATTATGTGAAGCAAAACCACCACCCAAATCAATATACTCAAGATTGAGGTTATAATTATTCTTCAAACCTTTAGCTAAATCAACTAATTTGATTGTTGCAGTTTTGTAAGCATCAGCACTCATCATATAAGTTCCGATGTGTGTGTGCAATCCGATTAATTTCAAATTTCTTGATGTGATTATTCTTTTTAATGCCTGCCACGCTTCACCATTTTCATAATTAAATCCAAATCTGTCCCATTTGGGATAAACTCCCACATCCATATTAACTCTGATTGCAACGTTCGCCTTCTTTTGTGTTTCTTCGGTTAATTCAATTAACTTGTAAAGTTCATCAAAATGATCAATATGAATTTTTGCATTTTCATTAATCGCATTTAATAAAGCACTGTCAGATTTATCAGGTCCATTAAATATGATATTCTCTCCGGGAATACCTAATCTTCTTGCCTTTTGATATTCAAATTCTGAAACAACTTCAGCCCACGAACCTTCCGAATGAAAAACAGCACAAACTGCCTTCAAGTAATTTGTTTTGTATGACCATGCAAATTGTACCTTCGGATATCTTGATTTAAAGATTCTAAGTGCATTCCTTTGATTTGAGCGAATTTGTTTTTCAGAAATTACAAATAGTGGCGAACCCCATTTATCAACTAAGTCTTTGACTAATACACCATCAATTTCAACTTTTGGTTTTACTAAGGAGCTCGAGCCAAATTTATTCATAAACCCAGATTGATTTTTCGTAATTATAGGTCTCTCGTATATTTTTTTTGATGACATACTAAATTTCTCCTTTGGTAGTAATTTTTTCAAATACAGAAATATCAGTAATTAAATCCCACGAAGAGCGTACGAAGATTGTACCAACTTTATAATTATCGAATGGCTGAACCTGATTCCCTAATGCAAGTTGTAGCAAAGCATAAGGCAGATTTTGTCCGGCATTGGGAGCTAAATAAACCCAAACTGGAAATCTCGGATTGATCTCTAAGAGAAAATATTGTCCGGTTTCTGAAGACCTGATGAATTCAAGCTCCATTCCGCTTCTCCATTTAATTCTCTCAATAACTTTTTTAGAAATTTCAATTAAATTATTATCAAAAATTGTAATTCCAGCCCAGCCTTTTCCTTTGTCGGTAATATATAGTTTTCGCATTGCAACAGCTCCAATTGTTTGTCCTGTTCCATCTCCTAATGCTACTACGTTGAATTCATCGCCTTTCAAGTATTCCTGAATGATAATTGGAAGTCCCCACTTTGAAGATATTTTAAGAAATGCCGTCTTCGCTTCTTCGAGATTATTTACAATATAAGCATCATAGAAAATTCCTTTAACAACAACCGGATAGTCAAAATCTTCCGGAATTTTTTGAAGCTCAGAAATTGAAGAGACAAGAATATTTTTTGGAACGTTTATTTCATTATCAGAACAAAAGTCAAATAATTTATCTTTTGCTCTGATATTTAATTGTTCAAAAGTTGGCAGGAACATATTTATTCCTAACTCTTCAAGTTTATCCTCAAGCTTTACAAACCCAAACAACTCTGAATCCAAAGTAGGAATAATTACATCAATTTTTTCTTGCTGTTGAATATAAGACAATCTCTCATAGAGATTCTCAAGTCCACTCGAAGGATATGGAATCAGATAATTTTTTTTGGTAAGATTCTCCATATAAATTCCCGGTTCGAGTACATCGTAAATAAGTCCGATAATCTCTGCATCGAATTCTTCAGAATGTTTCAAACTTCGGATTAAAGGTACACCTGGACCAGGATTATCAGTTGCATTAAGACCAGTTATAGCTAATTTCATACTTGAATCACCAGATTTAAACTTTTTAATCTCAATATAAAATCTTCAATATCGCGCTCTAAAGTATGCTCGTCGATATCATATTCTTTTATAATTTCTGAAGAAATTTCTTCTAATGATTTTTTTGCTTGTAAAAGTTTAAATATTTCTTTACCCATTTCATTTAACGTAAAAGTTTCACCTGTGCTTGGAAGAAATATAAAACCAGAATCACTTATTGCAATATTATCTGGAACAATAAAATTTTTCATAATTCACCATTGAATTTTAATTTTTTAAAGAATTATTTCTACTTGAGATATATCATTTTCTTAACAGAACTTTTTCCATCAATAATTAACTCATAGAGATAAATTCCTGTTGCAACTCTTTTATTTTCAATCGTGCCATCCCATCGAACTGAATGATTTCCCGCAGGTTTAAATTCATTAACAAGAGTAGTGAGCTCCTCACCCTTTAAGTCATAAATTTTTAATTTAACATCTGCTCCAATATTGATACTGAAAGAAATATTTGTTTCACCATTAAAAGGATTGGGGTAGTTTTGATTTAAGTTATATCCAATTGGCTCGATAGGTTCATCAATTGGAGTTACACCTGTTGAATAAATTTCATAGAAATATAAGTTGTCATAAGGATATCTATATTTCAAAAACACACAATCCAGCAATCCATCTGAATTTATATCAATAAAAGTCGGAAAAGAATAACTATATCCATTCTGATTTCCTTGGAATACTATGCCGTTGTTAGTTATGTCGAATATTTTCACAGTTTGTCTGTAATTAGTGGAAGTTCCAACATAACCCAATACATAAAATTCAGTGATGCCATCACTTGTTAAATCAGTTTGAATTGAATAAAGCTGATATCCCGCTAATTTTTCTTCAGGTGTAAAATAGTAAATATATTCGGGCGATAAACTAGTTGGTGAACTTGAAATATAGAACTTTGTACTATCGAGATAATATAATCTTTTTAACCAACCATTAGCAGTTTTTTGAAAATTCAAGTATCCTGTAATAGCTTCGCCTGGAATATTTGGTGATGTCCAAATATTTTGCCATTGAGGGAAGAT
>CAKZLD010000126.1 GCA_937125135.1 uncultured Ignavibacterium sp.
CTGAATGTAAATTTTGGTGAAGTTCATGCTATAATGGGACCAAATGGTTCAGGCAAATCTACTCTCGCTTCAGTTTTGGCAGGTAGAGAAGATTATGAGATTACAGAAGGAGAAATCTGGTACAACGGAAAAAATCTTTTGGAATTAGCACCGGAAGACAGAGCAAGAGAAGGTGTCTTCCTTGCTTTCCAATATCCTGTTGAAATTCCCGGAGTTAGTAATACAAATCTTTTAAAGACTGCTCTTAATGAAATCAGAAAATACAGAGGAGAAGAAGAATTAGATGCAATCGAATTTTTATCTCTGTTGAAAGAGAAAAGTAAACTTGTTGATCTTGATCAGAAATTTCTTAGCCGCTCTGTCAATGAAGGTTTTTCAGGTGGTGAGAAAAAACGAAACGAGATATTTCAAATGGCAGTATTAAATCCAAAACTTGCTATTCTTGATGAGACAGATTCAGGTTTGGATATTGATGCACTTCGAATTGTTGCTAATGGTGTTAATAAGCTTCGCTCTAAAGATAATGCTATCATCGTTGTTACTCACTATCAAAGGCTGTTGAACTACATAATTCCAGACTTCGTACACGTGCTTTATCAAGGTAAGATTGTTAAATCTGGTTCAAAAGAATTAGCTCTTGAATTAGAAGAAAAAGGTTACGATTGGATAAAGAATAAACAAGAAGAAATTCCGGTATAAGGAGTTTAATTATATGAATCAGAAAAACTTATCCTTTAAAGAATTTTGTATAAAGAGTTTTTCAGACTTTGAAAAAAAACTTAATGGAGAAAAGCAACTCCCTCTTCACGATTACAGAAAAAAATCTTTCGAGCATTTTTCAAATCTGGATTTACCGACAACTAAAAACGAGGACTGGAAATACACTAATGTCTCTTTCTTAACTAAAGAAGTATTCAAGATAAATCCAATTAAATCTGATTATTCTTACGATCATATCAGTAAATTTTTATTTGATAATCTTGAACACAGCTTGATGACATTTGTGAATGGAATTTACAGCAAAAATCTATCTAAACTTTTGGATATTCCTTCAGGTGTTGAAATTCTTAGTCTTGCTGAAGCAATAAAAAACAGTCATCCATTATTATATAATTATATTGGAAAGTCATCTGATAATAATAACAATTTTTTTGCGTCTTTGAATTCTACATTTATCAATGATGGGGCATTCATAAATATTCCTGATGGAAAAATAGTTGAAGAACCTATTCATTTAATTTTTTATAATAATTCAAATTCATCAAAAGATTTAATTCAACCAAGGAATCTTTTTATCATTGGGAAAAATGCTCAGGTTTCTATTTTAGAACACTATGTCTCAGATACGGATAGTGAATACTTTACCAATAGTGTTACAGAAATTTTTGTTGATGAAAATGGAATTTTAGATCATATCAAACTTCAGGAAGAAAGTATTAAATCCATTCATATTGGAAAGATGGATGTTAATCAAGAGCGATACAGTAATTTTAGTTCACATCTGATTTCAACAGGAGCTAAATTTTCAAGAAATGAATTTAATTCAGTCTTTAAAGGAGATAGTGCTGAAAGTACTTTGAATGGCTTATTTATGATTGAAGGCGAACAGTTGTTTGATGCTCATACTTTGATTGATCACGCTAAACCTCATTGTAATAGCTACGAACACTATAAGGGAATTCTTCAGGGAAATTCTAAAGGTGTTTTTAATGGAAAAGTGATGGTCAGAAAGGATGCTCAAAAAACGAATGCATTTCAGGAAAATAATACAATATTACTTTCTGATTCAGCTGTAATGAATACAAAACCTCAGCTTGAAATTTTTGCTGATGATGTTAAATGTTCTCATGGTGCGACTATTGGCAAATTAAATGAGGAAGCTAAATTCTATCTAAAAACAAGAGGTATTGGAGAAGACTCTGCGACAGCAATTCTGATTCATGCATTTGCAAGCGATGTTATTAAATCTATTAAAATTGAGGCTTTGAGAGATTATCTTGAAAAAATAATAACAAGAAAGTTTAACTAAATGCTATTAAAAGAAGAAAATGCAGAATTAAAAAAGCAACTTGACTTTAATGTTGAAAAAGTCAGAAGTGATTTCCCGATTTTAAGTCAGCTTGTTCACGGTAAACCATTGGTATATCTCGATAATGCTGCAACCACTCAAAAGCCACTGCACGTTCTTCACAGTTTGGAAAATTACTATTACAAACAAAACGCTAATATTCATCGTGGTGTTCACGCATTAAGTCAGGAAGCAACTGAAGCTTTTGAAAGCTCAAGAATCAAAGTTAAAAAATTCATAAATGCACTTGGGAAAAATGAAATTATCTTCACAAAAGGAACTACAGAGTCAATCAATCTGGTCGCTCAGACTTATTGCAGAAAAGTTCTAAATGAAGGTGATGATATTATTATTTCAGAAATGGAACATCATTCCAATATTGTCCCTTGGCAATTGATATGCGAAGAAAAAAAAGCAAATCTGAAAGTAATTCCAATTAATGAAACAGGTGAGATAATTTTGGAAGAATTCGAAAAACTTATTTCTGAAAAAACAAAACTTGTCTCAGTTGTTTATGCTTCAAATTCACTTGGAACAGTTAATCCGGTAAAAGAAATAATCAAACTTGCTCATTCATTTAATGTCCCTGTTCTTTTAGATGCTGCACAGGCGGTAAATCATTTGGAATTGGATGTTCAGCAATTGGATTGTGATTTCTTAGCCTTCAGTGGTCACAAATTATATGGTCCCACAGGTATCGGAATTTTATATGGTAAAATAAATCTTCTTGAAAATATGCCTCCATATCAAGGTGGTGGAGATATGATTTCAAGAGTAACATTTCAGAAAACAACTTATAACGAACTCCCACATAAATTTGAAGCCGGAACTCCGAACATCGCTGGTGCAATTGGGTTAGGTGCTGCGATTGACTATGTCTCAAATGTTGGACTCGATAGAATTGCAAGATATGAGAATTCTCTCCTAGAATATGCAACTAACAAAATAAGCACTTTAAATGGATTAAGAGTAATTGGTACTTCGAAAAATAAAATTTCTGTTTTGTCATTTGTACTTGATAATGTTCATCCTCATGATGTCGGAACATTTCTCGATTTCGAAGGCATTGCAATCAGAACAGGTCATCATTGTACTCAACCGGTTATGGATAAATTCAAAATTCCAGCTACTTCACGTGCATCTTTTGGAATGTATAATACTTTCGAAGAAGTAGATGTTCTTTATAACGGCTTGAAAAAAATTCTGGAGGTTTTCAACTAATGCAGAAAGAATTAAGAGAACTTTATCAGCAGGTAATTTTAGATCATAACAAATCTCCAAGAAATTTTAGAAAGATTGAAAATCCAACAGTTTCACTTGAAGGTCATAATCCTTTATGTGGTGATAACGTTACAATTTATATTCAACTTGACGATAACGAATTGATTAAAGATATTTCTTTTCAAGGTTCGGGTTGTGCTATTTCAAAAGCATCTGCTTCGTTAATGACATCAATGATAAAAGGTAAGTCAGTTGATGAAGCGAAAGTTCTTTTTGAAAAATTTCATCATCTTGTTACTGCAAAAATTGATGAGAATATTGATTTAGAAGAATTAGGGAAACTAGCTGTATTTTCCGGAGTAAGAGAGTTTCCAGCGAGAGTAAAGTGTGCATCATTGGCGTGGCATACTATGATTAAAGCTTTAGAAGGAAAAAAAGAAAAGGTGAGCACTGAGGAGGAGTAAGATTAAGAGTGAGATTAAGAAATAATTAGTTTTATAATATGAATAAATTAAGTAAACAAGAATTAGAAGAAAAAATCATCAAGACGATCAAAACCTGTTACGACCCTGAAATTCCAGTAGACATTTTTGAATTAGGTTTAATTTACGAAATTGCAATTGATGATGAGTTTAATGTTAAAATCAAAATGACATTAACTTCACCAATGTGTCCAGCTGCTCAATCTTTGCCTGCTGAAGTTGAAAGCAAAATTTCTGCTATTAAAGAAGTTAATAGTGCTAAAGTAGATGTTGTTTGGACACCACCATGGGATAAAGATATGATGTCGGAGGTGGCAAAACTTGAGTTGGGGTTTTTGTGAAGAGAGTTCAGGTTCAAGTTCAAGTTCAGGTTCAAGTTCAAGAAATGGGTTTGATAATGGTAGGAAGGGAAGTTTTAGTCATGAAAAATTGAATGTTTATAATCGATCTCTTGATTTCATTGAGTTTATAGAAA
>CAKZLD010000127.1 GCA_937125135.1 uncultured Ignavibacterium sp.
CTGAGAAAAGACATGTTCCCGGAAAACTTTTTGAATATCTGCGAGTAGGAAAACCAATAATAGCATTTGGAAATGACAATAAAGAAGTGGAAAGAATACTACAAAAAACTTCGGCAGGAAGAATGTACGATTATAATGATCATGTCAGCTCTTTTTTTGAAACAAAATTTAATGTTGAACTCAACTCAGAAAAAATTATGGACTTTAACAGAAAGAATATTGCCGCTGAACTTTCAAATATTCTCAAATAATTTTTCTCAGAATTTATTCATTACTTCAACAACTTTATAAATATCATCCTCTGTATGTCCAAATGAACACGGCAAACTTAAAGTTGTATTGTGAATCTCTTCAGCTATCGGAAAATCTCCATTTATTATTCCTTGCATAGCCTTTTGTTTATGAGGAGGAACAGGATAATGAATCTCTGTTAGTATTTCATTCTTTAAAAGATACTCCTTCAGCTGATCTCTCTTTGGATGTCTGATATTAAAGATGTGATAAACATCGAAATAATTTTCATCAAAAACTGGCTTAACAAATTCATCTTTCAGATTATCAAGATAAATTCCTGCTAATTTTCTTTTATGATTATTTATTTCATCCAGAAATTTTAGTTTAACTGAAAGTAGAGCTGCCTGAATTTCATCGAGACGTGAATTGAAACCTACAAGTTCATTGTGATATTTTTTGTGCGAACCATAATTTCTGAGCATCTTTAGTCTTTCATTATATTGCTCATTATTTGTTATAACTGCTCCTGCGTCACCTAAGGCTCCTAAATTCTTAGTGGGATAAAAACTAAAAGCTCCAAACTCGCCAAATGTTCCGGTCAATTGATTCTTATATTTTGCTCCATGAGACTGAGCGCAGTCTTCAATTAGAATTAAATTATATTTTCTGCATATCCTAAGTATTTTGTCCATATCGCAACTTTTACCATAAAGATGAACAATCATAATAGCTTTAGTTCTTGATGTTATTTTTTCCTCAATTCTATCCGGATCAATATTATAAGTCTTTATATCAGGTTCAACCAAAACAGGAATCATATTTGAATGAAGAATAGAAAGAATTGTTGCGATGTAAGTATTTGATGGAACAATGACCTCGCTCTTTGTTTCAATACCACTTGAAAGAAGGGATAATGTTAATGCATCTAAACCAGAAGCAACACCAACACAAAATCTGACATTATGATAACCAGCGAATTGATTTTCAAAATTGCTGACTTCGTTCCCTAAAATGAACCAACCTGAATTTAAAACCTGATTAAACTTTTGCTCGTACTCTTTGAGGAACTTTGAATTCGAATGAAATAAATTCTCGTAATAGATCATTTGTATTCATCAAAAATGTAATCGTTTGGATCAAATTTTGTATTTGCAAAAACAAGTAAAACAGCGTCTGGAGTAAAATGATGCATTGTGTGCCAATCGTAGGTTTCGAGTATTAAACATTTGCTTGGATGATCAAGAACAAAGTCTTCCTTTTTTGTACCGTCATTGTTTGAAACAATACAACTTCCGTGGATACACACGGCTGCTTGTCTGGTAGTTTTATGTCTGTGTCCGCCACGAACAGAATCATCCACACCATAAATGTAAAAAACTCTTTTTATTTCAAAAGGAATTTGATCTTCAATTACAGTGAGATTTCCTCTTTTATCAGAAAATGTTTTCAACTTAATTAGCTTTGCCATTAACCATCCAAAAGTTTTGATTTGTTATAAATGTTATAAACTCCGAGAAGTTTTCTGTAAATATATAGAATTGGAGTCTTCCAGCTAATCTGCGAATTAACAGAGCCATTTGGATCGAAGGTAGAATCAAGTTTTGAAATTTCGTTGCTAATTTTTTCAAGTTCTTTAATGTAGTTTTTATAAAAAATGTTAATCACATTTTCTGAAAGTTTGCGTCGTCCTAATTCAATTTTTCCATTTTGCAAAAATTTTAAGTAATGAAAATGATAGAAAATAACTTCAAACTCATTTCCAGTAGAAATTTCCTTTCCAAAAAGTTTATCATCTATCTTAGTAAATTCATATTGTTGAACATTCCACGCAGCTAATCCACCACCGAGATGTTTCATCACATGAACACCTTCAAATCGTTCTGTCCAATCATTAAGATATAGCTGATCCCCAAACTTTCCATCTTCATATCTTGCATAACACCACTCAATACATCTATCTCTCCACCATTTTAATGCTTTTAATCCATTTTCATCTTTTCTAAATGTTACAAACTGCACACAGTATTTACCTGCTTTTAGTTCTTTATTGTACTGAGGTGAATATCTATGCTCTGTGATTAGAATAGATTTATTCCCTAACTCATCAAAAATTGGTTTTGGGGAAGAATAGAAATAAACATCAGCATCAACGTAAGTGCAGTTATCAACATTAAAGTTTTCTAAAACATAAAGGATAGTTGATGAAGTTGAAGTCCAACAGTATTCAGCAATTGTTCGTGTTGGTTTGACTTCGATTAGTTTTTCATCTTCAAATTCTGCAAGGGAGATTATGGTTGCTTTTTGTAAGTTCAATTTCTTTAAGATTCGATAACTAATCGAATCAAAAGCAAAAATATAAAGGTGAAAATTTTCGCAATACTGTTCGAGAGAGCGATATAAAGCGATTCCTCTTGATAAATAATTTGAATCGAATAATGTGCAAAAATTGTATATCATTAAAATTTACTTTTAACAAGTTGCGTAATTAAATTTTTATTAAACATTCTGTATTTAATTAAATTTTTAGTTTTATTAAATAGTTCATTTGTAATCGGATCATTAAAATTTTTTCTTGCTTTATCAGCTAATTCAAAAGCAAAACCGTATTGTTTCTGAGAGATTGAAAAAACCCAACCAAGCAAATGATCTCTTAATGAATTAATCTCTTTGAAAGAATTAAAAAACACCAGTTCAGCCCATCCCGGACTTGGCTTTAATGAGAGTTGAATCAATTTTTTTAGCAAATCATTATTCGAAATGTAATTCAACAAATTATAATTCATTCGTACGCTACCTTTTATAGTAAAATCACTGCACCAAAAATTTAGTTCATTTAGTTTTTTTAATACATCAATCAATTTGTCTTCTTCTATGTACGCATCAATTATTCCCGGTTCAAACTCAGCTACTTTTACATTTTGATAAGTTTCTTCTCCTAAATCAAGAAACAATCTTAAGTCAGTTCCTTGACTATCTGATTTGAACCAATCAACGTATTCAATGTTCAATTCTTTCAAAATGTCAGTTACTCTAACTGAAGGCAAGACTTTCTCAGATACAATTTCGAACTTATCATAAAAAGTATAATTTGAAAGAGATGATAGATCTGGTTTTAATGAGCTTGAACAGTAAGGTGATTTAGTTAAATAAAATTTATCTGATTTTGATTCTTTGTTCGAAACTATTCGGTTTATCTTATGAAGTTTTTTAAATCCTGCGTTGTCTCTTGAAGAAATTGAAAAATCTCTATCATCCGCATCGAATGCAATGCAAATAGAGTATCTTGCAAACGATTTCCATTTCGAGTTTAGATTTTCTGAAGCTCCGATATCAATTAGCACTGGTGGCTTTTCTAATAGAAGAGGATGATTCAATACTTTATCAATCAGTTTCATCAGTCTTTCTCAATAGGAAAATAGGGAACTGCATAAATAAATTTGGTAAAAGCAAAACAAATCTATCCTTATAAGAATTACTCTTTATAAAGCACTTTTTGATGATTTCAATTCCACCAATGGTTTTTACCAATTCTTCAAAATCTTTGATCGATAATTGATGGATATGTCCCGTGTTAAACCAAGAATATCCGAATAACATTTTTTTAGGCATTCTACCTTTTAGAAGTAATTCAAGTCGGTTTTTATAGAAAGCAAAGTTTGGAAATGAGATAATCTGATATTTAGAAATTCTTTTCATTTCTTTTAGTAAAACTTCGGGATACATTACCATCTGAATAGTAATGTGACAGATTGAAAAATCGAATTCATTATCATTAAAATTGAGTTTTTCATCTATTCTTCCTTGATAAACTTCAAGACCTTTTTCTTTACAAATCTTAACTCCGCTTTCAGAAATTTCTATCCCTTTTGCTATCACATTTTTTTCAATCATTAACTTTTGAATTAAACTTCCATTACCACAACCAAGATCAACTACCTTTGAATTATTTTCAACCAATTCAACGATGAATTTATAATCAGGTCTTTCGAACTCCGCAAAGCCCGAATAATCATAGTTACGATTATCGTTTACTGATGGTTTGTCAATTCCACTCATATTTAGGAAAATTTATTTTTGCAAAGATAAGGATATTTGGGCTGTTACTATGTTTTGTAAAATCTTTTCAGACAAGATGAATTTATAAATTTAAATAAACTGATTCCATTTATATTTTGCTATAACGTCGGAACAGATAATTTATTAAATATTATTTACCTGAAAATTTGGAATTATATAGAATAAACCATCGCAGAAAAATATTTCTAATTTTGTTCGATATGCTTCTCTTAAAATAAAGCTTGAATTGATCAAAAATCTCATACTCAATTTCAATCTTAGTTGAAAAATCATAAGAGATTTTAAGTTCACTATCTAATTCTGTATCAAGAAACTTTAATTCTTTTTTAACGTGGGTTGCATAACCACCTTCACCTATATGAGTAATTTTTGATTTGATAGGATAAGAACATAAAGCATTGTTTTGAAAGTGAGCATAACACCATCTAATTGCCCACGAATCAACTTTACCTAACTGTTGTTTTAAGAGCATACCAAATAAATCGTTTCCTGTTTTTGAAAAATCTTTTATAGATTTTTTGTTCGACAAGAAAGCTCTAAAATCTTTCAATTCCCAATCAGCTTTAATCCATCGGTCTTTCCATGTTCCCCAACCGAGTGATTCACATCTTGGAGTAAAGTAATTATCGAATGAATAATCTTGAGGAACTTGGATTTGATAGGTGTAACCAGTAACAGAAAAAACTTTTTTTTCATTTTCATATTTATTTAATGATTCATTCACAAAGTTCAGAAAGTTAGGTGAAGACACAAGATCTTCTTCCATCACAATTATTTTATTATGCTTATCAAGAACTTCCGAAACACCGCTGATAATTGAATTTGCGAGTCCTAAGTTTTTCTCTCTTTCAATTATTTCAACGCTGCTGAATCCTGTTTGTAAGCTTCTAATCAGTTTTCGCACCTCTAAAACATTGCTCAGGTCCTTTTCTCCTTTAGGCCCATCTGAAAAAATATAAAGTATTGATTCTGATGCAAGGAAGTTTTTATTAAGTGCTTCGATTGTTTTTAATGTTTCTTGTGGTCTGGCATAAACGAATAATGCAATCGGAGCTAAGTTATTCATATTCCTAGACAATTATCTGATTTATAAAAAATTGTAGTGCAGGTTTTATTGAAATATCCGGCTTGTATTCCCCAGAAATCTAATTTTTTGAAGTCCTTATTTAACATAAAATCAATACCTTCTTTATATTCATCAACATTCGAATTATCAAGTATTAACACGCCCGTTGGATTAAGATAATCAACAGCAACTTTTATGACCTCATTTCGTTTTATCGCATCAACGATAATTATATCGAAATTTTTATTAAACTGTTTAATTGTCTCAGCATACTCAAAAGCAGATTTTTCGTTATAGATGATAAGATTACAATTTGAATTCAACTTCTGTTTAATTTTATTATACCAATCGAAGTTTGTTTCAACAGAAATTATTTCATTCACTCTTTCGGAAAAAAACAGTGTAGAATTTCCACAACCATATTCAAAAACACACATATCTTTTTTTAATCTTTCTCTCAGAAATTCAATTGCTGGATATGTAAACCATGGAATCGGATTACTATATCTATCTAATGGTTGTTTCAAGTCGAAAGATTTGAACCATCCTTCATCTCTTAAATATCCGGATTCACTCAATGATAAAACCATCTTCAACGCTGAAGGATGGGTAATAAAATAGAAAATCGTATTAACTTTTTCTTTTAGACTTAGAGACATACTTATAAAATTCTTTAACAAGATTTATTAAAAATACTGATTTAATCATCATTATCATTTGTTCGAATGTAACCTTTGAAATTCCGATTGAGAATGTTGCAAGAGTGTATGATACCAATGTTGCAAAAGCAGCACCATTGATTCCATAAATTGGTATTAAGAAAATGTTTAATAACACGTTTACTATCATTCCAATGAGTGTTCTGTAGAATGATAACTTAGTTAAATTTTCGCTGATTAAATATTGGCTGCTTGCAACCCCTAAAAAAGTTCCAACACCTGCCCAGATATAAATTGTTAAAACAGTCGAGGCAGGCATAAATTCATTTCCGAATATGATTTTTATAATTAAATCAGAAAAAATTGTGATAGGAATTGCTATTCCTATTGCTATTGCGGCTAATAAATCATAAAGCTTTTGTAAGCGATTGAAGTAAAATTCTTTTCCTAATGATTTTGCATTAATTATTGCTGGGAATAGAGACGCACTGATTGTCATTGGGATAAAATACCACGCCTCACTTAATTTTACTGCTGCTGCATAATACCCAACATCGGTAGAAGACATCATATTTTTAATCATCACCTGATCAATTTTCATATAAATTGAAATTACCAATCCTGATAGCATCAAAGGCCAGGAATCTTTGAACATACTTTTTGCTGTTTGCAGATTGAAAAACCATTGATTGAATTTATTCCCCGTTTTGCAGTAGATAATGAAATAACCGATTGAAAGGAAAATGAATTCACTGGTGTGAGCAAACACAATCATAACTAATGGCTGTTCTGATAAAATAAAAATAATTTTTAGCAAAGATGTCAGAAAAAAAGAAGTTGATTGAGCAATAACATTTTTCTTTGCCTCAACTTTAGCTTGAAAATATTGTTCAACAACCATCATAGATTGAAAAATTGTTCCGGAAGAAATGATGACAATTAATATTAATGTTGACAAAGGTTCTTCGATTAATAAGGCGGTGATTAGTGTAAGTATGATGGAAATAAAAGAACCAATAATTCTTAATCTGAAACCAGTTCCTAAAAGTTCATTTGCCTTGCTTGGATTCTGTACTAATTCCCGGATTAAAATATTTTCAATTCCAAATGAAGATAGAATTGTAAATAAACCGGTGAAACTTAATACATAATTAAATAATCCGTATTCAGAAGGTCCCAAGTATCTTGCAAGAAAAATAGATACAGTAAAAGCAAGAAGAATTCTTAAGATCTTTTCAAAGAACATCCACCCTGTATTTATAAAATACTTTTTAAAGCCAGATGAACTGAAATTTATTTTTGTATCTGTATTATCCAATTGATTGATTTTTTTTCTTTCTGATTAAATCAAGAATAATCGTTAATAATAATCCTAAAACAACCAGACTGCTGAGAACTAAAGAAACGTTTCTTGCAAGGAAGAAACTTTCAGGTGCGTATTCAATTTTAACTTTATTATTTCCTTTTGGGACGACAAGTCCTAAAAATCCGTGATTTGTTTTGAAGATTTTTGTTTCATTGCCATTTACGGTTGCTTTCCAACCCGGGTGATAAGTATTTCCGATAAAAATAAAGTTATTACCGTTGGCAGTAATTTCTGCCTCAATCAATGCCTCATCATATTTTAAAATTTTTATATTCGCAGAAGAATCAGGAGCATCTACTTTTGGTATTTCACCTTCAACAATTCCGATTCGCTTCGGATCAATAAGTCCGTCTCTAAACTGATTAAGAAAATCAAGAGGCGAAATGTTTTCTATCTTATCTACGAAAAACACTCTTGGTAAACGAGATTCGTTCAGGTAAACAAAACTTTTTTGCGAAGCGAACAGCTCTTTTAACCCCGGTAATGAAGCAGGTTTATCAGTGATTAAATATTTAACATTCAACATATTCCATAAGTAACGATTTATTGGATTAACAACATCCATATAATCCTGATAAGCACGTGGTTTAATTCCCGAATAACCATAAAAATCTTCTAATAGAAAATATGCATGGAAATTAGTATTGTTATTTAATGAACCAGGCGAACCATCCTGTTTAGCATTGAAAATTCTGAAAGGCTCTTTATCATTTTGAGATTTAATGAAGGTAACATAATCAGGCTCAGCGAAAATGCTCTTGATATCAGGATTGTCAATATACTTCGCTCCTCTTGAATCAATTCTCCAAAGGTCTGTCATTGTAACAATTATGAAAACTAAAATTAAAATATCAGCAGAAAATTTTCTTTGATAATAAAGGAAGATACTCCAAGAACAAATTGTTAAGAATAAGACAGCAAATATTAAATCTGTAACAAACATCTGTGAAGTGTAATCAGCGAGAACTTTATACTGTTGAGCTAACTGAGAATTCTGAAGAGTATCAGCGTATGAGTTTATTCTCTCAATGAACCAATTAGAAATAGCAGAATTAAGTAAGATAGTTAATAAAAAAACTGCTGAAATTCCCAAACTAATGTTTCTTAAGATTACTTTAATTTTTTCATCTTTTTTTTCTCTTAATGATAAAATGTTCATCAATCCAAGACCAGCGAGGATAGGTAGGTTTATTTGTATCAAAACCAAAATCATTGATGGAACTCTGAACTTATTAAAGTAGGGGAAGTAGTAAAACATCAAATCAAAAAAGATTGAAAAATTTTTACCAAAAGAAATTAAAAGTGAAATGATAACCAAAATTGTTAAATATTGAACAAGAGGATTTTTTCTTAAAACTATCATAGCATAAATGCCGAGGAAGAAAATCAAAATGCCCATGTACATTGCTACATCAACAAATCTCATTTGACCAAAGTATGTGTTAACTTCCACAGGTTGATTATTTGTTAGCGGACCTTTATAAGTAGAATTTCCGAAGCCATAATAAGATGGAACAATAAATGTAAGAACTTCTCCAACTGAAAATGACCATTCTGTATGATATTCATAATAATCTGATTCAGATTTTGCTGTTTTCGGATTTGATTTTTCAATAATGCTTTCTGTTCCGCGTGTAGAGTATGGAGTATATTCATAAATCTGAGTGAAATTATCAGATTGAATCAGAAGTGCAATAATGATAGCAAATATTACAGAGAAACCAGCTTTTACTAATCCTTTGAGTTGATCTTTCTCCTTTTTAATAAAATGCCTAATTAGGAAATAAATGAAGTAAATTGCTGTGGCGAAAAAAATGTAAAAAATAATCTGAACGTGGAATCCTTGAATTAAAATCTGAAGTGTTACTACTAATAAAAGAAAATCTAAAAGCGTGAATTTTTCTTTCAACCTCAAGATGAGAAGGAACATCAGAGGATACATACAAAGTGAAGTTAATTTCGTTACGTGACCAATATAAAGAAATACAATGATTCCTGTTGAGAAAGAAGTTGCAAGAGCGGTAAACAGACTTACTAAAGTATTTTTGGTCAAGTATCTCATTAATAAGAATGAAGTAATTGTCAAAACGATTAAATAAAAACTCCACATTGCATATTGAACTGAGAATAGCGAAGCAAATCCCGTTCTGATAGTTGTGTAGATAGTATAAATGATATTAAACCAAGTTGGTTCAGTGCTTAAAGCGTAGGCAGGCATTCCAGCGAAAATATAAGGATTCCATAATGAAAAGCCTTCTCTATCTTTTTCGAGATAAGTTTTCATACTTTCCATTGTTATTATGTCACCAGACTCGAAAGTCTTATTTCCGAAATAAAGTGGGTTAAGAAAAATCAGAAATAAAATGAAAATAACCAGAATAACAATCCAAGGATGATGCTTTTGTGGTATTATGTTATTCAAAGCGAATTTGGATAAAAAAGACTCTTCACTTTGCTTGGAAGTTTTAACAATATTTTTTTGTTTAGCCATTATTTCTCCGTTAATCTTTTTTCAATGCAATGAAATTGATTCCCGAACCAATTTTATTTTCTGAGTAAAAATCTAAATACATCATTGTGATAAAAAAAGGAAAAGTTAATAAATAATAAAATGGAAGAATTAAAAAAAATAACTTACTGAGATTGAGTAAAAGCATTGGATATTTTATTCCGATACGCCATGCTTTATCTCCCCAAAAACCATAAGTGTATTTTGATTGATAAGTTGTATATCCAATCGGATGAAGTTTACTTTCAAAATCTTCTTTTGAATAACCTGTTCTTGCGTGTTCACCGATAAAACTTTCGTCTTCTTCATCATGAACATCACTTCCACCGAAAATTGATGGAGTATTAATCAGCAAATAACCATTAGTCTTTAATGCATTGTAAAAATTCTTGAATACTTTAACATCATCTTGAATATGTTCCATCACATCAACGCAAACAATTAAATCAAATTTTTTCTCATAATTTATTTCAGTTAAGTCTTCAACCAAGAACTCTACATTTTTTATCTCTTTTGCTGAAAAAAAATTTTGGCAATCTTGAATCCAATCTTCTTTAATATCAATAGCAATGATTTTACAAGGATTCATATTCCGAAACATAAAATAAGTGTACTGCCCAAACCCTGTTCCGGCATCGAGAATAGATATCTCTTCTTCTCCAAATAATAAACGGATTTTTTTCAGTTCTCTTCTAACATACCAAGAACGAAGAAATACTAAATCGAGTAGTTTGTAAAATGCAATTCGAAGAAAAGGTATTTTTTTAATTACCGAAGCAAAAACATTTTTAACCGGATCGTATTTCATTTAAGGTAGGTATTAAATATTTCTATCTTTAATTACATATTCGCGGTCGTTCATAGTGCTGTGAACAATCATTTCACCTAAAAGTCCAACGGAGAAAAATTGTACACCAACAATAATTAAAAGAATACCTAAGAATAACATCGGTCTGTTACTTAATGGTTGACCAGTAATCCACAAATAGGATAAATAAGAATTTACTATAATACCAATAAAGAAAGCTAGAGCACCAAAAAAACCAAAAAAGTGCATTGGTCTTTTAATATATCTGGTAGCAAAAACAACAGTAATTAAATCAATGAAACCTTTGAAGAATCTTGAAATCCCGAATTTAGTTTTGCCATATCTTCTTGGGTGATGTTTAACCACTGCTTCCGTTACTGTGAACCCTTGCCATTTAGCGAGCACAGGAATATATCTATGTAATTCACCGTAAACTTTAATATTTTTTATTACGTCGGCTCGATATGCTTTTAACCCACAATTAAAATCGTGAATATTAATCCCACTGATAATTCTTGTCACAAAATTGAAAAATCTTGATGAAAATTTCTTAATGAATGGATCAAATCTCTGTTTTTTCCAACCGGAGCAAAGGTCGTAACCTTCTTCTAATTTTTTTATCAAATTAGCAATCTCATTAGGATCGTCTTGTAGATCAGCGTCCATTGTAATTACAACATCCCCAGTTGCATTCTTAAATCCAACCTGAAGAGCTGCTGATTTACCATAATTCTTCCTAAAACTAATAAATTTAAATCTATTATCAGTTCTGACTATTTCTTTTATTACACTAAGAGATTTATCATTGCTTCCATCATCTATTAATAAAACTTCATATGAAGTATTCAAAGGTCTAAGAGCTTTTCTAATTTCGTTTACTAATGGTTGTAAAGATTCTTCCTCATTGTACAAAGGTACTATTATAGAAATTTTCTTAAATGATGTTTTAAATGAAACTTCCGATTTGTTCTTGTCACCATTCGGGATAGACTTTTTCTTTGGATAGAATCTTCTTCTGCCTTTTCGCCAATTTGAAGGTCTGCTTATATTACCTTCTGATGAAGGGACTACACTTTTATTTTCGTTTTGTTCGCTCAATGAGTAATTCTTTTATTATTTGCCCAAAATTAACCGATAATTGACCAAAAAACAATTAAAATGAATTTTAAGTATGTATTAAAATTACTCATAATTGAATAATTAAATACTTAACCCTGATATTAAACTAATTTTAATGACATAATGTAACCAATTAATTCAAATGACTTGAACTAATATGAAAAATCCTCTGTTAATGAATAATCTTGACAATTTTGTAAAGATTAAATAAATTTGATTAGTTAATAAAATCTAATCGGAGAGATAATGAGTGTAACCGAAACCCAAAAAATAGAAGAGCTGGCAAATCGTGAATACAAATACGGATTTGTTACTGAGATTGAAGAAGACAAATTGCCTAAAGGATTGAATGAGGATATAATTAGACAGTTATCGTCTAAGAAAGGTGAGCCGGAATGGATGACTCAATGGAGATTAAAAGCTTACCGCCATTGGTTAACAATGGAAGAACCAAAATGGCCAAATGTTAAATATGATGCAATTGATTATCAGGATATTTCTTATTATTCAGCGCCTAAGACAAAACCAAAATATAATTCGCTTGATGAAATTGATCCGGCTATCAGGGAGACATACAACAAACTTGGAATTCCTTTAGAAGAACAGATGATGTTAGCTGGTGTAGCTGTAGATGCGGTTTTTGATTCTGTTTCTGTTGCTACTACTTTCAAGGATAAACTCAAAGAGCTTGGAATTATTTTCTGCTCAATGTCTGAAGCAATCAAAGAGCATCCTGAATTGATAAAAAAATATTTGGGTAGCGTTGTTCCATATACTGATAATTTTTATGCAAGCTTAAATTCTGCAGTTTTCAGCGATGGGTCTTTTGTTTATGTTCCGAAAGGAGTACGTTGTCCAATGGAGCTTTCAACTTACTTCAGAATAAATGCTTCTGAAACCGGCCAGTTTGAAAGAACTTTAATAGTGGCTGATGAAGGCTCTTATGTTAGTTATCTTGAAGGCTGTACAGCTCCGATTAGAGATGAAAATCAACTTCACGCAGCAGTAGTTGAATTGATTGCAATGGACAACGCAACAATAAAATATTCCACTGTTCAAAACTGGTATCCGGGTGATAAAGAAGGAAAAGGAGGTATTTACAATTTCGTTACTAAAAGAGGTTTATGTAAAGGTGTAAATTCTAAAATTTCCTGGACACAAGTAGAAACAGGTTCGGCGATTACCTGGAAATATCCAAGTTGCATTCTACAGGGAGATAACTCGATAGGAGAATTTTATTCAGTAGCAGTTACAAATAATTTTCAGCAAGCTGATACCGGCACAAAGATGATTCACATTGGTAAGAATACGAAAAGTACAATTGTATCTAAAGGAATTTCTGCTGGAAGAAGCAACAATAGTTATCGCGGGCTTGTTAAAATTGGTAAAAAAGCTGACAACTCAAGAAATTTTTCTCAGTGTGATTCTCTTTTAATTGGTGATAAATGTGGAGCTCATACTTTTCCTTATCTTGAAATTAATAATCCATCTGCACAAGTCGAACACGAAGCTACAACTTCTAAAATTGGTGAAGATCAAATATTTTATTTGAATCAGAGAGGAATAGCAAAAGAAGATGCTGTAAATTTGATAGTTAATGGCTATGTTAAAGAAGTTTTGGCTGAATTACCAATGGAGTTTGCAGTTGAAGCACAAAAACTTTTGAGTATTAGTTTAGAGGGAAGTGTAGGATAGTTTTTCATCCTGAGCTTGTCGAAGGATGATTGTCAAACTTTGACAAGTTTTTCTGACGACAGTAAGGCTCATTGTTACATCAAAAATGAAATTAAAAATTAAAAAGGAGATATAATGTTATTAGAAATTAAAAATTTACATGCGAGTATAAACGGAAATGAAATTCTTAAAGGAATAGACCTGAATGTAAATTTTGGTGAAGTTCATGCTATAATGGGACCAAATGGTTCAGGCAAATCTACTCTCGCTTCAGTTTT
>CAKZLD010000128.1 GCA_937125135.1 uncultured Ignavibacterium sp.
TAGTAGGTTTCTTTAATTTTCCTTGAGCCTCACCTCTGATTTGAATAGAAGTAAGGTTTCCAAAACCAAGACTTCTCAAAAATTTATAATAATCATCATCTTTAATTCTTTGAGCTAACTTTGCAATGCCAATATTGCTTGAATTGACAATTACATCTTCAGCAATTAGAGAGGAATATGGTTTAACATCTTTAATGGTTACTTTGTGAAATTTATAAGTTCCATTTTCTGTATAAATTTTTTCATTTGTAGAGCACAAATCCTTATCAATTAAAGCTGCGAATGTGAAAGGTTTAAAAGTAGATCCTGGCTCATATGTATCAGTGATTGCTCTATTTCTTCTTTGAAAGTCATCATATTGCCAATAAAAGTTTGGATCATAATCGTCCACATTTGAAAGAGCCAGAATTTCGCCAGTATTAGGATTCATTATTATTCCAGTAGCCGAATGCGCCTGAAATTGCTTTAATCCATTTTTTAATTCTTCTTCGAGAATTGATTGATACTTTTTATCTATAGTAAGAACGATATTTTTTCCCGGAACAGGCAACTGCATTTCCGTTTCATCGTAAGACACAATTTTACCCATCGAATTCTTGTAAACTTTTCTATAACCATCAATGCCTTCTAAATCTTTACTTAAGAATTCTGAAACTCCTGAAACTAATTTTTGTTGTTTATTGACATAGCCCAGAAGATGGCTTGCAAGTGAACCATAGTAATAAACTCTTGTCGGATCAGGAACTGAATACAATCCATTATGATTTAGATCTCTTAATTTTTCAAGTTGTTCTGGCTTCACTTTCCTTTGAAGAATAATCGTTCCTTTAGAATTATTTATAAGCGATAGGTAATAATTTTCGCTTTTACCAGTGGCTTGAGAAAATCTTGAAGCAATATTTTTTTTCTCATCCTCATTCTTAACATAATTTAAGTCAAGATAAAAGGTTACATCGTTTCGATTATAAACAAGTAGTTTATTATTTCTATCATAAATCAATCCCATCTCTGCTTTAATTTTTTCAATGCTGGTTTGCTGCTGCTCTGCTAACTGAGCATACTTATCCTTATTGATTAACTGAATATTAACCAAACGTACAACAATGATTACAGAAAAAAGTAGAATCAAACCAATTATTACTAATGCTCTTGAATTATTCATATTTTTTGTTCAGTGTCTCTTCTATAAGCTCGATTTGTTCTTTTTTTATTTTAATCTGATCGTTTGAATTAAAATTTCTAATAAGCATCAGATTATTTTCAGCAAATGGTATTATGAACTCCTCAGAAGTCAAGTCCTGATATATTGCATTTAATTTTTTCTGCTCCTGAATTGTAACAATTAATTCTTTTTGAGTTTTATCTTTATCCATTAACATTTGTTCATAACGTATTTTCAAAACAACAACCGATAAAACAATTCCAACTATGGTTATCAGCAAAATGAATGAGTATAATAAAAATGGTTTCGAACTTTTATTCATATTCTTTCAGCAACTCTCATTTTAGCGCTTCGGGCTCTTTTATTCAAAGCAATTTCCTCTTTTGATGGAACAACTGGTTTCTTAGTAATAATTTTAAGTTTTGGTTCGAGATTCATAATTCCAAACGGATCCGATTTTTTATCAGCAGCTTTCTTAGAGTGTTCAGCAAAAAATTCTTTTACAATTCTATCTTCAAGCGAATGATAACTTATGACAACAAATCGTCCACCCTTCTTTAGAACTTTAAGTCCATTGATTAATAATTCTTTTAGATTACTCACTTCATCGTTTACATAAATTCTGAGTGCTTGATAAACTCTCGATAAAGTTTTAGTTAAATATTTTACCGGAGTTGTTTGAGCTATCAATTCATTCAATTCAAAAGTTGAAGAAAATTTTTTAGTTTTTCTTTTTTCAACGATCATACTTGCAATTTTTCTTGAGTTTTTTTCCTCGCCATAAGTCCAGAGTATTTCAGCAATTTGTTTTGCATCAAAATTATTTAGTAAATCAGCAGCAGTTATTCTTTTCGACTTATCCATTCTTAAATCCAGTGAAGTATTCTCTCTATAAGTAAATCCAGAATCTTTATTATCAAGCTGAAAAGAAGAAACACCTAAGTCTGCAAGGATTCCATTATATCCATCTATTGATTCAATTTTTGCAATTACATCAACCATTGAGAAATTAAACTTATAAATTGAAATTCTTGGATCAGTACTAAATTTTTCTTTGGAATAGTTAAATGCATTTTCATCAACATCAGTGGCAATAACTCTTGCATCTTTAGTCAATCTATTTAACAACTCTGCAGTGTGTCCGCCAAAACCTAAAGTTGCATCAAAATAAATTCCGTCAGCACTTGTAATTAAGTAATCAATAGATTCATTGAGCAAAACTGGATTATGATGAATGCTCATTTAGAAGACCATCACTTTTGCCGCAATTTCTTCATAGGTCTCTGGTGAACTCATTAAATAGTTTTCAAAATTCTTTGGATTCCATACTTCAATCTTTTTAAGAGCACCAAGAATTATTACTTCCTTCTCAATCTCTGCATATTCCAAAAGTTTTTTGGGTATCAAAATTCTTGATTGTGAATCCATTTTATCATCAGAAGCAAAGCTTGAAAGCATTCTTAAAAATTTAGTGTGTTGCTCATTGAAGAGATTTAATTGCAAAAGTTTCTCCTCAATTTTTTGCCATTCATCCAGAGGATACAAATCAATACAACGTGAAAATCCTTTAACCATCACGAAGGTGTCGTTTGATTCAGGAGTTATCTGCTTGCGAAGTTTTGCTGGTATTGCAAGCCTTCCTTTGTCATCTATCGAGTATGTAAACTGTCCTCTGAACATAACCTAAATATTTGATTAATGAATTTCACCATTTTTCCCCACTACACCCCAAAATTCAACAAAATTATTGTAAAAGTCAAGTAATTCAATAAAAAAAATTAAAATTTAATTAAGAATTCTGAATTTGAAACAATTTTGATATTGTGAGCATGGTTATCAGGTTATAATGATTTAAGATTCAGTTATAGGAATTAAGTAGAAGGGATGAAAATGGAGAGATTGTTTGAGCCAACTGCCGGATTTGAACCGGCGACCGGCGCATTACGAATGCGCTGCTCTACCATCTGAGCTAAGTTGGCTTAAAGAATTTTTATCTTATTCTTTTTTTATGACGATTCTTTCTTAATCTTTTCTTTCTCTTATGCGTTGACATTTTATGACGTTTTCTTTTTCTTCCACAAGGCATCCTTTACTCCTTATTTTAATGTGATGTTAATAATTGTTGCGCTTTTTTGCCAGCATCAGAATTGGGATTGAGATCAACCGCTTTCTGAAACCACATTTTTGATTCAGCAATATTTCCCATATTCAAATTAACTACACCAATATTTAAGTGTGCAATCTGATGTTTTGGCTCTATTTTAATTGCTTCTTTCATATACGAAATTGCAGTTTCATAATCTTTAAGATTAAAATAACAGACTGCCATATCTACAATTACATCAGCTTCTTTAGGATGATGTTTCAAATATTCTTTATAATTCTCAATTGCAAGTTCGAATAAACCAGAATCCATTCTCAAATGAGCTAATTCTAACAAAGACTGATGATCATTTGGATTGCTTTTTACTTTTGCTTCAAGCTCATTAATTTTTTGGATATTATTTAAGTCCACCGATTGAGATTGCTCTTTATTCTCATTAAAATTTCTTTGGTTCGAAACATTATTTATAGAAGGACCTGAGAATACTCCCGAGAGATATAATATCAAAAATGTCAAGACAATACCGCCAAAAATCAGCCCATAAATTGTTTGGGGAGGAAGCGTTTTGATTTCTTCTTTATTTTGAGACGATTTAACAGATGGGATTTTCTTATTAACAACCAATTCCTTTCCACAATTTGGACAAAACTTAAATGAAGGTTGTAATTTGAATCCGCAAAATTCACAAGTCATTTGTCGTTTACTTTCATATTGTTTTTAATTCCTGTATCTACCATTTCTTTGAACTCTTTTGAAAACTTGAATGCCGGTACATAATGCTCGGGGACAAAAACTTTTGCTCCTGATTTAGGATTTCTGGCATCTCTTGCTCTGCGTTTTTTAACTTTAAAGCTTCCGAAACCTCTGATTTCTATAGATTTATTTTCTGCAAGTGTATCAATAATCGACCTCAGGAAACCCTCTATGATTGCTTCAGTTTCTAATTTTGTAATTCCTGTACCTTTTGCGACTATATCTACTAAATCTGCTTTTGTTGTATTCATTATAATTTCTCATTATTTGGACAGCAAAAATATCAAACTATCGATGTAAATGCAATTTTAAGTTATTATAAATAAAGTAATTAACTTATTATCACCAAAAGCTCTGCAAATTTCACCGCTTATCATAAAATAGTTTTCATAATTATTGTGCAAGGACTAACTTTGTGCAAACAACTTTATCTAAAAATGTTAGAAGTAAAAAACCTTTCAAAATATTTTGGTAGCATTAAAGCTGTAAATGAATTGTCATTTCGGGTTAATCGCGGGGAAATATTTGGTTTATTAGGACCAAATGGTGCCGGCAAATCAACAACTATCAAATCTATTTTAAATATAATAAAGCCAAATGATGGAGAGATATTTTTTGACAATCACCCAATTGACGAAAAATTTCTCAATAACATTGGCTATTTACCTGAAGAACGAGGACTATACAAGAAAAGCAAAGTGATTGATGTAATACTTTATTTCGCAAGTTTGAAAGGATTAAATTCGAATGAAGTAATTTCCAGAGCAAATTTTTGGTTAGAAAAACTACATATAACTGACTTAAAAAACAGAAAAATTGAAGAATTATCTAAAGGAAACCAACAGAAAATTCAGTTTATATCTGCTGTAATTCACAATCCAGATTTATTGATACTCGATGAGCCATTCAGTGGTTTTGACCCGATAAATCAACAAGAAATAAAAAATTTCATTTTAGATTTTTTAGATAATGGTAAATGTATTATCCTGTCCACTCATCAGATGGATACTGCTGAAAAACTCTGTTCAGAAATATTGCTTCTCAATAATGGCAGGTCTGTACTTCAGGGTACTTTGCAGGAAATAAAAAAGAAGTTTGGTGGAAATCACATAAGAGTAAACTTTGATGGAGATGAAAACATTCTTAGTTCATTTACTGAAGTCATTTCTTACGAAGTTTACAGTAATTTAATTGACATTCATCTGACTGATAATATTTCTCCATCAGATTTTCTTAAAAAACTTATTCAACGTGTTTCAGTAAATCATTTTTCTATAATCGAACCTACATTGGAAAAAATCTTCATTGATACAATAAAGAACGAGAAATCAAAATGAATAAAGCTTTAATAGTTGCTAAGTGGGAATTCATCGAGAAAGTTAAATCTAAAGCATTTGTGATTTCGCTTTTCCTAACTCCATTGCTCATAATTTTTTTTTCAGTTGCACCGACTTTACTTATGCAATCTGAGAATGATGAAACTTTAGTGATTGGAATTTTGGATTTTACCAATGAATATTTTGAGCAAGTAAGAAATGATTTGGAATCTATAAAACTATCGAATGGAACACCTGCATATCTTGTTCAGTCCCTGAAGGTCGAAGGATTAAGTAAAGATTCATTATTAATCCAGGCTGATAGCAAAGTGTTAAGTAAAAAAATTGAAGGTTATCTTTTCATTGATAAATCTGAGTCTGATTCTTTAATAGTTAACTTTCGTTCAAAAAGTGTGGTAAATTTTAAGTTGCTTTCCGTACTGGAAAAATCTGTTAATGATATCTTTCTGATAAATCAACTTACTAAAGAGAATTTGGATGTTAGAGTTTTATCTTTCATTAAAAACAAGATTGAAATAAATCCAATTAAAATCAAAAAACTTGGTGAAGAAGGAGAAAGTGAATTTCTCACAACTTTTTTCTCATCAATGATTTTTATTCTTTTACTGATGATGATTATTATTTACTCAGGTCAAATGCTTGTTAGAAGCTTACTGGAGGAAAAATCAAATAGACTTATAGAAATTTTAGTTTCGAGTTGCACTTCTAATCAATTATTAGTTGGTAAAATTTTAGGTCTCGGTTTTCTTGGTTTAGCACAAATTTTTGTTTGGATTTTATTTGGAATAGCAGCTGTCGGCTCTGCAATAGTTTCCATCAGCACTTTTGAAAATTTACCGATAATACTTTTTTATTTTCTTCTTGGATATCTTTTTTACACTTCACTATTTGTAGGTATAGGTTCGATAGTATCCACTGAACAAGAAGCTCAGCAAATAACGAGTTATCTGAGTATAATTTTAGTTTTACCAATCATATTTTTACTTAGTGCTATGCAAAATCCGGATAGCGCCATAGTAAATGTATTAACTTACATTCCTTTCACTCTCCCATCTATAATGATAATGAAAGCAAACTTATTGGAAATTCCAATTACTGAGCATTTAATCGCAATAGCGATTATGTTTGTTTCAACTGCAGTTGTAGTATATTTGAGTGGAAAAATCTTTAGGATTGGTATTTTATCATACGGTAAAATGCCTACATTAAAAGAATTAAAATCCTGGTTAAAGGAATAATTTATTCCCAATTATTTCAATCATCAAAAATTAATTCGCTCTGAGGATGTATATAATTTTATCTGGGTTGGCTGCGATAATTCCAATGAGCTTCTATCTGTATCTAATCTGGAGGATGGATAAATATGATAGAGAGCCAATTAAATTAGTATTAGCTAATTATCTGTGGGGAGCATTGGGAGCTGTAATATTGGCTATTATTGGGAGTATCATCCTTTCTTCTTTTTTACAAGTTTTCATTCAAGATGAATTCGGAGTTGATGTTTTAAGTGCGGTTATTATTGCACCATTTGTGGAAGAAATTACTAAAGGTCTGTTTTTGCTTATCACTATCAGCAGTAGAAAATTTGATAATCTGACTGATGGAATTGTATATGGCGGAGCTATTGGATTAGGATTCGGTATGACTGAAAATTTTCTCTACTTTATCAGCAACACCGAAAATTTCGCTGACTGGATTTCAATCGTTATTGTCAGAACTTTGTTTTCTGCAGTGATGCATCTCGTTGCGACTGCTACATTAGGAGCATTCCTTGGTTTATCTAAGTTTATGAGCAAACCCATCAGAGTTATTTTTGGATTTTTGGGACTTTCAATTGCTATGTTGATTCACTCTTTGTGGAATTTATTTGTTAGTTTCGAATCAACTTGGTTTCTCGGTTTTATTTTTATGATTATTTCAGTACTAATATTTATTAGCGTATTTCAATTGTCTCTAAGAAATGAAAGAAAGATTATTTTTAATGAATTATATGAAGAATCATTGACAGGAATAATTCCAAGATTTCATTTGGAACTACTCAGTTCAGCAGCAAGAGACAAATCAGGTTGGATTGATGAAAAAATCAGAATTCCATATATCAAATACGCCACTGCATTGGCTTTTAGAAAAAGACAAATGAGACAATCTAAAGGCTCTGCAAGGAATTATTATCAAGCTGAAATTGAACATTATAAAAATCGAATCGCTTTCCTATTGAGTCAGGTGAATTTTATATGAATTCAAATTCAACAGCTTATTGTTTGATTAAAACTGTCAATGATGCACAAGAGTTTATTTTCAACGATAATATTAGATTTTCTGATGAAGACCTGTTTTATTTAAAAAGAACTCTCACGGAAAATATGATTGAAAATTTATGCCTTGCTCACGAATCGGAAGTTATTCAGATAAATATTTTTCCTATAGAGCAATTTGATTCTGAAACTTTTGAAAGATATAATTCAGCTAAAGTAAATATTAAATGTTTTACTGATAAGGAAAAATTTTTAGAAAGCCTTAAACAATTCTCAAAATTTATTTTCATTCTTGCTGACACTATGGGAATTTCACCAACAGATATAAAAAAAGCTGAAGATTTGATTTCTTCTGATGATAATTCATTAGTCATTTCTAAATCTGAAAATAATGATATTTGCTATACAGCTTTTAACAGATATGATAACAATTTGATTAGTATTCTTCTTGACACTAAAACAAATTATGATTACTTACTTACAGAAATTAAAACAGAAAAATTTTTCATTCATACTATTGGTGGTCATTTCAGAGTGAATAGTTTTTCAAATTTCAAGTTGCTATACAATAAATTATCTCACAAAGATAGTTTTAGTTATTGCTCGCAATACATTCACGAAAAACTCACTAATTTATTCATTGAATACAGGGATTACATAAAGTGAAAATCGGAATTTTCGGCGGGACTTTCGATCCCATTCACCACGGTCATCTGATAACTGCCCAATCTGTAAGAGAAATCAGAAAGTTGGATAAAATTATTTTCATTCCAACTTATATTTCACCTCATAAAACCAATATTAAAACATCTTCTGCTGAAGATAGAATGAATATGATTAAAATTTCAATTGAAGGTATTGATTTTTTTGAAGTATCTGATTTTGAAATCAATAAACACGATATATCATACACTGTTGACACGTTAAGAGAATTCAAAAAATATTACGATGAAATAGAATTGATAATTGGTTACGACAACATCTTTAAATTTTACACCTGGAAAGAACCTGATGAAATTATGAATCTTGCGAAAGTTATAGTACTGAAAAGAAAATCTTCACAACCGATTGAGTTTATAGATAAATATGTAGAAAGAGCTACATTCGTTCAGACAAGAGGAATTGAGATCAGTGCTACAGATATAAGACATAGGGTTCATAAAGGTCTGCCTATTCATTACCTTGTTCCAAAAGAAATTGAAAAATACATACTCGATCATAAATTATATACGGAGGAAATTTGAAAATTCTTGTAACTGGTGGAGCGGGATTTATTGCTTCACACATTACTGATGCTTTTGTAAATGAAGGACATCAAGTTGTAGTGCTCGATGATTTATCGTCAGGCTTTGAAAAAAATGTAAATCCGAAAGCAAAATTTGTAAAAGGAAATATCTGTGATAAAGATTTGGTTGAAAAATTATTCGATGAAGAGAAATTCGATTTAGTAAACCACCACGCTGCACAAATGGATGTAAGAAGATCCGTAAAAGATCCTGCCTTTGATGCAAATTCAAATATACTTGGAACAATAAATCTTTTGCAGAATTCTATAAAGTTTGGAGTAAAGAAATTTATATTTGCTTCAACAGGTGGAGCAGTCTATGGTGAACAATCCTACTTCCCTGCTGATGAAAATCATCCTACTCAGCCACGTTCACCGTATGGAATTTCCAAACTTGCTGTTGAGAAATATCTTTACTTTTATAATGCAGAGTATGGTTTGAATTATACAATTCTGCGTTATGCAAATATTTATGGACCGAGACAAAATCCTTTTGGTGAGGCAGGCGTTGTTGCTATTTTCTCCACCAAATTGTTGAATGGCGAACAACCAATAATTAACGGCAGTGGTGAACAAACACGCGATTATGTTTTTGTGGGCGATGTTGTCAAAGCAAATCTTCTAACTTTGAATGAGACAGAAAGTGATATCTACAATGTTGGAACCGGAGTTGAAACAAATGTTAATCAATTATTTCATCAATTGAATAACATTATCAATGCTGGTAAAGAAGAAAGACACGGTCCACCTGCACCAGGTGAACAAATGAGAAGTGTAATTACATCAGAAAAACTATTTAAAAAATTTGGCTGGAAACCATCTACTAAAATCGAAGATGGACTGAATATTACTGTAGATTTTTTCAGAAAGAATTCACCCTGAATGATTGATAATCTTTTATTGGAAAAATTGTTTTCAGGCGACAGAAGGGCTGTTGCAAGAATAATTTCTGTTGTTGAATCAGATAATAATCTGACTTCTGAATATCTTAAAAGTATTTATAATAAAGTTGGAAATGCTTATCGAATAGGAATCACAGGACCGCCGGGAGCTGGTAAAAGCACTATCACAAATCAGCTCACCAAACTTTTTAGAAAGGAAAATAAAAAAGTCGGAATCATTGCAGTTGATCCAACTTCCCCATTTACAGGCGGAGCTCTACTTGGCGATAGAGTAAGAATGAATGATATCGGAATGGATCAGGGAGTTTTTATACGAAGTATGGCAACTCGAGGAAGTCTCGGTGGTCTTTCGAAAAAAGCAATTGATACTGCCGATATTCTTGATGCTGCCGGATCTGATATTATTATTCTTGAAACAGTTGGTGTCGGTCAATCTGAACTTGATATTGCTCAAGCTGCTGATACGACAATTGTTGTTTTGGTGCCTGAAAGCGGTGATTCAGTGCAGGCAATGAAAGCTGGTTTAATGGAAATTGCTGACCTGTTTGTTCTTAACAAATGTGATCGTCCGGGCTCTCAACAAGCATATACAGCATTGCAAACAATTCTGATGATTAAACAACATGATGAAAATACTTGGCTACCTAAAATCATTAAAGCAGTAGCATCTGAAAATAAAGGCATGGACGAAGTTTTAAATGAAATTGAAAATCATAAAAAGTTTTTACTTGAAAAAAATCTTTTTCAATTAAAGAGAGAAAATCGGACTAAAGTAAGAATCAAAGAAATTGTAGAGAATAAACTTAGAGAAAAACTCTGGACGCAAACTTCTGAAAGTTTGTTAAATTCGTCAATGAAAAATGTTATGTTAGGTAATTCTTCTCCTTACGATATTGCAGAAGAAATTTTAAATCAGTT
This sequence comes from uncultured Ignavibacterium sp., assembly GCA_937125135.1. Taxonomy (GTDB): domain Bacteria; phylum Bacteroidota; class Ignavibacteria; order Ignavibacteriales; family Ignavibacteriaceae; genus Ignavibacterium. Next base: position 10,717 of record CAKZLD010000128.1, read on the forward strand.
TGTTAATAATAGATAGATTATTAATTGTCATGCTGAACTCGTTTCAGCTTCTTTATATGTCATGCTGAACTTGTTTCAGCATCTTTGTAATTATAAATTCTGAATATTCAGAGTCGAAGCCGTGTTAAAGTGTGAAATTTAGGTTACGATTCAAATGTCATGCTGAACTCGTTTCAGCATCTTTAAATGTCATGCTGAACTCGTTTCAGCATCTTTGTAATGATAAATTTTGAATATTCAGAGTCGAAGTCGAATTAAATGTGATTAAAAATTTCTGAACCTTTAAAGAAATTAATTAAAAGGAATTTCAATATGCCAATGCAGCCTTTTCTACTTGAACTTTCAGAGAATCAAATTCTTATACAAGATACTATCAGAGAATTTGCAGAAAAAATTATTCGTCCGGTAATAATGGAGTACGATGAATCTCAAAAATTTCCAATGGAGATAATGCATCAACTCGGTGAGCTTGGTTTTATGGGAATTCTGGTACCTGAAGAATATGGTGGAGCCGGACTCGGTTACATTGAATATGCTCTCATCATTGAAGAACTTGCTAAAGTTGATCCATCTGTTGCACTGTCTGTTGCAGCACATAACGGACTTTGCACGAATCACATTAACTTATTCGGTAATGAAGAACAAAAAAGAAAATATCTTCCTAATCTTGCAAGTGGAAAAAAGATTGGTGCTTGGGGCTTGACTGAAGCTGTATCCGGTAGTGATGCTGCAGGTTTGAAGAGTGTTGCAGTGAAAGAAGATGGTTACTGGATTTTAAATGGTAATAAACAATTTACAACTCACGGTACTGTTGGTGAGACCTATGTAGTAATAGCAATTACGAATAAAGATGCTGGTAAGAAAGGTATTTCTGCATTCATCCTTGAAAAAGGATTTGAAGGTTTAATTATTGGTAAGAAAGAAAATAAACTTGGAATGCGTTCGAGTGATACAACACAACTTGCATTTGAAAATTGCAAAGTGCCTGAAGAAAATTTACTCGGTCAGGAAGGAATGGGATTTATAAATTCTATGCAGGTACTTGAAGGGGGAAGAATATCAATTGCTGCTTTAAGTGTTGGACTTGCTCAAGGTTGTCTTGATGCTGTATTAAAGTACACCAATGAAAGAAAACAGTTCGGAAAATTTATATCTGAATTTCAAGCCACTCAATTCAAGCTGGCTGAGATGGCAACAAATATCGAAGCGGCAAGAATGTTAACGTATAAAGCAGCATGGATGAAAGATAACGGTTTACCAAATACAAGAGAAGCAGCGGAAGCTAAACTTTTTGCAAGCGAGATAGCAGAAAAAGCAGCTAGTGAAGCAGTTCAGATGTTTGGAGGATATGGTTACATAAAAGAATATCCAGTTGAAAAATTTTATCGTGATGTAAAACTTCTAACCATCGGCGAAGGTACATCCGAAATCCAAAGAATAGTTATAGCAAAGGATTTGTTAAAAAACTAAAGGAATTTAACCACAGATAACACAGATTATCACAAATTTATCTGATTAAATCTGTTTAAATCACTGGCTAAGTCATAGAATTGGAAGAGTTAAATAAAATAAGTTATGAAATAATAGGATGTGCTTTTAAGGTACATTCTAAGTTAGGTCCTGGATTACTTGAATCCACTTATCAAATATGTTTGGAACATGAATTAAAAAAATTAGGATATTATGTTGAAGTTGAAAAGGCTTTGCCTGTAGTTTATGATGAAATAAAATTAGACGCAGGATATAGAATTGATTTAATGGTGAATAATAGAGTTATTGTTGAGTTAAAATCTGTTGAAGCAATTAGTGACGTACATATTGCTCAGTTGTTAACCTATTTGAAATTATCAGAAGTTAAACTTGGATTGTTAATTAATTTTAACATTAAAGATCTTAAACAAGGAATTAAAAGATTTATTATTTGAGAACATAAAACCACAGATAGCAAAGATTATCACGAATTTATCTGTGTTAATCTGAGTAAAATTTGTGTTAATCTGTGGTAAAAAAAATCAACATTATGAAAAAGATTGGAACAGAAATAAAACAGAACGACTCCACCACCAAGAGAGAAAATTATCACACAGAGCTTCTCAGTAAGATTGAAACATTGAAGGAGAAAGTTCGTGAAGGTGGAGGAAAAAAAGCAATCGAGAAACACAAATCAAAAGGAAAACTGACTGCACGCGAAAGAATTGCAAAGCTAATTGACAATCCAGATGATTTTTTTGAATTAAGTACTCTCGCTGCTTATGGCATGTATGAAGAATTCGGTGGGGCACCATCATCAGGAACAATTTATGGAATCGGGAAAATTCATAACCGACTTTGTGTTATCGTTGCCAACGACGCAACTGTAAAAGCCGGTGCGTGGTTTCCAATTACTGCGAAGAAAAATCTTCGTGCGCAGGAAATTGCGATGGAAAATCATTTGCCGATCATTTATCTCGTTGACAGTGCCGGAGTTTTCCTTCCGTTACAAGATGAAATTTTTCCTGACAAAGAACACTTCGGAAGGATATTTCGAAATAATGCTAAAATGTCGTCAATGGGAATTCCACAAATTGCAGCAATAATGGGTCCTTGTGTTGCTGGTGGTGCTTACCTTCCTATTATGTCTGATGAAGCTTTGATTGTTGAAGGTGAAGGTTCAGTGTTCCTTGCCGGTTCACATTTAGTAAAAGCTGCAATCGGTGAAGTGATTGATAATGAATCATTAGGTGGAGCAAGAGTTCAGTCAAATATTTCAGGTGTAACTGATTACATAATGAAGAATGACGAAGAATGTCTTGAACAAATCAGGAATATTGTTTCAAAGTTCGGTGAATTTCCAAAAGCAGGATTCAACAGAATCGAATCGAAACCACCTAAATTCAATCCAGAAGAGATTTATTCAGTTTTGCCTGAAGATACGATTAAACCTTATGATATGTATGAACTAATTGCCAGGATAGTTGACAACTCTGAAATAGATGAATACAAAGCTGGATATGGTAAAACTGTAATTACCGCTTATGCACGAATTGATGGCTGGGCTGTTGGTATTGTTGCAAATCAGCGAAGTGTTGTTAAAACTGAGAAGGGCGAGATGCAAATCGGCGGTGTTATCTATTCTGATTCTGCTGATAAAGCAACAAGATTTATTATGAATTGCAACCAGAAAAAAATTCCATTGATATTTCTGCAGGATGTAACCGGTTTTATGGTTGGAAGCAAAGCTGAACACGGAGGAATTATTAAAGATGGTGCAAAGATGGTAAATGCAGTTGCAAATTCTGTTGTACCGAAAATTACAATCATAGTTGGAAATAGTTTCGGAGCCGGAAACTATGCAATGTGTGGAAAGGCTTATGATCCTCGATTTATCTTTGCTTATCCAAATGCAAAAATTTCTGTTATGGGCGGCAATCAGGCAAGCAGTGTTTTACTCGACATAAAACTGAAACAAGAAGAAAAATCCGGACACAAATTCAGTGAGGAGGAAAAACAAAAACTTTTGAATGATATCCTAAAATCTTATGATGAAAAAAGCAATCCGGTTTATGCTTCAGCAAGATTGTGGGTTGATGAAATAATTGATCCTGCACATACACGAAAGTGGATTTCAATGTGTCTGGAAGTAGCGGACCACAATCCAGAAATTCCAAAATTTAATCCGGGAGTGATACAGACTTAAAAGGCGATTGCGTATTAAGTAAGCTTGATGAATTAACTCGTAATTCTTAGTGATCTGAGTGTCTCAGTGGTAAATATGAAAAATCTGATTATCTGCTTAATCTTAATTCTCACAGTAAATATACCTGCACAACAAAGTAAACTTTCAAAAGCTGTAAACTTAGTATCAGAATTTATCGCATCAGAAAAATTAATCACCATCAGAAACGAATATGGTGATTTAGCCGCAGTTGATTCCATTTACTCTCTTGCTTTAAAAGTTAACGATTTTGATTACAGCGAGGCACTCCTTTCTCTTATATTTGCAACTGTTCCCTATCGTGAAGTTCCGGTTCAGACACCATTATTAAAAATTAAATTAAGCTATCCTTTAATTTCAGCTGATGAAGAAACTTTCAACAGAAAGAATAAAAATCTTCCCAGATACATTTTTGTTGATTCGCCAAAAGATGATTACGGAGATATGGATAAATTTGCTCACTTTTTTGGTAGCGCTTTCCTTTCATACAATTCAAGAATCTTTGATTTAGGAGAGCTAATTGGTTATTTTGTAGAGGCTTTTGAAGAAAGTTTTAAAGTTCAGAGCAGAATTGATTTGAGAGATATTGATGTTAATTACTATGGAAGATTATTTGGAAAAATTCTTAAACAAAATAAGAATACATTGCCATCACAAATTTTATTTATCAGATCATTAAAATTTTTCAGTATTATAAAATGAAACCTATACTTATCATAGATGATGAAAAAGAAATTTGTAACAGTATAAGCATGATCCTCGAATATGAGGGCTATGCTGTTGATTCAACCACAAGTGCGATTGAAGCTTTATCAAAATTTTCAGAGCAGGATTTTTCAGTAGTTTTACTCGATATTCAAATGCCGGAGATGAACGGATTTGAAGTGCTTAAAAGAATTAAAGAAAAAAAACCTTCTGCTTCAGTAATAATTATTTCTGCTCATGGAAGTATAGAGAACGCTATTAAAGCCACCAGACTTGGTGCTTTTGATTTTATCGAAAAACCAATTGATCGTGACAAACTACTTATAAGTGTCAGAAATGCCACTGAACAGGCAACATTAAAAGAAGAGTATGAAGAGATTAGAAAAACATTCATCGGTGAAGGAGAAATTCTTGGTAAAAGTAAAGCTATTCAAAAAATAATTGAACTCATCGATAAAGTTGCACCACTTGAAACCAGAGTTTTAATCACTGGTGAGAACGGTACAGGAAAAGAATTGGTCGCACGTGCAATTCATAAAAAAAGTGAGAGAAAAGATAAACCTTTTATAGAAGTTAATTGTGCAGCTATTCCTAATGAACTAATCGAATCAGAATTATTTGGACACGAGAAAGGCTCTTTCACCGGAGCGATTTCTCAAAGAATCGGAAAATTCGAGCTTGCAAATAAAGGAATTATTTTTCTTGATGAAATTGGTGATATGAGTTTACAAGCACAGGCAAAAGTACTCAGAGCAATTGAGGAAAGTAAAATTGAAAGAGTTGGTGGTGGTAAAAAGATAGATGTAGATGTAAGAATTATCGCAGCCACAAATAAAAATTTAGTTGAGGAGATTCATAAGGGAAATTTCAGAGAAGATCTGTATCACAGATTGAATGTAATTCCAATTAACGTTCCACCTTTGCGCGAAAGAGTTGAAGATGTTCCAATCCTCGTTGAACATTTTTGTAATGAGATTACTTTCAAGCACAAAAAACCTATGGTTAAATTTACAGAAAATGCGATAAGAGTTCTGCAAATGCAACGCTGGACAGGTAATGTTCGTGAACTTAGAAATGTGGTTGAAAGAATTATAATATTAGTTGAAAAGAAAGAAATTACTGCAAAAGATATTGAATTTATGTTTTCTGATTCTCAGGCATCACTTGATAATCTGATAGAAACGAGTAATTCATTTCAGGAATTTAAAGAGAAAGCTGAGCGCGCATTTATTCTCAAACAACTTGTGGCAAACGATTGGAATATTAGTAAAACCGCAGAAATACTTGATATCCAAAGAAGTCATCTTTACACAAAAATGAAAAAGTATGGCATCGAAAAGGAGGAATAGTTATGTCAACAATTTTTTCTAAAATTATAAACAGAGAAATTCCTGCTGAAATAGTTTTTGAATCTGAAAATGTTCTTGCATTTAAAGACATAAGACCACAGGCACCTGTGCATATATTAATAATTCCAAAAACAGAAATACCAAAAGTAACTGATATCAAAGGCAGTGAACACGCTCAACTTTTAGGTGAAATGTTCGATGCAGCAAATAAAATAGCATCTGATCTGGGCATTGCTAACGATGGATTCAGATTAGTTTTCAACTGTGGAAACAATGGCGGTCAGGAAGTTTATCATCTCCATATGCATCTTCTCGGTGGCAGAAAAATGAATTGGCCTCCGGGATGATAAATCATCTTCCTACGAAGCTGTCTTTCAAGATTATTTTTGTCACCCTGAATTTATTACAGGGTCTATTTTAATCAAAAATCAAGATATCAGATTCCGAAACAAGTTCGGAATGACGCTTTTAAAACAACATCAATTTTAATCCTAAATTAAATCACTTTTAATTCCTCTTCCCTTCCCCTAAGACAATGGATTCAAATCCATACTTATCCCGAATTTTTGTTACTGCTCTGAACATCTTTTTCCTTTTGATTTCATAATCTTCAAACAAAAACTCTTGCTCACTCGCCGGTGAAAAATTTGTAAGTCCAACACCAATTAATCTAACAGCAACTCTTCTTGTTTTTGCTTTTTTCATTAAATCCCAGGCAGTATCAAATACTATTTTATCATCATCAGTTGGTTTTATTGTTCTTGAACGAATCAAAGTCTGAAAATCAATATATCGAAGTTTAATTTCCACTGTTGATGCTTCCCATCCTCTCTTTCTGAGTGATTGACAAACTTTCCCTGTCAGATAAAATAATGTTTTCTTCAGCTCTTCATCGCTTGTTACATCTTTACCAAAAGTAGTTTCTCTTGAGATACTTTTTCTCTCTCTTTGAACTGTCAAATATTCTGTGCCTTCACCGTGAGCTTTCCTCCATAAGTCAACTCCGTATTTTCCAAAAGCAACGAAGAAGTATTCAGAAGGAAGTTTAGTTATATCAGCAATTCTGTAAATTCCTCTTACATTAAGTTGTTGCTTCATTACTTTTCCTACTCCGGGAATAGTTTCAACAGGCATTGGAGCGAGAAATTCCTTTTCCATTCCGGGAATTATGTAAGTGATTCCCTTGGGTTTCATACAATCAGAACCAATTTTAGCAACTGTTTTGTTGCTACCAATGCCAATTGAACAAGGCAAATTAAGTTTATCCCAAATTTCCTTTTGCAATTTAGATGCAAATGCGAACATAGAACCATATATTAATTGTGTTCCGGTCATATCAAGATAGAATTCATCAATCGAAGCCTGCTCAATCATAGGAGCGTATTGCTCAAGAATATTTTTTACCGCGGAAGAGTATCGCTCATACTCTTCAAAATGTCCATGCAGATATATTCCATTCGGACAAAGTTTATATGCAGTTCTTATCGGCATTGCAGAATGTAAACCAAAAGCCCTTGCTTCATAAGAACATGCTGCAACAACTCCTCTTCCGTATTTCGGATCACCACCAACGATAACCGGTTTTCCATTAAGCTTCGGATCGAGAATTCTCTCTACTGAAACAAAAAACGCATCAAGATCTAAATGAAAAATTGTACGCATATCCTAAAAAATCCCCTCCTTTCCAAGGAGGGGTGGCTTCTGCTGAAGGCAGAAGACGGGGTGGTTAATTATTTCCCTTAAAGTATGTTTTTATTTTGTTCAAAACATACTCAGTGTTTTTCAACACCTCATTATTTTCAAACCTAATTACTCTTAGTCCAAGAGACTCAATAAATTCTGTTCTCTCCTTATCATACTTAATAGCTTCTTCATTAAAATGAACTTCTCCATCCAATTCAATGACCAGTTTTTCTTCAGGACAATAAAAATCCACGATGTAAGGCCCTATGCTTGTCTGTCTTCTGAACTTTCTTCCATCAAGCTTTCTTCCTTTTATCTGTTGCCAAAGGTAAACTTCAGCAAAAGTTGAGTTGTTTCTTAGTTCTTTTCGTCTCGGTTTAAGTTCTTTTTTATTAAAGATTTTTTTATTGTTTTGTCTCATTATTACACCACCCCGTCCCGATAAATCGTGACACCCCTCCTCAAAGAGGAGGGGGATCTTTTTTTAATTAACTAAAATTTCTTTGAGTCTCGGATAAGCTTTAACAATTGTTTCAGGCATTTCAACTTTAGTTTTTTCCTTCAGCAGATGAATCAGCTCAAATGCATTTGCAACAGCATCACCTTTCGGATGGTTATTCATAATTACATTTATCTCTTTCACTTTTTGTTCAATGGATTTTATCTTTTGTGCTATTTCAACTAATTCACCCGGCGAGTAAAGATAACTATATCTCGAACTTTGCTCTTGATAAGTTTGCTCTTTGCTGAAATTAGAAATTGATTTTTTCCATGCTTCAAGATTTCTTCCGTGAAAACGAATGTATGCTTGATCATTTGTTACTATTGGTTCGAACGGTATCGCCTGTCCTATCTGAGGTTGATCAATAGTACAAAAAGTTAAATCATTCTGCTTAAAGAATTCTAATGCACGATTATTCCTCCAGCTTGAATGACGGACTTCTACAAAACAACTTACATCAGAAAATATATCTTTTATCTTCTGAATATGATGAATTGCGACACCATCAAAAGAAAATGAATATGGGAATTGAATGAGTACGCCACCAAGTCGCTCTGACTTTCTAAGTAAATCAAGATTGAAGCGAACGACTTTTACATTTTGCTCATCAAATTTTCGTTTGTGCGTAAAATCCTGATGAAGCTTTATGTGAAAAATAAACTCATCATTGTTCTGAACTTTTTTAATCCATCCCTCAATAACTTTTGGGCTAACATAAGTGTAATAAGTTGAATTCACTTCCACACAATTGAAGTAATGTGAGTAATACTGTAGCCAATCAAATCCGGCAGATTGATTTTTCGGATAAAAGTTTGGCACCCAGTCTTTATAAGACCAGCCAGCTGTTCCTATGTGGTATTTGGTATTCATTGATTATATAAGACTAAACTCCTAAGTATAGATAGTTAACACTTTTGTTAATTTACTATACTTAGGTTTTATGATAATTCCTCACACCGCTTTTTTATTCATACTTCGGTAAACACCAATTACAATTCCAACTATCTTAAATGAAGGATACTTCTTTTCAATAACAATTGGTTTATACTCAGGATTTTCAGATACTAATTCAATTTCATTTTTCTTTTTATAGAAACGCTTAACAACTGCTGCATCGTCAAGAATTGCAACCACAATCTGCCCGTTCTTTGGTTCAAGATTGGGATTTACAATCACAATATCACCACTGAAAATGTAAGCATCTTTAAGACTATCACCCTTCACACGAAGAAGAAAAGAATCTTTTGGCATTCGTACTATAGTCGGAAGTTCAACAGTATCAATTGCATCAGGATAAATTGTAAGCGGATTTCCTGCTGCAACTTCACCAAGAATTGGTCTTGGAATAAAAAATTTTTCTTCAACCGTAACTTCAATAGCGCGTGATAATTTCGGATTCTTCTTGATATATCCTTTTTTCTCTATTGCCTGAAGGTGCTGCTGAACTGTTGCGCGATTTTTATAACCGAAATGTTTCGCAATCTCTGCAAGAGTTGGTGGAATTCCTTTTGAAACTTTCTGATCAATCAGATAGTCGAGAATTTTCTTTTGTATTTCTGTTAGTTCTTTTTTCATAGTTTCTTAAAAGATTAAGAATCAGATTACGAGTAAGAGATTAAATATGAAAGAATAATCAGTTAATAAAATTTTAATATCTTATTCTTACTCTCAATCTTACTCTTACTCTAAAATACCATACATTTGTATGGTAAAATTAAATTACAGACAAATACAAGTCAAGTTAAATTTTGGAATAAAAAGGAAATGTTATCCGGGATTCAGTTATCCAGCTAAAACTGTGGATAATGATTCAATAATTCTCTCTTTAAAGATTGGTTTGTCAATAAAACTATTGAAACCTGCAGCTATAAATCTTTCTTTATTACCAGGTAAAATGTAGGCAGTAGATGCAAAGATTGGTGTTTTTTCATAACCGGGTATTTTTCTAATTAATTTCAAAGCATCAAGACCGTTGTATTCTCCTTCCAGATTTATATCAATAACTATAAAATCAAATTTTCTACTTTCAATATGAGGAAGAGCTTCTTCAAAACTTGGAGCAACAACAATTTCTTTTAATTCTTTTAATTGTATTTTGAATAAAACCTGAGAATCAATTTGATCTTCGATGTATAAACAACTTAAACCTGATAAATCAATTTTTGATTTGGATGATTCCTCTTTTTCTGGTTTATCAGGAGAACTAATTTTTGATGGCTGAGTGATATTCTCTGTAACTTTTTCAGGGATTTCCGATACAACAAATTGTTTGGTTTCAATTTTGCTTTTATCTACTTGATATTCCGGGGATTCATCTTGTTTTAGTTTCAATGGTATTAAGAAGCCAGATTCAATTTTATCATTTATCTTAATTTTTTCTACAAACTTCATCTTAAGCAAATTCATAAAAAATCTGGTTAAATGAACTGTCAATCTCGGAGCACCAACATCTTGTGGTTCAACCTGTAAATTAAAAATTTTATTAAGATTATTAGTCAGATAGTTTGTTGAAGAATTGTACTGATCGGTTACGGAAATGAAAAATAATTCCTGATCTAAAGCAAAAGATGATAAATAAATTTTTTTCTCCTGAGAAAGACGACAGATAATTTTTATTAATCCGATAATAACTCTCTCAAGTTTTTCTGCGTCACTTTCAACTTTGAGTGAACTTGATATTTTGCCCAAAGTAAACTGAATTCCGAATGTATTTGCAATATCCTTGGCTTGTTTTTCTAATTTTTCAATCACCTGAACAAGATTAAATTCACTGATATTTAATGACGAACTATTAGAAACAAGTTCAGAGTATTCAACCACAGAGTTCATTGTATCTAATAATTTAATTCTATTTTGACTAATTATATCAGCAGCTTCTTTTTGTTCAGGAGTTGGGTTATCCAAGCCTTCAACAATTTCCTGAGCAAATCCAAATATTACATTTAATGGTGTCAATATTTCGTGAAAAACTCCTGAGAGAAAATTGCTATTAAGATAATTTTGATTCACTTGTGGAAATGATACATCAACTGGTTTTTCTACTATCACTTCTTTAATTACTTCTCTAACTTCGGTAACGGTTTCTTTTATCTTCTCATCGGATTTTATGATAAGACTATAAGAATTTATTTCTTCATTAAGATTTTTTATTGGAATTGAAGTAACTTTTATATTTATGAAAGATCCATCTGACTTTTTCAAAGCAGTTTTTAATTCTATTGAATATGTTTTTTGTTTATTGAATAAGTTTGAATTTATAATTCCTCTTTCGTCATCAGGAACTAATGATGTGAATGAAGAGCCAATCAAAAAATCTTTTTCATAGCCAAGCTTAGTTATTACAGCATTATTCAATGATTTGATAAATCCAAATTCGTCCGTTTCAATGATTAAGTCAGAAGTATTATCAATGAATTCTTTGTAGAATTTGTTCTCATTCTCGAGTTCGAGATTTTTAGTTTTGTCATTTACAATTACAAAAAAGGAATCAAGACCATTGTACTTAAAGTCATTATAAGTCAATTGAACATAAATATCTCTTCCATCTTTAGTCTTTTGCTTAAAGGTTGGAGTGGTTTTTTGCTGACTACTGTTTTTAATTGATTCCATCAGAGACTGAAAATCTTCGGGTGAGTACAAATCTGTTAAATCAAGTTTTAAGAATTCATCACGACTATAACCGTAAAGCATTAGTGCGGATTGATTTATTTCAAGGAATTTCAGACTTTCTTTGTCAAATACAAATATTGGCTCTGGGCTATTTTGAATATAATAATCAAGCATTTTTCCTCGTTGGCTGAGTATAGTTTGAACGTCTTTGTGATTTTTAAATGGATAGAAACAAAAATCAAAGAAATCATTATCTCTAAAAATCGTTAAGATATAATCACAGTTTTCAATACTTGTTAATGAAAGAGAATCATCGAAAGAAAGTGTCTGGTTAGCAGCTTCATTCAAAAGTAAATCGTCTAATTTTTCAATTACACTTTGATTAAAAACATCAGAGAGAGTGGATACAACCTGATCTTTAATCAAGTTTCTGAAAGATGAATTGAATCCAGCTATGTTTTTATTTCTATCAATTCTCAGAAAAGGAAACTTAATTTCTTCAAAGCTTTTTATTTTAGTTGTTTTATTCAGTTCCGACTTCAAGGGTTCAATTAAAATATTAAAAAAGACATAATTTTTCCCTTGTTTATCAACGACAGGATAAATAACCAGTGGAAAATTTTGGACTAAGTTAGCAGAATATTTAATCCCATGAATAAGAATAGGTTTGCGAATTACTTTTGAATACTCTGTCAAATTTTTTATTAAATCTTTCTGATATGGAAAAAACAAATAATCTTCAGATTTTTTTTGAAAATCTTTTTCTTTGATTCCTGTTACTTCAAAATATCTATTATTTGCAAGAATGATATTTTCAGCTGAATCTTTTAACCAGATTATTTCTTTCCTTTCATCAAGTAAAATTTTTATTTTGTTTTTATTTACCAGTGAAAGAGGGATTAAATCCATCAAGCTATCGAATAACTCAAGCAAGTTAGCAGGTAAATAATTGAGAATTTCGTTTTCTTTAGTGAGAATAGAAATAGTGTTTAATTGATTAAATGTATTTTGAGAATTTGACATATCAATATGTACTTATTGCTATTTCATTTGAATATTCTGAATATTGTCGATTATTATTTAATCCGACAACTCTGTAATAATAAACTCTATTCTCCTGAGTAGTAGAATCAACAAAATTTGTTTGACTTGCAGATATAGTTCCAATACTCACGTAATTACTTTTATCAGTAACACTTCTTTCAATTTCGAAAAACTTAATTAAACCTTGAGTATCATTATTAATCCAGTTTAGGTTTACTAATCTTTGAGGTTTATTATAATTACCTGTTAAATTAGAAGGTGCTGGCAAATCAAACGAATATGTAGTTGTGGTTGATACGTTTGAATGCGCAGAATCTTTGCTACTGAAAGCTTTAATCCTATAAGAATAATTACCACCTGCAAAAAGTCCAGAGGTTGTATCACGGAAATATGTTACATCTTTTAAAACGGTTGCTATTCTTGAAAAATCTCCCCATTCTCCTTTCCTCTCAATTGCGAAAAAGTTTTCATCCTGACTATTGTCTCTCCACGTTAAAATGACTAATCTTGTTCCTCGAGCCTGGGCGACAAGATTTGTTGGAGGTTCAAGTGTCCCACTGCTAAAAAGATTATCTGAATTTACCTCATTACTGAAAGGTGAAGTTCCAACGGAATTTTTTCCTCTTATTTTATAGTAATATGTTGAGTCTTTATTTAGTCCCGTATCGTTTATATTTCTCACATCCCCTGCAACAGTTCTGTATAATGAATAATTTCCTTTAAATCCTACTTTTCGATGAATTTCAAAATTAGTAACAGTTTCGGAAGAGTCCCTCCAACTTAAATTAATCGCTGAGCCATCACCTAACTTTGTAATAGCAAGACCAAAAGGTGCAAATGGAGCTCTTGCTCCTCTTTGAAT